>VHCI01000021.1 GCA_016871775.1 Verrucomicrobiota bacterium | reverse complement strand
TGCGGACGAACCTCGCCGACGTACCCAATGCCATCTCGGTGTTCACGCCCGAACTCATCACCGACCTCAACGCCTTCGGCGAAGCCGACCTCATGCGCTACTCCGCCTCCGCCGTGCCGGAGCGGACCGACCAGACGGCCAACGCGCAGGGCATCTCGATCGACACCGGCGGGTTCCAGTTCCGGATCCGCGGCCAGCAGGCGTCGCGCGCGCGCAATTATTTCGGCACCGCGATCATCCCCGACACATTCAATGCCGAGCGCTTCGAGGAGGCCCGCGGCCCCAACGCCATTCTCTTCGGCCTTGGCGGCGCCGGCGGCATCCTCAACACGTCCACGAAGACCGCCCGCCCTGCCCGCACGTTCACCGCGATCGCGCTCACCGCGGACAATCACGAGCTCCTCCGTTTCCACGTCGACCACAATCAGCGCCTCACCCCGCGCCTCGCCTTCCGCTTCAACGGTCTCACGAGCCGCGCCCGCGGCTGGCAGCAGCACATGGAGTCGGGCAACGACCGCCTCGCCTTCGCCGCGACGTGGCGCCCGGTCGACCGGCTCACGGTGCGCGTCGACACCGAGTGGGGCCACGGCCGCAACACCCTCTCCCGCTTCTACGCGCCGTTCGACAACGTCTCGCTCTGGAAACTCAGCGGTGCCCCGCTCGTCGCATCCGGCACCGCACCGGCCGATGCGGCCCGCGGCATCGGCCGCCGCGGTGCGCTCACCCGCGTCACCTACGTCGCCAACGACAACGCGTGGCGTAATTTCTCCCAGACCGTCTTCAGCCAGCCCCTCGCCACGCGCAACAACTCCGTCATTCTTCCGGGCGATTGGGCGGCGTTCGACCGGGTGAACCCTTTTCCCGAGACGGCCAGCTTCGCTGGGCCCGGCGGCACGAGCGAATTCAAGCAGAAGAGCCTTGGCGCCTTCGTCGAACTCGAACCGGCCAGGAACCTCTTCCTCGAGTTCGGCGCGCTCAACGAGCTGCGCGATCACGATGTCTACGATACCACACACGATGTTTTCCGCGTGCTTGCCGAGCCGGGGCAGACCTTCCGCGACGGCGCCGCCAATCCCTACGCTGGTCTGTATTACACCGAGACGCGCTGGGTGCTCCGCCGCGCCCGCGACAGCGGCGAGCGCTTCCGCCTCACCGCCTCCTACACGCTCGACCTTGGGAAGTGGGGCCGCCACTCCTTCGCCGGTCTCGCCAGCCGCGACAACACCGGTAATCCCCGCCACGTCGGCTTTCTGGTCCTCGACGGTTCGCCGTTCAACCCGCAGCCGCAAAACACCGTCAACCAGGTTTGGACGCGCCGCTACATCACCAACGCGTCCGATTTGTCTCAGTTCGCCGCGCCGGATTTCCGCACGCTCCCGCGCACCCTCAGCGTGATGCTCGACCCCGGCGCCGCTCCGCGCACGTTTTCCACCACTTGGGCCTACAACGAACTCAACGACCAGTGGGGCCGGACGGACGGGCGACTCGCGAGCCTGCAGAGTTATTTTCTGCAGGATCGTCTCGTGACCACCGTGGGCTGGCGCTCCACCCAGCTTACCAGCTACGCGCGGCCCACCAACAACCCCAATACCCAGGTCGCCTCGCGCCCGGATTCGCTCGGGCCGCTGCGCTTCCTCGGAGCCGCGCCACCGGCCTCGCCCTACGACTTCGAGCGCCTCTCCTGGGGCGCCGTCGCCAAACCCCTGCCCTGGCTCTCGCTCTACGCCAACTATTCCGAAAACGCGCTGCCTCCCGGCACCACCGTCACGCTGATCCCCAACAGCTCGCCTCTCCCGCTCAACGCCGGCCAGGGCCGCGACTACGGCGTCCTGGTCTCGCTCTTCAGCGGCCGCGTCTTCGTGCGCGCCGGCCGGTTCACTAACGACTCGGTCGATCAGGCCGCGGCTTTCGGCGCCAACAATGTCTCCGAAAGGAACAATCGCATCATGGATGTGATGCTCGCAGCCGGTCTCATCGCGCCAGCCAACGCCGTGCGCTTTACCGGCGATGGCTTTGACCTCGCGGACCTTTCCACCCAGGGCCTCGAGCTCAACATCACGGCCAATCTCACGTCGTCGTGGCGGCTCCTGCTCAGCGGCTCCCGTTCTACTTCCGTCCAGACCAACATGCTCAAGCGCAGCCGTCCCGCCGCTGCACAGGTGCTGCCCCTCTGGCGCACGCCCGCGGCGCAGTCGCTTCAGACCGTGGCTGGCGTGACGGTCGCGCAGGAGATTCTCGACTATCAGAGCTGGCTCGCCTCGACCACAGCGGTCGAGAACAAGGGCACGATCGGCCACCGCGAGCTCGAGCTGCGCGGCTTCACACGCTATGAAATCCGCGAGGGGCGCGCCCGCGGCCTCTTCTTCGGCGGTGGCCTCAGTTACGGCTCGGCCCCCGTGATCGGCCGCAGCGTCGCGGGCGAGTTGTTTCGCGCCCAAGTCCGCCGCGAAGCCGACGCCCTCCTCGGCTACCGCACGCGCCTCCCGCGCTGGCTCGGCGGCGTCCAGTCCGACTTCCAGCTCAACGCGAAGAATCTTCTCCAATCCAGTCCCTACACGCTCGTGCGCCGCGACCCGGACGGACAGCTCTTCCGCGCCGCCCTCAACCCGCCCACGACCTACACGCTCAGCGCACGGCTGGCGTTCTGAGCGCGGCCATACGCCCCGCCGCGCCGCCCGGCATCCTGCGCCGGCCGGAGGTCGACCGAACCACCGCAGGGCTATCAATCCGGTTTCACCCGCCGGGCCGGCGGCCTGATCCCGGTCTCATTCGCGGGCTGGCGGCTCGCGGAGGACCTCCAGCGCTTCGTCGCCGAATCGTGACGCCGCCGCCATGAACCCGCCACCGACGGCTGCGAATTTGGTTCCTCCACCCAAACCACTCCACCCCCGCACCCCCATGCCGCCGCCGACCCGTTCGCGCCGGCGCTGGCTGTTTCTGCGCGGCTGGCTGCGCGCGGCCGCGCTCACCCACGCGCAAACCATCGGCTCGATCTTCGGCAACGTGTCCGACGCCAACACCGGCGCGCTCCTCGCCGGCGCCAAGGTCACCGTCACCGGCAGCGCGCTCGAGGCCTACACCGCCGCGGACGGTGCGTTCACGCTCACGCCTGTGCCGGCGGGGACGCACGAGGTCGTCGTGGGCTATCTCGGCTCAGAGAACAATCGCGAGAGCGTAACGCTCGCCGCGGGGGCGCGGGCCGTTTGCAACGTCACGCTCGGCGGCGAGGTCGTGCTCACGGCTGCCTTCACCGCCGAGGGGGCCGCCGGCGCGCAGGCCAGGGCCATGAATTTCAAGCGCGCTGCGGGAAAGCCTGCGGCGGAGAGGACCCGCCTCGCCGTCGCGAGGACCGCGCCCAGCTCAGGCCTTCCTCAGCAGGAACGCGCCGCCGCCGTCGTGGCCCGCCACCCAGGGCTGGCTCACCACGGAACGCTCTAGGCTGAACGGCCCGCCCGCCTTCCCGGCGAGGAAGGCGCGCACGACGTGCTCGTTCTCCTCCACGTCGATGCTGCAGGTCGAATACACGAGGCGCCCGCCCGGGCGGACCAGCCGCGCCGCCGCGTGCAGGAGCGACAACTGTTGTGCCGGATGCTTGCGGAAATCCCCCGGCTGCAGGCGCCGCTTCACGTCCACCCGGTGCCGCATCACACCCGTGTTGGAACAGGGTACATCCAGCAGCACTCCAGCATAGGCCTCGGGCAATCGATGCTCCCGCAGCACCATTCCCGGCTGGCCCAACAGGTCCGCCTGCACCAAAGCGACATCCACGCTGCGGGTCCGGGACAGGTTCTCCTTCAAGCGCTCCAGCCGCGTCCCAGGCTGATCCACGGCTACCAGGCGGCCGGCGCCCATCTGGTCGGCGATCAACAGGCTCTTGCCCCCGGGGGCGGCGCAAAGGTCGAGCAAGGTCTCGCCCGCTTGCGGGGCCAGGAGTTCCACCGGCAGGCGGGTGGACGGATCCTGCAGGTACATCTGGCCCGCCGCCAGCAGCGGCTCCACGTCCCCCCAATGGCCGGCCGGTACGCGCAGGAAACCTGGCCACGCCGTCGGCTGGAGGAACTCCGGCGGATCAGCTGGCCCCCGCCAGCGGCCGTGCACCGGCGCCGGGGTTTGGTTCCATTCCAATAGCGCCCGCGTTGCCGCCGGGCCGAATTGAGCCAGCCAGGCTCGCACCAGCCAGACCGGATGCGAGAAATACTCGGCCAATGCCGCCGCGTCCGCCTCTGCCGGCGGCGCGGGCTGCGCCAGGGGCGCCGCGAGGCGCCGGGCGACCGCATTCACCATCCGGGCCTCGGCCGGGCTGGCGAGGGTCTTTGTGCGCTCCACCGCATGGTGCACGATCCGCGGCACCCGCCCCGGGTCCGCCTCCGCCGCGGCCGGCGCCTCCAGCAGTTCCAAACCCGCCATTAGCAGCACCGCGCGCACCTCATGCCGCGGGGCGTGCGTGACCAACCGCGCCAGCGCCGCCTCCAAGCGCCCGTGGTGCCGCACCACCCCCAGCACTCGGTGCTGGCACTGCGCTCGCGCCGGGCCCGTCAGCGCCCGGGGCAAGGTCTCCAGCAGCAGGTCAAGGCGCTCCCCGCGGGCAATCCAGCGGGTGAGTAGCAGCGCGGCGGAGTTCCAGGCGTCGGGCGGCAGAGCAGATTGGGTCGGCATTAGGGCGTCTTCCCAGAATGCCCGGGGTGACACTCGGTTTGACAAGGCGGAGAAAGGTCCGCTCAAATCTCCAGTTCAGGTCCTCAGTCACGCAACCATGAATTCCGAAGCCGTTTCCGCGCTCCTCGCCAAAATGCCGGCCCTCAAGCCGGCCAAATCGAAACTCGAGGCGATGGTGCCGGGTGCTTACGTGGTCCACCGTAGTTGGGGTTTCGGCCAGATCCGCTCCTACGACGAGTCCGCCCAGCGGCTGACGATCGACTTCAAGGGCAAGGCCGGACACGCGATGGATCCCGCCTTCTGTGTCTCCACGATGGAGGTGCTCCACTCCCGCCACCTCTTGGTCCGCCGCGAGACCGAGCCCGCTCGTATCAATGAGCTGATCGCCGACCAGCCCGCACAACTGGTGTTCGAAGCCCTTCAAGCCTACCCGAATCAGGCCGCCACCGCCATCGAGCTTGAGATCGTGCTTGCCCAGGTCGTCGGCGAGGAGAAGTTCAAGAAGTGGTGGGCTGCCGCCCGCAAGCAGATCGCCCAGGACCCCCGCCTCTCCGTTCCCGTTAAGAAGACCGAGTGCTACGTCGTGCGCGAGACGCCCGTCTCGGCTGAGGAAGGCATCCGCGAGCAGTTCACCAGCACCCGCTCCGCCCGCCGCCGCATCGCCCTCGCCGAGGAACTGATGGCCGCCGTCGACGGCAATGCCAGCCTCGGTGACCTCGGGGCCATTCTGGACGGCCTCGCCGAGTCCGTCCGCGATTCCAACCAGCTTGATGCGGCGGAACGACTTTACGGGGCCGCCGTCCGCGACGACCTCGCCAAACTGCTCGGCCGCACCGAGGCCTTGGAGCCGGCCCAGGCCACTCTAATCGCCAACATCCGTGACCTCCCCGGCGTCGCCGAGAAGATCCCGGTCCACTTCCAGGCCCGCCTCCTGCGGCTGATCCGCGACACGCACCCGATCGAAGTGCGCGACGTGCTCTTCCAGCTGCTCAAGACTTCCCAAGGCAAGTTCACCACGGAGTGCATTAACTTCTTGATCGAGGAAGGGCACGCCGACCACCTCGCCGAGACTCTCCGTCGCTGGCAGACCGAGCAGAACCTCCGCGCCCCGGTGCTCCTCTGGATCGTCAAGAACCGCGACTCAAAGAAGTTCGCCAAGCTTCTTCATGACTTGATCACCCCGCGGCTGCTCAGCGCTATATTCTTCGCCATCGATTACGAGGCCCTCCAGGCTGCCAGCGCCCGCCGGATTCCGCTCGCGGACATCCTCTCCGAGGACCCCGATTTGATTCCGGACCTGCTTGCCACCGCCGACCCGGAGACCGCCCGCGACCTCGCGAACACTCTGATGCTCAACCAGGGCTTCGAGGAACTCACCAAGAAGTCGCTTCTCGCCCGCTTCATTAAGATCTTTCCCAAGATCCAGTCGCTTGTCGCTGCCGACGCCGAGGGTAAGGATGAGCAGTTGATCGTGTCCCGCGCCAGCTACGACCGGAAGCGCGAGGAGTACGATCAAATCGTGGCCAAGAAGATCCCCGATAACTCCAAGGCGATCGCCGCCGCCCGCGAGCACGGTGACCTCCGCGAGAATTCCGAGTTCAAGATGGCCAAGCAGGACCAGTCCGTGCTGATGGCCCAGAAGGGCCAGTTCGAGCGCGACCTCGCCCGCGCCCGCGTGACCGACTTCAAGGACGCCACGACCGACCAGGCCAGCATCGGTACGGTGGTCGCAGTGCGGAAGGTGGCCGATGGCTCGACCGCCACGTTCACCATTCTCGGCGCCTGGGACGGCGACCCCGACCGGCACATCATTTCCTACAAGACGGCCTTCGGCGCCGCCCTGCTCGGCCGCAAGCTGGGAGAGGTGGTCAAGGTCAAGACGGCGGGCGTGGACGAGGAGTTCACGGTCGTCGGGATCACCCGCTACGTCGCCTGAGCAGGAGCTAAGGTCTCCACCCAGCTTGGGATTTAATTTTCCCGGGCCGCGCGCGCCGTGCTGTGGCGCCGAGTGGCCTCAAGGAGCGCCGGGAGGTTCGGCAGGGGCCGCACCTCCGCGAGTAACTGGTACGCGAACCACCCCGGCGCTAACCGGATGAGGGCCCGTTGTACTGCCAGCAAGCGCCGGCTCCACGCGGGATCTGCCACCGCTAGCGGGATCGGGGCCGGCACGCCCGTGATCCGCTCGACCTGGAATCCACCCTCGCGCAGCAGGCGCTGCAGGGAAGCCACGGTGAACAGCCGCCGGTGGCGCACATCGAGGATGCCCCGGCGCGTGGGGTTGAAGTGCCCCGCCAGCAGCATTAGCCGCGGCACCACGAAGCCGAGGTTCCCCGTGGATAGCACCACTTTCAGGCCTGGCCCCGCGGCCGCCCGCAGCGCCGCCGCGTACGCCTCGGGATCCGCCCGCCGCGAGAGTTCATCGAGCAGCAGCACCACGTTGATGCCCCGCAGGTCGTCCGGCGGTAACTCGCCCCCTGCCTCCGGTCCGCGCACTTCGTCGTAGGCCCCCGCCCGCTCCGGCGGCACGGCCCAGCCGAGCACGCGGCAACCGCGCGCCCGCAGCGGTCCGCACAGCTCCGCCCCCGCGCCCCCGAGGTCCAAAACCACCGTGCCCGCCGGCACCGCCGCCAGGGCGGCCGTGAGCACGGAGGGGAAACTCAGCCGTCCCGGGGCCGCCGGGGTCCCCGCCGGCGGCAGCACGTCGAAGTTCCGCCGGTACAGCAGCCCCCAGTCCTGCAGGCGCGCGACCAGCGTCGTGCGCAGAGTGTCCCAAGCGTAACGCACTCCGTTCACGCGACAGATCTCGTCCCCGTAGCGGGTGGGGAAGGGGACCTCCGCGATCCGTGCCCCGGTGCGCAGGGCCTGCACGATGAACTCGGGATCGAAGTGAAAGACGTTCGCGTTCAGCTCGAATGGAATCCGGCGCAGCAGGTCCGCGCGGAATGCCTTGCAGCCGGTGTGGTACTCGCTCAGCCGCACGCCGAGAATCCGGTTCTGGCTAGCGGTCAGCAGCCGGTTGCCGAGGCGCTTGTACAGGGGCATCCCGCCCCGCCGCGCGCCGCCCGGGGTAAGCATCCGCGATCCCAGCACGAAGTCCGCCTCACCGCGCCGCAGGGGGGCCAGCACATCCGGCAGGCTCTCCGGCGCGTATTGGCCGTCCCCGTGCAGGAGCGCCACGAGGTCGTGTCCCTGCTCCAAGGCGTACCGGTAGCCCAGCTTCTGGTTGCCGCCGTAGCCCTGGTTCACCGGGTTCACCAGCACGGTCAGGCGATGCGGGCAGCCGCCCTCGTCCCGCAGTCGCTCCGCCACCTTGAAGGTGCCGTCAGCCGAGCAGTCGTCGATCACCAGCACCTCCACGTCCACGCCCGCGAACGCCGGCAGCCGCCGCAACACGCCGGGGATCGTCGTCTCCGCCTGATACGCGACAACCAGGATGAGCAGGCGCGGGGCGCGCGCCGGTCCAGGGAGGGTCGCGTTCATCCCCGTCAGGCGGCGCCCTTGGGCAAACTCATTCGCGGAACCCCTCCGCCCGCTCCACGATGAACTTTGGGCGCGCCCGCACCTCCTCGTAGATGCGGCCGATGTACTCGCCCAAAATCCCGACGCTGATCAGCTGGATGCCCCCGAGGAACGAGATGAGGATCACCAATGTCGGATTACCCCACGCGATGGGCCAGCCCATCAGCTTGTAGAGCAGGTAGATCCCCATCAGCAAAAACGCCCCGGCCGAGACGAGGAAGCCCAGCCAGGTGCTGAGGCTAAGCGCGTAGGCGGAGAAGCAGAAAATGCCGTTAAAGCCGATGCGCATGGACCCGAGGAAGCGGTTGTAATTGGTCTCCCCGGCGAAGCGCGCCGGACGGTCGAACGGGATCAGCGCCTGCCGGAACCCCACCACGGCCACCATCCCGCGCAGGAACCCGTGGGTTTCCTTCAGGCGCGTTACCTCCGTCGCGACCCGTCGGGAGATTAATCGGAAATCCCCCGTGTTGGGCGGGATGCGCACGTCCGCGATCTTGTTGATCACCTTGTAGCCGGTCGCCGCCACGAGGCGCTTTACCCACGGCTCGCCCGTCCGCTGGCGCCGCTGCGGTAGCACGACGTCGAACCCCTCCCGCCACTTGGCCACCATTTCGCCCAGCAGCTCCGGCGGATCCTGCAGGTCCACGTCCATCACCACCACCGCCTCGCCCGCCGAATACTGCAGGCCCGCCAGGGTCGCCATCGGCTGGCCGAAGCGCCGCGAGAACCGCAGCAGCTTCACCCGCGGATCCTCCGCCCGCGCCGCCAAAATGACCTCCTCGGTGCGGTCGGGCGAGGGATCGAGCGCAAAGATCAACTCGTAGTCCTCTGTGATGGCGCCCAGAATCGGCCGCACACGGCGCAGGAACTCCGGAACATTCTTTTCTTCCCGATACACTGGGACAACGAGGCTGAGGAGCATTGCAGGTAAGGGTTACCAGCGTAGCCCGAAGGCGAGGAGCCGCGCCGTCAAGGCCCCGTGCCACCGGGCGCGCCGGGCGTGATGCTCCAGCTGCGCCGCATCGTCCGACCGTTCCCCGTGGAAACGGATCCGGATGCGCCGCATCTCCTCCGCCCCGGTGCTGTGGATCGCGGTTGCGGTCTTCTGCTCGGCGTGCACGCGGAACGCACCGAGAAAGTACGGCACGCGCCGGATCACACAGCCCGCCTGCTGGAAGCGCGCCAACAGATCCCAGTCGAGGGCGAATTGGAAGGTCGGGTCGATCCCGCCCACGCGGTCCCACGCCCGCTTTCGCCAGAACACGGTTTCCTGCGGCACGTAGTCGACCCACTCCAGGGTCGCCGGATCGTGCCGCGGCAACACCCAGCGCCCGATCTCTCGGTCGTCCTCGTCGATCAAAATCCGGTGCCCGTAGATCACATCCACCTCCGGATGCCGCGCGAAGTAGCCCGCGGCGAAGGCCAGTGAACCCGGCGCGAGCAGGTCGTCCGAGTTGAGCCACGCCATCACGTCGTCGGGCGCGAGCTCCCCGGTGACGTGCCCGAATCCCCGGCGGATCGCGTCCGCCTGACCCCGGTCGGGCATGGATTCCCAATGGCGTAACCGCGTGGCGTGGCGGGCGATAAGCGCCGCGCTGCTGTCGCGCGAACCACCGTCCTGCACCACGTACCGCAGGCCGGGGAAATTCTGGTCGAGCACGCTGGCGAGCGTCCGGCCTAAAAACCGCTCCTGCCCGTAGCTGGGGGTCACGACCGCGACGCTCAGGCCGCCCGCCGCTGGCGACCGGTGGCGCGCCAAAGCGCGGTCCCAGCGTAGCGGCCGCGGCTGGTGCTGGCGCAGCACGCCGAGTTCCCCTGGTTGCCCCTCCACGAGCCGCACGTACAGGCAGGCCTGGAGCGGCCGCAGCCAGCGCTCGCGGACGTAGCCCCGCAGCAGCAACGCGATCCGGCGCAGGTCCGCCGTCGAATGAGTGGTCTCCGATGCCACCTCGCGCAACACGCGGTCCCGGTGCGCGATGCCGGCACTCAGTCCCCGGATCACGAGCTCCTTCTCGCCGAGCAGGCGACCGTAATGCTTGGCCTGCTCCAGCTCGTGCAATCCCGCTTCCCGATTGGCCGCGCCCCGCCGCAGCTCCTCCATCTCGGCGGTCTGTCGGATGCGCACCGCCTCGAGGTTCCGGATATGCACCGCCTGGTCCTCGAGTGCGCGCGCCGCCCTTCCCGGCTCGCCGGTCACCGCGGCCAAGGCCCGGTCGCGGACCTCCTTCTCCGCCTTCAGGAGATTGTTCTCCGCTTGGAAGTACCGCACGTGCCCATCGAGGATCAGAATGGTTTTTTCCCGCTCGTCACAGACCGCCTTCAGAGCGGCGATTTCCCCCTGCTTCTCCCCGATCGCGAAGTCCTTCTCGCGCGCGAGGGCCGTGAGCTCCTCCAGCTTGTGCTGCCGGGCGAGATGCCCCGCCTGCGCTTGGCGGTGCCGCTCCGCGGTGGCGCCCAGCACGGTCCGAACCTCCGCCGGGATACGCTCGATTACGCTTACGGCGAAGGCCTTGCCGGCTAGGGCGGCATCCAGTGCGGCGATCGCGTCGGCGGTGGTGATCGCCTGCAGGCAGGGAGCGTCGCCAAAGGGGCAATCCCACCCGCAGCCAAAGCAGGGCAGGGGATGCACCACCGCCGCCCCGAGCGCCGCCGCCGGCTGGAAACGGGGCCAGGTGCCCCCGCCAAAGACCCCCACGGTCGGAACACCCGTCGCCGCCGCCAAGTGCATCGCCCCGGTGTCGTTGCCCAAAAACACCGCCGCTCCCGCCAGTAACCCCGCTAGGACGGATAGATCCGCCGGCCCCTGGCCCAGCCAAAGGTGCGGGCCCGCGAGGGGCGCCAAATGCGCCCGTTCCACCTCCGCGCCCACCCAGAGGGTCAGCAGGCCGTGCCGCGCCCGCAGGTGCGCCGCCGCCTCCGCAAACCGCTCTGCCGGCCAGGTCTTCAGGCGCACGTTCGCGAACCCCGCCGCCGCGCAGACCGCGTATTTCCCGGGGTTAAGCCCCAAGGCCGCCAAGCGCGCCAGGTCTGGCTCCGCCCGGATCCTTGGCGGGACCGCCGGCAATTGCCGGCCCAGCACCGCGGACGCGAGCCGCAGACCGCGCCGCCAATCCAGCTCGTCCGCCGGCGGGATCACCCGTTCGGGAAACACGCCCGCTGCTTCAATGCCCAGCGCTACCCGCAGCCGGGTCGAGAAATACGCGTCCGCCGCCTCCGCGCCCAGAGCCACCCGCCGTGCGCCCGGTGCCGCCGCCGCCACGGCCGCCTCCAGCCAGTTGCCCCGCGCCGTCGCCGCCATCACCACCTCCGGCGCCCGCGCTCGCACCGCCGCCAGCAAACGCGCCCGCTCCGCCGCCTCCTCTTCCGGACCGTGGCGGAATGGATCCAGCGTCGTAGTCAGCCATTCCACCGGAGCCTCGCCCGCCCTTGATGGCACGAGCAACGTGGTTAGCCCCGCGTACGCCGCGCGCACGACCACCGTCAGCCGCGTGGCCGGCCACGCCGTCCGCAACGCCTGCAGGGCCGGGGCCAGCAGCACTAGGTCGCCAAGGGTGTCCAGCTTTAGGACGAGGGCGCGTTGCGGGGCGTTCATGGCGCGGGCTGCAACTCCATTGAGACCAAGCGTGCGGTGCGCCGCCGTTGATCCGGTGCGGGCAAGGGAAAGTCTTCCGCCGCCCGCAGCTCGAGCAGGCCCACCTCCGCACTCGCCGCCATGGGGAGATCCACGGCCGAATACTGCGCCGCGGGCAAGCGGTGCTCACGGATCGCGCCTTCAGCCGCGGCGGTGGCGTCGGGCTGAAGCACCGTGGTCAGGCGGCCCTCCGGTAGGCCGCTCCAGTCGGGGAACTCCAGCCGCAGGCGCAGCGTCCGCCTCCCGCCTGGGGGCAGGTCGATGGTGGCGCCGCGTTCCAGCCAGCCGTCCTGGTCGATCCCGCGCGCCGGCAACCGCGATCCGCCCGCCGTGCCGAAGTCAAAGGTATGGGTCGGCAGGCTCGGGAACACTTCCACCAGGTTCAGGTTCGCCCCGATCGGGCGGCGGTCCTTGCCCGGCAGCGGCGCCTGCGCCGAGAACGAGAGGCGCAGGTGGGTGGTCGCGGCGGCCGTCGGCAGCGGCAGCAGCCAGTCGAACCCGCCCACCGGGGCCGGTACCGTGTAGGCGCGGTCACCCACCCGCACCCGGATCACGCCCGCCCCGAGCGGCCGTCCCGGCAGGTCCGGAACGAATCCGCGGATCCGCGCCACCCCGCCTGCGGGGGTGCCGGTCAGGATGAACTCGCTCCCCGGCGACACCCAGCCGTCCTCATAGATCCCCGCGTACTCCAGCCCGGAGGCGAATAGCAGGTCGTCCGGGAAACGCCCCAGCCGGGCCGGCCGGCGCAGCGCCGCCACCTCCTCCCTCCCCAAGGCCGAAATGTCGCGCGCGTAGGCCACGAGCTTGCGCGAGTCCAGGGGCACCTGCGGGTTGTACAGTGACGCCAGACCGCCCCGCTCATAGGGGAACTGCACCGGCAGCTCGTGCAGGTCCAGGGCGAGGTAGGCCGCCCCGCCCAGAGTCACCGGTCGCACCGGCCCGAGGATCCGGTTGACTGCTCCGTGCCCCGTCAGGCCAAGCGGCACAGGCTGGGTACCCAACAGCTTAGCCTCCGGCGACCACGCGGTGTGGCCCGGACCCATGAAGGTCTTGGTCGCCAAGAACCTCACGTACACCTCGGCGTCAGGCCGCTCCACCCGCAGGAGCAAGAAGCGCCCGATGCCCGTGAAGTCCTGCCGCGGAGTGTACGGGTCCGCCTCCTGCTGGAAGATCGCGATGCGGTTGCGGTCGCCCAGGTAGTAGTGGTTGCCCCGCCCGGAATGAACGAACACCAAGTGGTTGCGTTCCTCCGCCACGGGCAGGAGGCGAAAAAAGGCCCGCGGCTCCAGCGGCGCGGGGTAGCGGAATTTGTTGAAGAGGCCCAGCGCGGGATCGAGCGTCAGGTAGGTTTCCGCCGCGCCGGGCGCGTACTCTAGCCGCGGCGCGCGGAAGGTGGTCTCGAAAAGGCGCAGGGTCTGCGTCGTCCGCTGGTCTCGCTCCGCCAGCTGCGGCCGGGCGGACAGGAGCGCATCGAAATGCGGGTGCAGGCCGACCAAGGTGGTGCCGAGGCGCTCGTACTCGATGGGCGCGATCTGCTGGTAATAATCGCGCGAGAGGTAGCGCAGGTCGGTGCCCCGCAGCGCCGCCGCCGCCAGCTTGGCCGCCACCAGATTGTTCACGTCAGCCAGCACCCGCGTGCCAGCCGGCACCGGCGGTGTCTCCGTGCCGAGGGCGGAGGCGCTCTTCGCCTCGGTAAGGCCACCCGCGCGGTCGCCCTGGGAAACCCCGGTGTAGTGCAGGGCCGTGGGCGCAGCCGCGAGGGCCGCGAGGGCGAGGGCCAACGGCGCGGTCAGCCGCGGCCGCGGCAAGCGTAGGAGCAGGCCCGCTAGGCTCGCCGCCAGCGCCGGCTGCAGGAACATTGCCAGCTTGTAGAGGCCGAAGTCGTTGCCCGACGTCATCAGCCGCAGCGCGAGCGCGAACTGCACCAGCAGCAGCAGCGCCATCGGCACGCCCCGCGAGGCCTCCCGCACCCCCGCCGCCAGCGCCGCCAGCAGGGCCAGACTGCCTGCGACGATCGTTACCGAGGTCCACGGCTCCGGGAAGTTCACCGCCAGGGGCATAAGGCCAAACAGGTTCGCCAGCCCCGTCGGGATCATAAAGTACGGGAACAGCGACAGCGACAGGTCCACGCTGCGGAAGCCCGACCCCAGCTGCAGCATGATGGTGAAGACATACGCCAGCATGTTGGTCCGCAGCAGGAGCATCACCCCCGCCACGCCATACAAGAACAAGGTCAGCCGCGCCGCCGGCAGCCGCCGCTGCCACACCGTTTCGAACGCCGCCGCCACTAGGCCCGCCAGCCCCGCGAACGCGGTCACCTCCGGGTAGGTCACGCACAGCGCCGCGCCCAGCACCGACAGGATCACGATCGCGGGGATCGCCCCCGCGCGCCGGACTGGCAGGCGCTGGGTTAGCACCACCGTCGCCGCCAGCATCAGGCCCAGCCCGCCTACCTGCGCGATCAGCTGGTACAGGGACCCCAGCATGAACAGGGGACTCGCCGCTAGCAGGGCCATCGTCAGCCCGGCCCGCCGCCGCCAGCGCCCGCGGTGGAGCACCAGTGCCCCCGCCGCCGCCAATTGCACCAAGCCCAGGCCCAAAATCACCGGCATGAAGATGCTCAGCGACTTCAGGCCGGTGAGGGCCGACACCCACGCGAGAGTGATCTCGCTGCCGAAGCGCATCAGGCCCGGCACATGCATGAACCAGTAATACTGCGCGAGATCGGTGCCCGCCAACTCCGCCAGGTGTGGCGCCCGCCAGAAGCCGAAGTCCCGGAAGCGGTCTGCGGCCAGGCAGTAATTCACGAAATCGTCGTTGACGTAGCTCAGCCAGTTGAAGCCAAACCGCAGCTGGGGCCAACCGGTCCACAGGAGCGACGCCACCATCACCGCCCCGAACGGGGCGAGGGCCCGCCGCGGCCAGACGGTTCCCTGCCAGCGCAGGATGCCCGCCGCGATTAGGCCGAGCCCTAGGGTCAGCGGCCACGCGAACGCCTGCACCGGCAGGCCCGATTGGTTCAGGACCATCAGGGCCAAAATGACCACCGCGAGCCCCACCGCCGGCGCCAGCAGCCACGTCCGCAGGATCCCGCCCCGCCAGCGGCACCCGGCCAGCAGCCCGCCCCCGAGCAGAGTCAGGTAAGCGACAAACGCGAGCGACAGCAGCAGCGCGGGCATAAGGGTTAGTCTTTCGCGAAGGCGCCGGGGGTGCCGAGAAAAATTCAGCCGCGGATCGCGGCGAGGCAGGCCGCGACCGCCGCCGCCGCCTGCTCCGCCAGCGCGACCGGCGGCCGCCGGGGACCTGCTTGTGCCGTTGCCAAGGCCTTCAGGACTACCGCCGTCGGGGCTTCCGGCGCGATCGCTGGGGCCCGCAACTCCTCCGCCACCCCCCGCAGCTTCTCGTTGGTCGCGATCACCACCACCGCCGACCCCGCCCACGCTCCCAGCAGGGCCGCGTGGTACCGCGCGCTCACGGTCCGCGCCGCCCCCGTCCAGCGGTCCAAGGCCACCGTCAATGGAGCCCCTGGCACGTCCGGCGCCAGCAGCCGCCATCGGGCCCGTTCCGCCGGCGGCAACCTCGAGTACAGGATCCTCTCCGCCCCGGGCAGCTCCCGATCCTCCTGCACCAGCCAGACGCGGTCCTCCACGCCTAGGGCATCCACCGCCGCCAGCAGCGCGTCGCGCCCCGGCCAGGGCCCGAAATCAAAGTTTGGCGTCAGGTTCAGCCGCCCCGCGACCGCTGGCCGCGGTGGATGCGCACGGAACCACAAATGCGCCAGATCGCTCGCCGCCACCACCGGCCGCCGCGGCGCGAGGCTGGCGAGGCTTTCCGCGGATGCCGGATCCCGGGTCCAGATGCCCTCCGCCTGCGCGACCAGCCGCTGGACGGCTGGCCCCCGCGCCTCCGCCGCGCCCTGCACGCCCACCCCAAGGTAGAACATTGGCTTGCCCATCCGGTCGCACGCTGCCGCCTCCGCGGTGAGGTGATCGATAAACCACGCCGACTGCGCCTGTTGGAAGGGCGATCCGCCCAAGCCGAGCCATGCGTCCGCCCGACGCAGGCACGGCTCCAGATTCCCCGCCTCGTAGGGCAGCCACTCCACCGCCGGGAAACGATCCCGTAGCGGGGGCAGCGGGAAGGGGACGCGGCACGAACAGGTGGTGCCCGGGGCCTGCGCGTGAAGGGCCTCGAGGAAGCCCCCCAGCATGAAGTCATCCCCCAGGTTGCCCGCGCCGTAGAAGTGTTGCCCGAGGTGGAGGTGCAAGACGACGACGTCTTGGCTTTTCTCCCCGGGCCTCGCAAGCTCGGACCCGCCGGCCGCGGGTGCGGCTTGCCAGCGGGTGACCGACCGCGGGAGAGTGTCGCTCGATGGAGGAAATCAAGGACACCGCGCGAGCCACGGTCCGCATCGGCTTCGACGGCCGGGTGCACAAGACCTTCCGCGGCCACTCCGCGCGGGAGCGCTTCGACCACGAGACCCGCTTGCTCCGCCTCCTCCAGGCCCGCGGCTGCGACTTCGTCCCCCGGGTCCTAGAGGTCGATTCGGCCCAGCTCCGCTTGGTCACGACCAATTGCGGCCGCCGCGTCGATCACCTCGCGCCGGAGCGTCAGGAGGAACTGTTCGCCGCGCTGGAGCGCTTCGGCGTCCGCCATGAGGACCGCGCCCTCCGCAACATCACCTACCGCGTCGCCGACGGTCGTTTCTGCGTGATCGATTTCGAGTTCGCCACGCTGCTCGAGGACGACGGCTCCGGCCTGCCCCTCACCCTCAAGCCCACCTTGGCCCGATGAGCGCCGACACCCGCCGCGGGGACCGTCCCGCCCCCGACCTGCAATGGTCCGGCCTGACTCACGTCGGCCGCGTACGCCCCAACAACGAGGACTCCTTCCTCGCGCTCGCCGTCGACGGCCGCGAGGTGCGTTACTTGGGCAAAACCGGCCGAGCCTCCCTGTCCGTGGCCGACTTCGTCTTCGCCGTAAGCGATGGGATGGGCGGGGCCAAGTCGGGCGAGTTCGCCAGCCGCTTTACCGTCGACCGCATCACGCGCCTGTTTCCCCGCGCCTTCCGGTTGGCGGCGACCGGGATCGGGGTCGGCTTCGCGGACGTCCTCGGCGAGCTGGTCACGCAGATCCACGAAGATCTGACGCGACTGGGCACCTCTTACGAGGAATGCGCCGGGATGGGGGCCACGCTGAGCCTCGGGTGGTTCACGCCAGAGTGGATGTACTTTGCGCACGTCGGCGACAGCCGCATCTATTCCCTTCCGCTGCGGGGCGAGCTCACCCAGGTGACGTACGACCACAGCCACGTCGGCTGGCTGCGGCGGCAGGGCCAGATCAACGAGCGCGAGCAGCGGACCCATCCCCGCCGGAACGCGCTGCAGCAGGCCCTCGGCGCGGGTAACCAGTTTATCGAGCCGCAGCTCGGCGCCGTCGACCACCGGGCCGGGGACCGTTTCCTGCTGTGCTCCGACGGGCTGATGGACGGCCTCTGGGACTGGCAGATCGCCGAAATGCTGCCCGCCGCGCTGGAAGCGGGGGCCACGCCGCGCCCGCCCGCGCAGCGGCTGGTGGAAGCCGCGGTGGAGGCTTCCGGCCGCGACAACACCACGGCGGTTGTCGTCGAGGTCCTACCGCCCGCGGGCGCGCCGTGAGCCGCCTGCTGTTCGTCTACGGCACGCTCCAGCGCGGCCGCGTGAACCACGGCCAGCTGGCGGGCCAACGGTATTTGGGCCCGGCGCGGACCGTGCCGGGGTTCCGCCTGCACGACCTCGGGGGTTATCCCGGCCTAGTGCCGCACCCGGCGACGCCGATCGGCGTGACTGGGGAGGTCTGGGCGGTGGAAGCGGCGGCGTTGGCGCGATTGGATGCTTTCGAGGGGGTGGGAGAGGGCTTGTACCGGCGGGGCTCGGTGCCGTTGGCGGCCCCTTATGAGGGCGAGGTGGTCGAGGCGTATTTTCCGCTGGCGGACGTGTCCGGGCGCCCGGTGGTGGGTGAAACGTGGCGGGGGCCGTGAGCCGTCGCCGGTACTGGTACGAGCGTCAGTGGCGGCAGGGATATCCCTCATCCGGAGGACCTCGGAGGAAAAAAAGGCAGTAGCCCCGATCTTGGCGCGGAAGCTGTCGGGCCCGAAGGCGCCCGCGAAATCCTCTGCCAACGGCATTTGCCTTGCCCCGGCGTGGCGGGGCAAGGGAGATGGGGTTCTTATGGCCGATTCTGGGCGTCACCCCTTCCTGCAGGGCCTCAGCAAGCACCGCGGCGCGCCGCCCACGGTGGTGGTCATCTTCGGCGCATCCGGCGACCTCACCGCGCGCAAGCTCCTCCCGGCCGTCTATAACCTCAGTCACGACAACCTCCTCCCGGCGGATTTCCATCTGGTGGGTTTTGGCCGCAAGGTGATGGCGGACTTGGAGTTCCGCGCGGTGGCGGAGGCGGCGGTGAAGGAGTTCTCGCGGCGGGAGCCGGAGCCGGCGGTCTGGGCCCGGGTGGCGGCGCGGACCTCCTACGTGGCCGGCGGGTACGACGAACCTGCGGCCTTCCAGCGCTTGGCGGTCCAGTTGGCCGAAATGGAGCGGCAACTGGGCCGGGACCTGCAGCGGATCTTCTACGTGTCGACCCCGCCCTCGGTTTTTGCGCCGATCATCGAGCAGCTCGGGGCCTGCGGGTTGGCGGCGGTGCATCGGGACACGCCGTTGCATTCGAAGGTCATCATCGAGAAGCCGTACGGCAAGGACCTGGCCTCGGCGCTGGCCCTGAATGCCGCGATCCGCGGCGTGTTCGCCGAGCATCAGGTTTACCGCATCGACCACTACCTCGGAAAGGAGACCGTGCAGGACCTGCTGGTGCAGCGCTTCGCCAACGCGATCTTCGAGCCGCTGTGGAACCGGAACTTCATTGCCAGCGTGCAGATCACGGTCGCTGAGGAGGTGGGAGTGGGCCTGCGCGGGGGCTATTACGAGCAGAGCGGGTGCCTGCGGGATATGCTGCAGAACCACACGATGCAGCTGCTCGCGTTGACGGCGATGGAGCCGCCGGGCTCCCTCGCGCCGGAGGCGATCAGGGATGAGAAGGTGAAGGTGCTGAACGCGATCCAGCCGCTTGCCGTCGGGCCGGGCGGCGACGTGGCGCGCGCGCAGTACGCGGCCGGGATGGTCGCGGGGCGGCCGGTGCCTGGTTATTTGGAGGAGGAGGGGATCGCGTCGGCGTCGGCGACCGAGACCTATGCGGCGCTGCGGCTTTCGATCAACAATTGGCGCTGGCAAGGCGTCCCGTTCTACCTGCGCTCCGGCAAGCGCTTGGCGCGGCGAGTGTCCGAGATCGCGGTCAACTTCCGCCGGCCCCCCGGGACGCTCTTCGCGGGGGAGGCGGCCCGCTTTGACCTTTCGGCCAACACCCTGTCGTTCCAGATCCAGCCCGATGAGGGCCTGAGCCTGATCTTGAACACGAAGATCCCGGGCCTGGAGACGCGGACCCAGCCGGTGAAGATGAGTTTCCGCTACGCGACGACCTTCGGTTCGAACACCGCCGAGGCGTATGAGCGGCTCGTGCTCGATGCCATCATCGGCGACGGTACGCTGTTTATCCGCGGGGACGAGACGGAGGCCTCGTGGCGCCGGTGCACGCCCGTGCTCGATTCGTGGCGGGCGGCGGGGCGCGAGGGGATGGACACCTATCCGGCGGGGAGTTGGGGCCCGGCGAGTGCGGATGCCTTGCTGGCGGGCGCGCAGCACCGCTGGCGTCAGCCCTGAATCGGATCACGCTGTTCGATGGAGCCGATCTTCGAGGCATTGCCGGGATTGGAGGTGCCGGTGGATGGCATTGGCCGGAGTCTGGCGCGGATGTGGGCGGAAGAAGCGGCAGGCGGCCGGCCGGCGCCGGAGGCAGAGGACGCCAAGGCGACGCAGGTCAACTTTGTGTTGCACCTCGGATTCAACACCGATGCGGCGGATGCGGCGCGGCAGTTCGCGACCGTGTTGCGTTTCGCGCAGCGGTATCCCTGCCGCGTGGTCGGGCTTTGCCCGCGGGACTCGGACGCAGGCGGGCCGCCGCTGCGGGCCAAGGTTTATGGCGAATGTTTCCTTGGGCGAACGCGGGCGGACAAGCGGTGCGTCGAGTTCGTCATGTTGAGTTACGACCGTCGCGCCCGGGCGCAATTGGAGGACCAGGTCTCGATCTGCCTGTCGACTGATCTGCCCTTGTATTATTGGGCCCATCGTTTCGCGGACAGTGGCCGATTGGCGGATTACCGCTTCCTGCTGGGCCAGGCGAAGCGGGTGATTCTGGACAGCGCGGGGTCGCCGGCGGATGCGATGCGGTACCCATGGCCGAATCCGGCGGCGATCCGGGATTTGGCGTACTGCCGGCTGCTATCCGTAAGGCAGAGCGTAGGCCAGTTCCTAGCGGCGTACGCGCCGGCGGCGCTGACGGAGGGATTGAGCGGCGTGGAGGTGAGGCACGGGCCCGCGTGGCGGGCGGAGGGTGGGGTGTTGGCCAAGTGGGTGGGCGAGCGGTTGGCGGCGTGCGGGTGGGCGGCGGGAGCGGGAGAGGTCGAGGTGAGGGAGCGGTTGGCGGCGGGCTTGGATTTGAGCTTGCGCTTCCGGTACGCGCAGGAGCTGAAGGCATTTTCGTGGAGCGGCGATCTGGCGGCGGGCCAAGCGCTTTTCCGGGCGGATTTCGGTCTAGGCCGGACCGAGCTGACGTCAGGCGTGGCGTTGCTGGCGCCAGAGGTGGCGCTAAGCGAAGCAATGTTTTTCTAAGGCGGCAGGGAGGCGGATCAAACAGCAGCGGCAGACGGCAGCTCGGGAACGGGGCGGCGTATATTCCCCCAGTTTCCGGCATTGCCAAGGTCACGGCGGACACGTCGGTGGGCAATCGCGCATCAGCCACATCAGAAGATCAGCTGCGCGCGGCAGCGCTCGGCTCGGCGCGCTGGGGATTTTTTTCGACCTTTTCGGATCCCCGGAGTACTCGCAAAAGGGCTGATCAAGGGGACCTTCCCCATCAAGCAGCATCGAAGGCGGAGGCTAGAATCAGTGGAGGCATACGGGAGGCAGGCGGAAAATCCTAGTCGCGGTGAGAATTTCCATCTGGTTCCCGCCCGCCGCAGGGTCTGCCCGCTCCTCGCGCGCCCAGCCCGGCTAAGGCCCCAGCACCTTGCGGATTTCCGCCGCGGTCACCGGCGAGATCAGGCCGTGTTCGGTGATCAGCCCGCGGATCAGGCGCGCCGGCGTCACGTCGAACGCGGGATTGTACGCGCGGGCGCCGGCCGGAGCCGCGGGGACGCCCAAGGGCGCCAGCACCTCATCGGCGGCGCGCTCCTCGATCGGGATGCCGGCCCCGGTCGCCAGCGCGAGGTCGAAGGTGCTCGAGGGTGCCGCGACGAAGAATGGGATCCCGTGTGCGGCCGCGGCGAGGGCCAGGCCGTAGGTGCCGATCTTGTTGGCCGCATCCCCGTTGGCCGCGATCCGGTCCGCACCCACGATGCAACTCCCGACCCGGCCGCTGGCGAGAAGCGCCGCGGCGGCCCCGTCGCAGAGGACAGTCACCGGGATGCCCCCTTGGACTAGTTCCCAAGCAGTGAGGCGGGCGCCCTGCAGGAGCGGGCGAGTTTCGTCGGCGAAGACCTCGAAGCGGCGGCCCTGGTCCCAAGCGGTGGTGATCGCGGCGAGGGCGGTGCCGGCGCCCCCGGTGGCGAGCCCGCCGGTGTTGCAATGAGTGAGGACGCCGCCCGGGGGCAGGGCCGCCGCGCCGTGCCGTCCGATCGCGGCGCAGAGGAGTTCGTCCTCCGCGTGAATCTCCCGGGCGGTGCCGAGCAGCGTGGTCCCGAGGGCGGCCGCGGGGGCGCCGGCGGGGAGGGCGTCGAGGGCGCGCAGGCAGCGTGCGACGGCCCAGCGGAGGTTTACCGCGGTCGGCCGGGCGGAGGCGAGTTCTGCGGCGCGGGCCCGCACGTGGGCAAGGGCGGTCGCGGGGGAGAGCGCGAGCCGCGTGGCCTCGGCGGCGGCGAGGACCGTGCCGTAGCCGCCCGCGATGCCGATCGCCGGGGCGCCGCGCACGCGCAGGCTGCGGATCGCCTCGACCACAATCGGAACGTTGCGGCAGGCGATCCAGTTTACGCGGCCGGGCAGCAGCGTCTGGTCGAGGAGTTCGAGGCTGCCGGCGGCATCGCCGGACCAGCGCAGGGCCGCGGGAGTCATCGTGGGGGGATTCGATCCGGTGCGTAACGGTTCCGCAAGCCAGGGGCGTGTCGCGCGGGCCTGAAATCAAGCGCCGACCGACCAACGCTGGGGTCAGCCGGTTGCGGGTTGCGCCGATCGGTGTCGCGTGGCGAGCCGCGGCAACTTTCAGCGCGCAACGTGCAACCGATGGACCCCATCCGCAGAGAGCCGGGCCGCGGGGGCGCGGCTGGCTTGCAGTACTCTTCGCGGCGGCCAAACTAGTGGCGTGAACGTTTCCCCGCTACGGTTCGCGCTTCCCGTGTCTCTGCTTTTACCGATGCTCTTCTCCGCCGTTCCCCCGGAACGCCTGCCTCGCCCCGATCGCCCCGGCACCGCCTGGTCGGTGCGGGTGGCCGACCGGCCGCTCGTCTTCACGGCCGCCATCACGGCCCCGGTTTTTGGGGGGGCGGACGAGGAGGCGCGGGCGGCGCTGGCCGAGCTTGATGCCGTGGTGCGGGCGGCGGGCGGTGATCCCGCGGGCCTCTTGCGGCTCAATGCGCTGGTCGGGGCGGACGCGGATCTGGCCGCGGTGGAGGCGGCGGTGGCGCGGCGGTTCGCGGAGACGCCGGTGGCCTTCACGCTGGTGCGCACGCCGCTGGCGGCGGCGGGGCGGAGGGTGGCCTTCGAGGCGGTGGCGCCGGGTGGAGGGGCTCCGGCCGAAGGTGGGTTGGCGGGAGGGCGGGCGGCCGTGTTGCCGGCGGGGGGCAAGGTGTTCGTGTCGGGCCAGGCCGAGAAGGGGGCGGATGTGGCGGAGGCGGTGCGGCTGACGATGGCGGGCCTGCATCGGACGTTGGCGCACTTGGGTTTGGGGGCGGCGGATGTCGTGCAGATCAAGGCCTTCCTCGCGCCGTTTGCGGACCATGCGGCGGCGGGGCGCGAGGTGGCGGCGAGTTTCGGGGGCGGGCCGGTGCCGCCGCTGGTGCTGCTGGAGTGGGTGAGCAGCCTGCCGGCGGAGATCGAGCTGATTGCGGCCGCGCGGAACCTACCGACCCCGCCGGGGGACCAGGTGGCTTGGCTACCGCTGCCGTGGCTGAGTGTCTCGCCGCGCTTCTGCCGGGTGGCGCACGTGGGGGCGGGCGTGCCCCTGATCTTTTTGGGGGGCATCGACGGCGAGGGGAGCGGGGACGCTCGGGGGCAGATGAAGCGGATCTTCGAGCAGATCGGTTCGGCGCTGTATGAGGCGGGGTCCAGTTATCGGAACCTGGTCAAGGCAACTTACTATCTGGGCGACGCGCGGGCCCGAGGAGAACTGGGCGAGATCCGGGGCGTGTACTTTGATCCCACGCGCGCGCCATCGGCGTCGGCGCTGGAGGTGCGGAGCCTCGGTCAGCCGGGACGCGGGGCGCGGATCGATCTGATCGCGTTTCCGGTGAAGTAGCCCCCCTCATCACGGCGACGAAGGGCAGGGATCCCCCGGCTACATCAGATCAACCGGCCCTGTTCCTCGCTCCCCGCTTCTCAACTCCCCTCAATTCCCGCCCGCGCCCGCCGGAACGGGCGGCAGCAGATCTAAATACGCCGCGTCCGTCGCCTGCAGCTCCTGCCGCCAGAGCGCTCGCAGGCGCGTCAGGTCCGCGCGGTGCCGGGGGTCCGCGGCGAGGTTCGTCAGCTCCTCGGGGTCGGCCTGCAGGTCGTACAATTCCTCCGGCTCCCGGGCCTCGAAGTAGCGCACGTACTTGAGATGCCCGTGCCGGACGGCCGCGAAGTACGGCACGCCGGCGTGGCGCGGCGCCTTGGCCCCGCGCAGCGTCGCCGCGACGCTCGCCCCGTAGTCCTGCCCGGTGTTGGTGAACAGGGTCGGGTGGTCCCAAGTCGCCCCATCAGGGTCGCGCAGCAGCGGCGAGAAATTGCGGCCGTGCATCTTCCACGGGAGCGGGATGCCCGCCTGCGCGAAGAAGGTGACGACCACGTCGGGGCCGTTGACCACGTGGCGGGATACCTTCCCAGCGGGGATCTTCCCGGGCCGGCTGACGATGAACGGCGAGGCGTAGCTCGCCTCGTAGGGGGCAACCTTCTGCTTCAGGCCGTGCTCGCCGTTGGCGTAGCCCTGATCCGAGGAATAGATAACGAGCGTCCGCTCGAGCTGGCCGGACTCGCGCAGCGCCTTAAGCACCTCCCCGACGCCTTCGTCGACGGCCTGCAGACACTCGTTGGCCTGGCGCACCCAGTCAGCGTGAGTGGAGCGGCGATTCTTGTCGAGGGCCTCCCCAGCCGGGCCGCGTTTCCAGGCCTGCGTGTCCTCGAGGTAGGCGGGTTTGCCGGGGCGGGGGCCGAAGAGGTCGCGGGGCGGCGCGACGGGCGCGTCCCGGAGGGTGCCGCGGTGGCGCGGCGCGGGGATGGTGGGACCGTGGATGGCGCCGTAGCAGAGCCAGAGGTACCAGGGCTTGGCGGGATCGCGGCCCTCGCCCCGGATGTAGTCGGCGGCCCAGCGGCTATAGTTGTCGGTGGCGTAGCCCTCCACCGTGCGGCGCTGGCCATTGAAGTGCACGACCTGCGGCCCGTAATAGTTCCCGGCGTCCTCAGGGTTGGCGGGGCGGTTCCAGACGCGCTGGTAATCCCAGTCGCGGCCCCAGCCGGCGTCGGTGCCCGTGTGCCACTTGCCGATCTGGGCGGTCTGGTAGCCGTGGCGGCGGAAGACGGCGGGCCAGAAGCGGCAGATGGCGGGGTCGTAGGTGCTGCGGGGATTGGAGCCCGTCATTCGCATCGACTCGATCGCGTGCGGGTGGAGGCCGGTGAGGAGGGTGGCGCGGGAGGGCATGCACCAGGCGCCGAGGTAGCCGGCTTGGAAGCGGATGCCTGAGGCCGCGAGGCGGTCGAGGTTCGGGGTGCGGGCGAGCGGGTAGGCATCTTCGTAGGCGCTGATGACCTTACGCGAATGGTCGTCGGCGAAAATGAAGAGGATATTGGGCGGGCGGTCCGCCGGGGCGGCGGCACGGGCGGGTCCGGCCGCGGCGGCGAGGACGGTGAGCAGGAGCGGGAGCAGGCGAGGGGACATCGGGCTAGGGGGCGGCGGTTCAGGGCGTCACGGGACGCGTGCGGGGCGTGGCGAGGTTTACCTCGTCGAAGACCTGACCCTGGTCGTTGACCGCCCCGATCCGCGCCTGGCCGGAGGGCTGCAGCGTGGCGTGGAAGAGGTGCCGGGTGGGTTCGGCCTTGGCGAGCCACCAGCCTTCGGAGGGGCTGGGCACGGTCCGGGTGCGGACGCCCCACGCGCCGTCGCCGAGGAACAGCAGCCCGTTGTCGTCGTCCCGCCGGTGCCCGCGCAGGCGGTGGGAGCGCTTGTAGTTGTGCTGGTCGTTCTCGAAGACCGCCGTGGCGCCGTAGCGCTCGAGGTGCGGGAGCCATTGCTGGCGGATGGCGACGGAGCGGGGGTTGTCGATGGGGAGCTTGCCGGGGCCGGTGGCCTTGGCGGTGCCGTAGGCGGGGAAGTGGTAGCAGGCGAAGGGGAAGGTCTGCCGGGTCCGCGCGGCGAGGGTTTCCGCGAGCCAGGTGGCCTGCGGGCCCTCGATCGCCTCGGTGTGCTCCGAGCCGAGGTTGACCAGCGACAGGTAGGAGCCGAAATCGAACATTTGTCGGGCCTTGCCGCCGGGCAGGTCGAAGAGGGTGTAGAACTAGGAGGCCTCGACCTCGGGCCGGCCGCGGTAGCCGCCCACGACCTCGTGGTTGCCGATCACCGGCACCATCGGGATGAGCCGGCCGTTACGCCCGCGCGCGTGGAGGAGCCCCGACTGGAAGAAGTCCACGAGGCGGGTCGCGTCGACGTTGTTGGCGTAGGCGAGGTCGACCCCGAGGAGGGCGAAGTCCGGGTCGAGGCGGCCCGCCTGCTTGTTCATCACGTCGACCATCTCCCGCGAGTGCATCATATCGCCACCGGTGACGAAGCTCAGCGGGCGCCCGAATTCGCGGGGCATTGTGCGGAACGGGTAGCCGGTTGCGGTGCCGGCGGGCGGTTGCGCGCCGAGGGCGACCTCGTAGCCGGTGTCCGGGGAGAGTTCGCGGAGCTGCACGCGGCGGACCCAGAGGCCGGAGGGGCGCACGGGGTGGGCGGTACCGCCGACGCGGCGCCATTCGCCGCCGGGGCGCCGGTTCCAAGCGGTCGCGGGTGCGTCCGCGTAGAGGTTGAGCCAGTTGACCGTGATGGTCGTGGCGGGGTCGTCGCGCCAGGTGAGGTAGACGCCGGAGTTTTCCGCCTGGGCCCGGGCGAGGCCGGGGAGGCAGGCGCAGAGGAGCGTGAGCAGGAGCAGTCGCGGGGCGGGCATCGTTGGCGAGTGACTAAGGATTGGAGGAGACGGCGGGAGGTTGGGGCAGGCGGCTGGGGCGGGCGAGTGCGGAGTGCGGGAAGGTTTTCCAACCGGGTGGTGGCGAGGCGGGGGTCGACCCCTCAGCTCGATGTAGCTCGGGCGCACCGCCCCGGTCGGAGGGGGGGAAACACTGGCCGCGCCGCGCGCTGCGGCGGGCGGGGAAGCTGCGCAGGCCGCGTTACCGGACGCTCGACCCAGCCAGCCTGCCGCAGCCTTGGCGAAGTCGGGTCAGGATTACCTAGCTAAACCAAACCGGCGGGCTGGATCCTTGCTCCCCCCTCCTCGCTGCCCCCCTCGCCCAGGATGGGCGCTTACTGGCGCAGCCAAGCCTCGTTGCAGACCGCGTGCTTGATCGCCTTCCGGTTGTCCGGCTGAAAATAACTGTAACTTACGTGGATCAGGCCATCCGCCCCGATGATCACGGCCGGGTAATGTGATCGCGTATCGGCCTCGTCGGCCAACCGCCTGTGGTGGCGCCAAGTCTTCCCCTCGTCCTCGGAAAGCGAGAGGGTCAGGCGGTGACGGCCGGTTTCGGTGTCGTTGTTGACCAGCACCCAGTGGCCATTGGGCAGGGTGGCGAGGTCGCAGGCGGTGCCGGAGTTGGGCAACGCGCTGTCGCGGACTCGCGACCAAGTCTGCCCCTGGTCGGTGGAGCGGCTGAGATGGAGGCGTTTCGGCGCCGGGCCGTTGTCGCGCATCAGGGCCACGAGGTCGCCGCTGGCCGTAGCGGCGAGGGCGGGCTGGATGTTGCCCGCAGCCACGAGGGGCGCGCTGGTGTGCCAGGTTTCGCCGGCGTCGTCGGTGTAGGCGATCAGCGAGAAGCTGAAGCCGTCCGAGTACAGCGGGAGGATCATCCGGCCGGCGCGCGTCAGGAAGGGCTTGTTGCGGGTCTGCCAGCCCATCCGGCGGAAGTAGGGGTAGCCGAGGCGTGTCTCGTCGCTGGAGCCGTCGACTGCCTGGATACGGCCGGCCCGGAGCATATCCTCGCCGCGGGCGAGGGAGACGAGGCGTTCGGCCTGGGCGGTCCAGCGCTCGCGGGCGGGGGCGTGGACGGGATCCGACGCGAGATAGGCGGCGTAGGCTTGGGCCTGGTCGCGGACGGAGGCCACAAAGGGATCTCCGGGCTGGATGCCGCGCTCGGCCTTGCCGCCGGGCTTGAGCAGGAGCGTGTCCTGCCAGCGCCAGACGGGCGCGCCGTCCCTCGCTTGGAAGTCCTCGCTGATGCAGTACTTGATCAGGGCGGTCTCCCATTGGTTGGCGAGGATCGTGATCCACATCACCCAGAGGCGTCCGCGGGGGTCGAGGAAGAGGACGGGATTGCAGTCGGGGAACTCCTTCACGTCCGCGAGGACGAAAGGGGCGCTCCACGTGGCGGCGCCTTTCCGTTTGCGGGCCCCGAGGATGCGCACGTCGTCCGCCCAGCGTTCGCCGCTGCCTTGAAACCAGCCGACCAATAGGTCGCCGTTGGGAAGCTCGACCAAAGTGGAGCCGTGGGTGTGTTCCGCCTGCACGGGGAACACCAGCTCGGTGCGCAGGAAGGGCGCGTCCGCGGCGGGCGGCGTCGCGGCGCCCGTGGGGGCGGGTAGGCTGGCGAGGAGCAGTCCAGCCAGCAGCGGGCGGAAGGCGGGGCGAGTAGCAAAGGGCATAGGGGGCGGACGGGCCGAAGGGGTTGCGGGACCGCGAGGACCGTAGGCCAAAGCGCGGGCGGCGGAAGCCGTTTTTTGCGGGTTCCGGGCGTTTCGGGCTTGCCCCCGGCGGCCCGCCCGCAGCGGGATCGCGGAACGTTGCTCGCTGGTCCATTGCGTACGGCGGCGCCCCCTTGCCCCGATATCCGTGCCCCGCTGCTTGCCTGTTTTCGCCCTGCTGCTTGCCCTGCTGTTGCCCGGCGGGGCTCTGGCCGCCGCGCCGGGCGCGATTGCTGGGGCGGTCAGCAATGCCGCCACCCGCAACCTGCTCCCGGGTGCGCGGATCGAGCTGCCGGCTCTTGGGCGCGGGGTGTTGGCCGATGATACCGGCCGCTACGAGTTGCCCGGGGTGCCCGCTGGGCGGCACGAGCTGCTGGTCTCCTACATCGGCCTCGATGCCATGCGCCGGGCGGTCGAGGTGGGGGCCGGGCAGCGGGTGGCGCAGGATTTTGAACTGTCCACAGCCATCTACCGGATGGACCAGTTCAAAGTCGTGGGGGAGCGCGAGGGCGACGCCGCGGCGATCACTGCCCAGCGCAATGCGGACAACGTGCGGAACGTGGTGGCGGCCGACTCGTTCGGCAACCTGCCGAACCTTAATGCGGCCGAGGTCGCGATCCGCCTGCCGGGGATTGCGGGCAATCCGGACGAGGGCGGCACCTACACCGGCTTCACCATCCGCGGGATGGGCCCCGGCCTGAACGCGGTGACCCTCGATGGCGGCCCGCTCACCGGCCAGGGCGGGATGGCCCGCAACACGATGCTGAACAACTTCAGCGGCACGATGCTCGAGCAGATCGAGCTGATCAAGGGGCACACGCCGGACAAGGGCGCGGACTCGCTGGGCGGGACGCTAAACCTCCGCAGCCGCTCCCCTCTGAGCCTTCGCGAGCCGCGCCGCACGACCTACAGCCTTAACCTGCGGACCGCGCCTCCCTTCACCGAACAGATCCCTGCGCGGGAGGCCCACCGCGTTCATCCGGTGTTCAATGTCGCCCACCAGCAGGTCTTCGCCACGCGGGGCCGCGAGCGCGACCTAGGAATCTCGGTCAACGCCTTCTACAGCGAGAACGTCATCGCGTATTTCTCCACGGTCCGGGACTTCGAGAACACGACGCGTGAACCGGCCTTCCTGTGGGATTACCGCACCAACGATTTCTATGCGAACCGCAAGCAGTGGAGCCTCAACCTCAAGGCGGAGTACCGGCTCTCGGCCTCCACGCGGGTACGGATGAACGCGATCTACAACGACACCAACGTCACCGACCGAAAGACCCACGAGCTTCGCGCCTACACCAACCAGGTTATCGGGACGACTGGCACCGCGGGCATTCTGCCGGGCTACACCAGCCGCATCACCGAGGTACGCCCGGTGGCCGCCTCGATCATCGACGTGACCGGCGGGATGGTGACCACGTGGAACCGGCTCCGCCATCTGGACGTTGGGGCGGAGTACACCCTCGGCCGCTGGCACCTCGACTGGGGCGCGCGGCGGAGCCAGACGCGCATCAACTCCGGCAACGGCGGCGAGGCGGCGACGCTCACCCACCGGCTGGCCGGCTCGGGTTGGATTCTCGACCGCACCGCCTCGGACCTGTACCCGCGCTTGATCCAGACCGCGGGGCCAGATCTCACCAATGCCGCCAACTACCGTCCCGCCCCGGCGGGCCTGGTCAACGCGAACACGGGCAACAACATCGCGGTGGGGGAGTTGTTCGGGGATGCGCGCCTGACCCTGCCGTGGAGCAGCCCGCTCGCGTTCAAGACCGGCTGCAAGCTCCGCGAGACGCTGGCTGATGACCAGAACGCGGCGCGCCGCTGGAACTTCGCGGGTACCGCGGCGCTGCCGGCCGATCCCTCGATCCGGACGTGGGCTGAGCACAAGGCCGGCCTGCGCCTGCCGCGCTGGGAGGCCGGGGCGGTCCTGAAGGCCCGCGAGCCCATCGACCCAGCCCTCTGGCGGGAGGACCTGTATTACCGCGAGCAGGTGCGGTACACGGGCACCCGTGGAGTGACCGAGCGCGTGACGGCCGGCTACGCGATGGCGCAGGGTCGCGCGTTCGGATCTGGTTTCCTTGGCGGCGTGCGGCTGGAGCGTACCGAGACGTCCAGCTGGGGCTGGGTGCGGGCCCGGGTCGTCAGCACCGCGGCGCAGCAGGCGGCGGACCCGGTGGGGGCGGCGCAGCGCGATTACGCTGGCACGCGGCGCGAGCTCGCCGGCGCTTACACCAAGGCGTTCCCGAGTGTCCACCTCACGCGCGACCTCACGCCCAACCTGAAGGGGCGCGTGAGCTGGTCGACCAGCTTTGGCCGGCCCGCGCTGACCAATCTGTTGCCCAACGAATCCGCCAATGAGACCAACCAGACGGTCACGACCAACAATCCTTCGCTGCTGCCGCAGACGGCCCGCAACTGGGATGTGACCCTCGACTATTACTTTGAACCCGTGGGCAACCTTTCCGTGGGCTGGTTCCACAAGGAGATCCGGGACTACATCGTGTCGGGCATCCTCGCGGGGACGATCGGCACGGGGGCCGACAATGGCTACAATGGCGAGTATGCCGGCTTCAGCCGGCTCTCGTCGGCGAACGCGGGAAGCGCGGTGGTGCAGGGCTGGGAGCTCGGCTATCGGCAGCAGTTGACGTTCCTCCCGGGGTGGCTCCGCGGGCTGGCGGTGTCGGGCAATTACACGTTGCTGGACACGCACGGGGACTTTGGTGGCCGCACGCAGCTGTCGTCGGGCCAGGTGGCGGGTTTCATCCCGCGCACGGCAAACGCGGCGCTCTCGTGGCGTCACCGGGCATTCAGCGTGCGTTATCTGCTCAACTACACGGGCGACTATCTCCAGACCTATTCGCCGGCGAGTTTGGGGCGGAATCTCTACCGGTTCAGCCGGACCATCCAGAACTTGGGGTTCGCGTGGCAGGTGCGGCCGGAGCTGAACCTGACGTGCGACATCGATAATCTGGCGAACGAGCCGCAGCGCCGGTATCGGGGCATTCAGGATCAGTTGCAGTCGCACAACCTGACCGGGACCACCGTCACGGTGGGGGTCAGCGGGCGGTTCTAGGCTAGGGGGCTTTGCGCGTGGAGCGCTGCGCCGGGGTAGCTGCGGGCGGGGTGTGGAAGTGGGCGTGGGCCTCGAGTTTGAGGCAGTGCACGGCGAGGCTCAGGTCCGCATAGAGCGCGTGGGCCGCGGCGTCCGCCGGGTCGGCTTCGAGCCGCTCGGAGGTGCGGTGGAAGCGTTCGTCGAGGGCGCGCTGCTCGTCGTGGTCCCCGAGGGCGCGCAGGAGGTGCCGGACCTGGTTCGCCCGCCGTTTGGCGGTGGTCACGCGGCGGGCGGCGGCGGGGAAGCTCAGACGGCCGGCCTTCGCCTCCTGCAGGAGCCGGCACTCGAAGGCGCGGCATTGGCCGGGGCGGTCCGCGTAGAGGCGGCACGAGCCATCGGCGCAGAGGGCCGCGCAGGGTTGCGGGAAACGTGCCGCCTGCCGGCCGCGGGCGGCGGCGATGGGAAGGCCGAGCCGGGCGAGGCGGCGGGCATCGTCCCCGGGTTCCAAGCGCACCAGATCGAACAGCGTGCCGTCGCAGCACAACCCGCAGGCGCGGCAGAGGTCTTCGGCGGGTTTCACGGGCGGCACAATCCGCGGGCCCGGGCCAGTTTGGCAAGGCGGCGTCGCGGACCCGGGCCGGCGAGGCTTCACGGGCCGTCCGCCGCGGGGCGGGCGGGCGGTTCGGTGAGGCAATCGTCGGGGAAGGCGGAGCGTTGGCGCAGCCAGTCGTCCAGGCAGCACGGGTTGGTGAGGGCCTCGTGCAGGGCCGAGCCGAAGTCGTAGGCGCGCTCATCGTAACCCGCGGCCTCAAAGGCTTCGTCGACCCCGAGCATCACCGAGAACATCCGGGCCCGAATGGGCGGGATATAGACCTTTGTGATCTCGACGGTGGGATCCTCCAGATGGGCGTCGCAGGCCGCGGCGTCGCTGGTATGGTGGGAGCGGCAGGGCTGAGGCCGACCGGCGTAGATCGAGCAGGACCCCGCCTGGAGCAGCGGACAGGGCTGGCGGCTGTCGTCCCGTTGGTTATCGGTGAAGGCGGCGATCCGGCCGCGGTGGGCGGCGAGGCGGTCTACGGCGTCGGCGAGCGCTTGAGGTGAGAAGGTGAGTTGCAGGTGATCGGCGGCGAAGAGGACCTCGTGGGCCTGGGCGTCGACCGGTACGTGGCAGCAGGCGGCGCAGCCCTCGCGGCAGGCGACGGCGGCGCGGGCGGCCGCGGGGGCGGAGGCGTAGGCCCGCTCCAGCTGATCCGCACTCCAGCGGAGGGAGTCTCTCAGTTGCCGGGGCGAACGGAGGCGTCGCAACCTGGGTCCGAGATGGGCGAGGGTGTATTCGAAGAGTTCGGAACCGTCGGCGGCGGGCGAGGGAGCGGGCATCGGTACCCTGAGCCGTCGCAGGAAGCCGCCGAATGGCGACTGAATACCGCCGGGCGCCTCCGTCGCGGTTGCGTTCGCGGGCGCGGTGCGTCAGCTCTCCCGCCGTGCAGGCTGCCGCATTACTCACCCTTTCCCCCTCGCTGGCCGCCTTTGCCCCGTTCTTCCGCCCCGAGGCCACTCCGTGGGAATGGCTGCGCCGAATCCCCGAGGCGCTCGCCAGTCTCCCGCTGCCCCCTCCGCTTACCGGCCTGCCGCCGGGAATCCACGCCGAGGGGCCGGTTTGGCTGGGGGAAGGGGTTCGGCTACCGCCTTATGCGACGTTGCTCGGGCCGACCTGGATCGGACCGGGAACGGAGATCCGCCCCGGGGCGCACCTGCGCGGCAACGTGATCGTCGGGGCGGGGGCGGTGCTGGGGAACGCGTGCGAGTTCAAGCACTGCCTGCTCCTCGATGGGGTGCAGGCGCCGCATTTTAACTACGTGGGCGACTCGATCCTCGGGGAGCGCGCGCACCTCGGGGCGGGCGTCATCTGCTCCAATCTCCGGCTCGACCACCAGCAGGTCACCTTGCGCACCCCGGAGGGCGTGGTCGCGACCGGGCTGCGCAAGTTCGGTGCGGTCCTCGGCGACGGGGCGGAGGTCGGTTGCAACGCGGTGCTGAATCCGGGTACCATCCTCGGACGGCGCGCCCTGGTGATGCCCGCCACCGCCTTCGGGGGCTTTTTGCCCGCCGCGACCATTGCCCGGACGCGCGGCGTCCTGCAGACGTTACCGCGCCGGGACTGAGCGGGTCCCGCCTTTCCGGGCTTGCCGGGGTTTGCTCGGGCCCCCTACCTGACCCCCCCCTTCGCGATGCGCACGCTCACCGGTATCCAGCCCTCCGGCACCCTCCACATCGGCAACTACTTCGGCGCGATGCGCCCCGCCATCGAAGCACAGACTCGGGGGGAATGCTTTTACTTTATCGCGGACTACCACTCGATGACGACCGTCGCCGACTCGGAGGAACGGCGCCGCCACACGCTCGGGGTCGCCCTCGACTGGCTCGCCTGCGGCCTCGACCCGGCGCGAAGCGTCTTCTGGCGCCAGAGCGATGTTCCGGAGGTGACCGAGCTGGCGTGGATCCTCGGGACGCTCACGCCGATGGGCTTGCTGGAGCGCGCGCACAGCTACAAGGACAAGACCGCCCGCGGCATTTCGCCCAACTTCGGCCTGTTCGCGTACCCCGTTCTGATGGCGGCGGATATCCTGCTTTATGACACCCGGCGCGTGCCGGTAGGCCGGGACCAGAAGCAGCACCTGGAGATGACCCGCGACATCGCGATCAAGTTCAACCAGGCCTACGGTGAGGCCCTCGTGGTTCCCGAGGCCGAGATCCGCGAGGATCTGGCGGTCATACCCGGCGTGGATGGCCAGAAGATGAGCAAGAGCTACGGCAACACGATCGACCTTTTCGGGGACGAGAAGGCGCTGCGGAAGCGGATTATGGGCATCGTGATGGACTCGCGCCCGCCGGCCGAGCCCAAGCTGGACGCGGACCGCAACCTGGCCCTCCAGCTCCTGCGGTTGTTCGCGCCGGCGGACGTGACCCGCGATTTCGAGGACCGGCTGCGCGCGGGTGGGCTGGGCTACGGCGACCTCAAGAAGGCCTTGTTCGAGCATTACTGGAACACCTTCGCCGCCGCGCGCGCCCGCCGGGTCGAGTTGGCTGCGAACCGCGACCACGTCGAGGCGGTCCTGCGCGAGGGGGCCGAGCGGGCCCGGAAGGTCGCGCGCGAGGTACTGGGCCGGGTCCGCCGCGCCAGCGGGCTCGATTAAGTTCGGTGCCGCTTCGCCCGCCAACGCAGAGTCAGGCGGAAACGCGCCGGCCTACGATCACAAGATCGCGCGCCTGGCCGTCGAGGATCGCCACCCCTGGGAGGTGCGCCCACCGTGCGAATCCCTCGGCGGCGAAGAGTTGGAGGCTCGGCTCGTTGTGGCCGAAGATGTAACCGAGGAGCGTGTGCAGCCCGAGGCTCGGCGCGTGCGCCAACGCCTCCCGCACTAGGCGCCGGCCGAGCCCGTGGCGCCGCCAAGCGGGATCGACGTAGACGGCCACCATCGCCGTGCCGTCGTAGGCTGCCCGGGGATAGAAGGCGTCAAAGCTGAACCACGCCGCCACGGCGCCGGAGGGGTCGGCGAGGACCCAGACGGGGCGACCGGCTCGCGCGTGGGCGGCGAGCCAGCCGCGGCGGGAATCGACCGTGATCGGTTCCAGGTCAGCCGTGACCTGCCGGCTGGCGATGGTCGAGTTGTAGATCCTGACAATCGCCGGCAGATCGCCCGGCGTGGCGTCGCGGCGCTGGAGCGTCGCGGACCGGTCGGGCGGCGCCGGCGCGGTCACTTCTTAGCCGGGGTCGCGGGCTTCAGGAAGGTGATCTTGTCCACCATCTCGAGCAGGCGCTTGCGGAGGATCTCGTCCTGCTCGGCGACGCTCTTACCGAAGCTCTTCCCCTCGATCACCTTCTCGGCCAGCTCGATGCTGATTACGAACACGTGCTCGTTACGGATGAAGAGGAGGTTGCCGCGTTTGGCCACCGGTATAACTTGGTTGGAGACCGCGGGCAGGCGGTCGGGGAACATTGTGCCTCCGGGGACGAGCAGGTAGGTCAGCAGGGACCCGTCGAGGACGCCGGGGACGAACTTGGCGCTCTCGATCTGCACGCCCTCGAAGTTCTGTCGGAAGTCAGTGAGCACGAAATTGCTGAAGAAGTAGATCAGGTAGTCCTTGGCGCCGCGCGTGGAGTTTTCCCAGCGCTGGGTCGCGTCCTGCGGGAAGGCGGCGATGCTGACGTGGACGTTGAAGTCGTCCTGGAAAGTCACCACGTTCGGGGTGTCCGTGAGGTCCCCGCCTAGCTCGGGCAGCACCGGGATCGAGACCTTAAACAGGCCGGTGGGCGAGACGTAGGTGCGGCCCTCGATGCGGCCCTCGATGCCTTGGGCGGGCAGGAGGCAGGGGCTGAGCGCGAGGATCAGCGGGAGACGGAGGCGAAACATAAAAGAAGGAGTAGCGCCCGCGCGCGGGCTTTCAAGTCAAGGGTTCACGGCGGCGACAAGCGCCTGCCAGCAGGGTATCGGGACTTGTTCCGCCCGGACGCGCTCGTCGAGGCCGTGGGCGGCGAGAATTTCGCGCCACGGTAGGGTGGCGGGCAGCCGTAGGCGGAGGATGGCGCCGAGTTGCTTCCGGCGCTGCTGAAAACAGGAGCGCAGGAGGGCCCTAGCGGGCGCGGGGAAGCGGACGGGGGCCTCCCGGAGGCGCAGGTTGAGCAGGTGCGATTCGACGTCGGGCCGCGGGTGGAAGCAGGCGGCGGCGACGTCGTGGCCGGGGAACACCTCGAAGGCGGAACGGAGAAAGATGGAAATCGCCCCGAAGGACTTGCTGCCGGGTTCCGCGAGGTAGCGCTGGGCGGCCTCCTGTTGCAGCATCAGCACCATCCGGGAGGGCAGGGGGCCGGCAAGGACGGCATCCATCCAGGGCGTGGCGATGGCGTAGGGGAGATTCGCGACGACCTTGCATGCGCCGTCGGGCCCGGTCCAGCCAGCGAGCGGCAGCTCCACGGCGTCGCCCTCCATGAGATGCAACCGGCCGGGGAAACGGGGGACGAGTTCGGCCGTGAGGTGGGCGTGCAGGGCGCGGTCCTTCTCCACGGCCCAGACTTCCGCGCCGGTCTCGAGCAGGGCGGAGGTGAGCGTGCCGAGGCCGGGGCCGATCTCGATCAGGGTGTCCGCCGCGGTGACCTCGGCAAGGGCCAGGGATTTCCGGACGATGTTGCCGTCCACCAGGAAATTCTGGCCGAGGAAGCGCTTCGGGGCGTGCCTGAGGCGCGCGAGCGTCTCGCGGGTGGCGGAGGGCGAAAGGGGCATCGCTCAGGCGTCGCGGAAGTCCCGCAGCAGCGCCGCGGGATCCGCCGCGCGCATCAGCGCCTCGCCGACCAAGACCGCGTGGGCCCCGGCCGCGCGGACGCGGCGGGCGTCGGCGGCGGTGAAGATGCCGCTCTCGCTGACCGCGGTGACCTCGGCGGGGAACCGGGGGATGAGGCGCTCGCTGAGGCCGAGGTCCGTGCGAAAGATGGCGAGGTCGCGGTTGTTGACCCCGATGATCCGGGCCCCGTGGCCGACCGCGCGGTCCAGTTCCGCCTCGGTGTGGATCTCGTAGAGCGCGTCCAGCCCAGCGGTGGCGGCGGCCTCGTGAAGGCCGCGGATCTCGTCGTCGGTCAGAGCGCGCACGATGATCAGGATCGCGCTGGCGCCGGCGGTGCGAGCCTCGAGTACTTGGAGCGGGTGCACGAAGAAGTCTTTCCGCAGGCAGGGCACGGCAAGGGGACGGGTGGTGAAAAAGGCGGTGACCGTGCGGAGGTCCTCAAGCGTACCCCCGAAGTACTTTTCATCCGTGAGCACCGAGATGGCGTCGGCCCCGGCCTGCTGGTAGCGGGCGGCTTGGTCGGGGGCGGAGACCCCGGCGCGGATATCGCCGGCGGAGGGCGAGCGGCGCTTGATCTCGGAGATGACGGCGAGGCGGGCGTCGGTCCGGCGGAGGGCGTGGGCGAAGGGGGGCGGGCGCGGGTGGCGGGCGCCCGCCGCGGCGAGCTCGGCCGCGGGCACGCGCCGGAGCAGGGGGGCGAGTTCCCGGCGTTTCCAGGCCATAATCTCGGTCAGCTTGTCGGACATCCCGAGCGACGAAACACAGCGCCCTCCGGAAAACCAGACCAGACTTCGCCGGTTTGGGCGTGAATCCGGGTGCCATTTGCGCTCTGCTGCACGCGATGAGCGCGATCGACGAACTGCGGCGGACCATGGTGCGGCTGAGGGCCCCGGACGGGTGCCCGTGGGACCGGGAACAGACCCACGCAACGCTGGTGCGGTGCCTGATCGACGAGGTGAGCGAGCTGATCGACACGATCGACCGCGGCGATGTGGAGCACATGCGAGAGGAGCTTGGCGATTTGCTGATTCAGATCGTGTTTCACGCGCAGATCGAGGCAGAGGCGGGGCGGTTCGACTTCGACGACGTGGCGCGGGACATCAACGACAAGCTGGTGCGGCGGCATCCTCACGTCTTTGGCAAAGCCCGGGTGGGGAGCTCGGCCGAGGTGCTCGTGGAGTGGGAGAAGATCAAGGCGCAGGAGCGCAAGGCGGGCCCAGCGCCCCGGGCGGGGGCGGTTTTCAAGGAGCTGCCGCCGCGGCTGCCGGCGCTGATGTTCGCCGAGGCGGTTTGCCGGCAACTCGACCAGAAGAAATTGCCTGCGGATGGGGTGGTGGACCGCGCGGCGGTGGCGCGGCGGGCGGAACGGCTCGAGGCGGAGCAACTGGGGCGGCAGCTCTTTGAACTGGTCGCGGCGGCGCGGGCGCGCGGCCTCGATCCCGAAGGCGCCCTGCGGCGGCACACCACGGGCGTGATGCAGGCGGTCGAGGCGAAGGTCGCCGCGTTGGCCTGACCCAAGCATGAAGGCGCAGGAGATGTCGGAGGCGGTGCGGGCGGAATGGTGGCAGCCGTTCGCGGAATTCCTAGCGGGCGAGCGGCGCTATTCCCCCCACACCGTGCGCAATTACCGGCAGGCGTTTGCCGGGTTCCAGCGCTGGCTGGCAAGTCCGGGCCTGGACCATTGGTGCGCGGGCCCCGGTGCGGTCAGCCCACGGGAGGCCCGGGACTTTGTAATCGAGTCCCAGCGAAAGCTCGGCCGGCGGACCCTGCACAACCACGTCTCGGGCCTGAGGGCGTTCTACAAATTTTGGATCCGTCGG
>VHCI01000020.1 GCA_016871775.1 Verrucomicrobiota bacterium | reverse complement strand
AGGGCGTTGGTGGTCCCGGTCTCGAAGGGATGGACGGCGAGGTAGCCCAAGTTCGCCCAGCTGCCGTTGGTCGTGATCACGGGCAGGCCGGTGGTGGCGTTGGTGCCGGTGAGCGTGTCGCCGCCGGTTCCGATGTACCGCCAGAGCTGCCAGGGCGCGTAGTTGTTATTCTTCCGGTTCTCCTCGGTCCATTTGCCGCCGAACTTGAGCACCGCCGGTAGGCGGCCCAGCAGCGGGAAGGTCCAGCGCGCGTTGGCGGAAGCGAGGTAGACCTCCGTGATCCAGCGGCTGTTGGCGCTTTGGATGCGGGTGCCGCCGGTCCAGTTGCGGAGGTCGAAGGGGTCGGGGCCGGAGGTCTGGCGGATGATCCACTCGTGGGAGTCGGCGCGCGGCCGCGACGCGGTCCAGTCGGCGGGGAGGGAAAGGGTCTCGGACTGGGAGATCCCGCGCTCGAGAGAAACGTAGCTATTGACCGCGCGGGAGTAATTAAAGCCGCCCTCGAAGGTGAGGGTGGGGAGCTTGTACTCGAAGCGCGGGGAGACGGTGCGGGTGTAGTTCTCGGCCGCCGCGGTGCCCCCGCCGTTGTTGATGGCGGGGACGGTGTTGGCCGTGCTGCGGCGGGTGCTGAGAGTGAGGATTCCGTCGCCGCCGACGGTCCCGCGGCCGTTGTTGACGTTGGCGTTCGAGTTGGCCGCGACAAAGGTGAAGTTCCGGTTCCAGAACTCGCCTTCGACGTAGGTGTAGCTGGCGTTGAGGGAGAGGATGAGGCGCGGTCCGGCCTTGTAATCGGCCGCGAGCGAAAAGGCGTCCTTCCAGATCATCTTGGGGCCGTCCTTGAAATCGAGCTGGCGGATAACGATCGGCCGCGGGTCCGCGGCGGTGGGCGTGCGGTTGTAGTCCTGGGAGAAGGAGTACTGCTCGGTGTAGGAATTGGCGCGGCTGGCGGTGAGGATGAGGCCGAGGCGGCGGTCGAGGAACGTGTCCGAGTACTCGAGCTGGGCGTTGGGCCGCCACTTGTAGCGCTCGCGCTCGGCGGGACCGAGGGTCTTGCGCAGGGTGAACTCCTCGGCGTTGAAGTTCAGGCTGAAGTTGTAGCCGAGGACGCGGCCGCGCCGTTCGAACGCGCGCCGGGTCTTCATATTGATGGTGCCCGAGGGCGAATCGGCGTCCGACTCCGCGCTGGTGGTGCGGCTGATCTCGATCGATTCGATGCCGGTGATGAGGATGCTCTCGAAGCTGGTGGCCCGGGAGGCGTCGCCGCCCCCCGGTTCGAGTCGGCGCTCGCGCTGCGCATCCCGTCGACCGTCACCCCCACGTACTGCCCGTCCATCCCGCCGAGCCGCGGCCCGCGCGCCTCGGACTCGACATAATCGATGTCCACGCCGGGCAGGTACTTCAGGAACTCGCCCATATTGCCGTCGGTGATGTCGCCGAAGACGTCCGACGAGACCGAGGTGGTGATGTCCATATTCCGCCGCTGGGCCTGCACGGCCTTGGCGTTACCCTCGCGCTCGGAGGAGACGGTGAAGGCCTGAAGTTGCACGCGGCCGTCCTTGACCTTGGGTGCGGCGGTGGTGGCGGGGGTGAGGTTGATCTCGCGCACGGCGGTCTGGCCGGCGGCGAGTGTGATCGTGTCGGTCGCGGGCGGGTAGCCGGAGAAGGTGACGGTGACCGCGGCGGGCCCGGCGGGGACGCCCTCGAAGGCGAAGCTGCCGTCGTTTTCGGTGAAGGTCACGCGTTCGGTGCCGGTGAGGCGGACCTCGGCGTTGCCGACGTATTCGCCGGAGAGCGGGTTGAGCACCCGGCCCTGGATCGCACCGGAGGCCGCGGGGACGGCGGCGAAGCCGGGCGCGGCGAGGGCGAGGAGCATCAGGGACGACGCGAGGAGACGACGGAGGACGGGCGCGAGCGGCACGGTGGGGTAGGGGTAAGGGAGGTGCCGGATTGGCCGGGGCTTGGCAACCCCGGGGTCGCGGGCCTTGGAGGCGCCAGCGTGGTCCCCGCGCCAGGGCGCTCGTCAGAGGATGCTCGCGAGTTCGGCGAACCAGGCGTTCACCGGTCCGCGGAAGATCAGGAAGTGGGCCGCCGCCGCCACTGCCAGCATCGGCCCGAAGGGCACCTGCGCCCCGAAGCCCAGCGGGGTCGCGGCGCCCTCGGCGGATTGCGCCGGCAGGGCGACGGGCGCGGACCGGCCCGCGAGGCGCGTCCAGACTGCCGCGATGCCGAACCAGATCACGCCGACCACCGCGCCCCCGAAGAGGCTGAACACGGCCCCCTGCCAGCCGCAGAAGGCCCCAATCGCCCCGAGGAACAGCACGTCGCCAAATCCCATCGCCTCGCGCCGCAGCAGCGCCTCCGCCCCCAGCGCGATCCAGAGCAGCAGCCCGGAGCCCACGCAGATCCCGAGCAGGGCCGACAGCACGCCGCGGAAGCCATCCGCGAGCGCCAGCTCCCCCGCGTGCCCGTGGAGGGCCGGAACCAAGGCCGAGAGGACAACGCCGATCGAGCCGAGGCCCAGCGTGAACAGGTCCGGGATCTCAAAGTGTTCGAGGTCGATCCCGCTGGCTCCGATCAGGCCGGCGAGGAACACCCAGCCCGCGGCCGCCACGGCGGGCGGATGGCGCAGGGCGCAGGCCGCGAAGAGCAGCCCGGTGAGGAGTTCAACCGCCGGGTAGCGGAACGAGAAGGGCCGCCCGCAGCACCGCGCGCGGCCGCGGAGGAGGAACCACGAGAGCACCGGCACGTTGTCGAACCAGCGGATCGGCTGGCCGCAGCCGCAGTGGGAGCCGGGCGCGACCACCGATTCCTTCCGCGGCAGGCGGTGGACCACCACGTTCAGAAAGCTGCCGACGCAGGTGCCGAACAGGAACGCCGCCAGCGGGAAAAACCACGGCAGCGCGGCCTGCAGGGTGGAGAATTCGTGCAGCATCGGGTGGGGCGCGCCGGCGTCGAGGGGGAGTCTTCCGCCGGGCCTCCGCCAGTCAAGCGAGCGCGGCCCGCGCGGCGGCGGCCATCGCCGGGGCGGTGCAGTGGGCCGGGACCCCGGTCCAGAGCTCGAGGGCCTTGGCCCCCTGATGCACCAGCATCCCGAGGCCGTGGGCGTGCGTCAGCCCGAGGGCGGCCGCCGCCTGCAGCAGGGGCGTGCGCGGGGGATTGTAGATCATATCGTAGACGGCGGCCGGCCGGGGCAGGGCGGCGAGGTCCACCGGCGCCGGATCGCCTGACCGGAGCCCGGCACTGGTGGCATTGATCACGATCATCCCGGCGGGCAGATCCGCCGGGGCTTCGGCGGGCGCGAAGCCGCGCACCGGAATCGCACCCGCGAGGGGCCGCACGATGTCCAGCAGGGCCCGCAGGTTCTCGGCGGAGCGGTTGGCGATCGCGAGCGAGGCGCAGCCTTGGCGGAGGCATTCGACGGCGGCTCCCCGGGCGGCCCCGCCCGCGCCCAGCAGCAGCACGTGGGCGCCCGCCAGCGGCAGCCCGAGCTCGGCGCGGATGGCCGTCGCGAGGCCGTAGCCGTCGGTGTTGAACCCGTGCCAGCCCGCCGGCTCGAGCCGCAGCGTGTTCACGGCCCCGGCCGGTTGCGCCGCGGCGTCCACGCGCGCCAACCGGCCGAAGGCGATCACCTTGTGTGGGACGGTCAGGTTGACCCCGTGGAAACGTGCCGCCTGGAGGAGTTTGAGGGCGCGCGGGAGGTCGTCTGGGGGCACCTCGAAGCGGAAGTAGTGCCAGTGCGCGTAGCGCCGGTCGACCGCCGCCAGCTGCGCGAGGGCGGCATTGTGCATCGCCGGGCTGACCGAGTGCTTGATCGGGTGGCCGAGCACCGCGAGGGAAGTGCCCGGGCGCGCCCAGGCGGCGAGGTCGGCGAGGGTCAGGACGGGTTCGGCGGACATCGCCGGCGGATCACGGCGGGAGGGCCGGGGATGTCAACGGCGGGCACCGCCGCTCAACGGGTGCCGTAGAGGGCGGTGCCGACGCGCACTTGTGTGCTCCCGGCGGCGACGGCGGGTTCTAGGTCCCCGGTCATGCCCATCGAGAGTTCCGTGAGGGGGCGGCTGGTGCGGGAGGCAAGGGTGTCGCGCAGTTCCCGCAGCGCCTGAAAGGTGCGGATGGCGAGGTCGAGCGTCTCGGCGGGGGTCTGGCCGAGCGGGGCGATGGTCATCAGTCCGTCGACTCGGAGGTGGGGGCAGGCGAGGGCGAGGTCGAGGAGGCGAGGGGCCTCGGCGGGGTCGGCACCGAACTTCGCGGGGTCGTGACCGGCGTTCACCTGAAGCAGGATTGCGAGGGGGCGGCCCTCCTCGGCGGCGGCGCGGTCGAGGGCGGCGAGCAGTTTCTCGCGGTCCACGCTCTGGATACGGTCGAAGCCGGCGGCGGCGGCGCGCGCCTTGTTCGATTGGAGGTGGCCGATCAGCTCCCAGCGTAACGGCAGGTCGGGGGTCTCGGCGCGCTTCGCGACCCCTTCCTGTACGCGGTTTTCGCCCACCCCGCGAAGCCCGTAGCGGGCGGCATAGGCGGCGGCCTCGATCGGGTGCGTTTTCGTGACCGCCAGCAGTTCGACCCCGGCCGGGTCACGCCCGGCCTGGGCGCAGGCAGAGGCGATGCGGGCGCGGACAGCGTCGGCGCGGGCGGCGAACTCCTCGTAGGAACAGGTCATTGGGTTAAGCCTTTCTAATAAGGGTTTGCGCGGGCGCTGGATCGTCGCTTCAATGGTGTAAAGGTGAGACTATCATGCAGCTTGAGAACTTCAAAATCTTCGCGGACCTCGTCGAGACTAGGAGTTTCTCGAAGTCGGCGAAGCTGAATGGCATCACCCAATCGGCGGTGAGCCAGCAGGCGCGGGCGATGGAGCGGCACTTCAAGACGTTGCTGATTGACCGGAGCCAAAAGCAGTTCCAGCTGACGCGGGAGGGGCAGCGGGTGTACGAGGCGGCGAAGGAGATTTTGCACAATTACGATAAGCTGCAGTCGGAGCTGCAGGAGATGAAGAAAGTGATCAGCGGGACGATCCGGATCTCGACCATCTATTCGATCGGCCTCCACGAGCTGCCGCCGTTCATCAAGCGGTTCCTGCACGATTTCCCCTCGGTGAACGTGCGGGTGGAGTACCGGCGCTCGAATCTGGTGTACGAGGATCTACTGCACAACTCGGTGGACTTCGGCCTGGTGGCCTTCCCGGTGAAGCAGCGGCAGATCGAGATCCTACCGTTCCGAGATGATCAGTTGGTGCTGATCACGCATCCCCAGCACGCGCTGGCGCGGCGGGCGAAGGTGGAGGTGAAGGACCTCGCCGGGCAGCGCTTCATCGGCTTCGACCCGGACATCCCGACGCGCAAGGCGGTCGACGCGATCTTCCGGGACCACCGGCTGGAGCTCGAACCAGTGATGGAGTTTGACAATATTGAGACGGTGAAGCGCGCGGTGGAGATCGACCACGGCGTGGCGGTGGTCCCGCTGGCGACCGTGGCGCAGGAGCAGAAGCAGGGCACGCTCGCGGTCGTACCCCTTGAGGGGAAGGAGTTCACCCGTCCCCTCGCCATCTTGCACCGGCGCGGGCGCGTCCTTACCCCGGCGATGAAGAAGTTCATCGAGGTGCTCGGCCTCACCCTGCAGGAAGGACCGGCGCGCTAAGCTCTGCTCGCGCCGGGCGCTAATCCCCCTTCCCTCCTTGTCCCATTGCCAATGAAGACCCCCCGCTCCCTCCTCGCCCTCGCCGCCTGCGCCGGCCTTGCCTGCGCGCTGCCCGCTGCCTTCGCCGCGGCCAAGGGCGGCGCCTCCCTGCCGTTGCTCCGCGAGGCGCCGGCGTGGACCCTTAAGGACGTCGCCGGCAACCCCGTCCGCTTTGCCGATTTCAAGGGTAAGGTAGTCGTGATCGACTTCTGGGCCACCTGGTGCCCGCCCTGCCGAGAGGAGATCCCCGGGTACATCGAGCTGACCAAGAAGTACGGCAAGGACGGCCTCGTCATCATCGGCATCTCGCTGGACCAGGGCGGTCCCGGGGTCGTGCGGCCCTTCGCTGCCAAGTCTGGCATCAACTACCCGATCGTGATGGGCGATGACGCCACGGTGGCCGCCTTTGGCGGGGTCGAGGGCATCCCGACCACCTTCCTCATCGATCGCGACGGCCGCATCCGCGACAAAAAAGTGGGGATGATGGCGACGGCCGAGTACGAGAAGAAGATCCTCGCGATCCTGAAGTGATCCGTCCCGGGCGGCCTGCAACGTGTCTGGGCAGCAGAAGGGGCCGGCGATAACCCCTTAACGCCGGCCCCAGTTTTTTCTGCTCTTCCAGCTTCTCAGCCGGAGCGATGTCACCCTAACCCTGCACGGGTGACATCAGCGATGAAGCAGCCTCCGTGCCAGCCCGGCGGTGGGCTGATGAAACCTTTGCATTGATGCCGGCGCACTTCGGCCCGGCTTCGGTCGGCGAAAAGGGGGAGGCGGGCGAGCGGGGTGGCGCAGCGGAGACCGTTGGTCGACCGCGGCACGCGGCGAAAGCCGTCCTTCCGGCCGCCGGCGCGGAGCCAAATGGCGAAAACGCCCGGCATCACGAGGCCTGCGACAAGGGCGGAGATGTTGCCGGTGCGGCGGCGGGCCGCGGAGGCGGGGTTCAGCCCCCCGCAGGGCAGCGTCGAGTTCCGAGGCAAGGATGGTCAACAACTCCGCGAAGGTCCGTGCCGAGCGGGCCGGGGCGTTCTCGCCAAGGAGGAGGCGGCGGACGCGGCGCAGCCCGGCAGGCATCAGCCGGATCCGGTTCTTAGCCCTCGCGCAGGCAGTACAGGTGGCGATGACCGCGCAGATAGAGGTCGCGCCCCAGCATCACGGGCGAGGCATCGAAGCGGTCGTCCAGCACGTTCGCGGAGATCACCTCGTAGCGCGGGTCATCGCGAATCACGAGCGTCGTGCCCTCGCGGCCAACGATGAACACGTGCCCGCGTGCGGCGACAGGCGAGGCGTACAGCCCGCGGACGCCCTCGAGGCGCTGGTCCTGGTAGTGGACCTCGCCGGTGAGCGCGTTGAGGCAGGACAGGAAGGCGTCATTGCTCTTGCCCACGTACAGCCGCTCGCCCGAGAGCACCGGCGAGGGCACGTAGGGCGCGCTCTTGCGCACGCTCCAGACGACGGCGGGCGTGTCCGTGACGTCCCCGCGCGCGGTCAGCTTCACCGCCTGGATCGCGTTCCCGCGGAAACCGCTTGCGAGGTAGACCATCCCGTGGCCGATCACCGGCGTTGGAATCACGTTCTCGGTCAGACCGGCGGCCACCCAGATCACCTCGCCGGTCGCGGGGTCGTAGCAGCGCGTCCGGCCAGCGGCGGCCACGATGGCCTGCAGCCGGCCCGCGACCGTGACGATGACGGGGGTGGACCAGGACGAGCGCTCCTCGCGGGGCCGGCGCCAGCGCTCGGCCCCGGTGCGGGCATCGAGACCGACGATGAACGAGTTCTCTTCGTGGTCCCAAGTGACGAGGAGCGTGTCCCCGGCGAGGGCGGGCGAGGCCCCCTCGCCGAACATGCCGCGAGTGCGCATATCGCCGAGGTCCTTTTCCCAGACCCTTTCCCCTTGCAGGTCGTAGCAGTAAATCCCGCGGGACCCAAAGGAGGCGTAGAGGCGGGTGCCGTCGGTCACCGGCGAGGCGGAGGCGAAGCTGTTGGTGGCGTGCTTGCCCTCGTGGGGGACCTCGCGGCGGGCGGTGCGTTGCCAGACCGTGGCGCCGGAGGCGCGGTCGAGGGCGAGGATGTTGAACTCGTGGAAGCGGGTCGGGTTGGGGCCGCCGCCGAAGCTCGGAGGTCCGCCACGCTTGCCCTTGCCGTCGCGGCCGGGGCCCTTCCCCGGGGGCGGCGAGGCGGGCTCGGCGGCGGCGCTACGGGCGGGGCTCTCCTCTGTTGTCTCGACGGCCGTGAGGAGATAGAGGTGATCTCCCCAGACGATCGGGGTGGAAAACCCGAGGCCGGCGACGGGGATCTTCCAAGCGACGTTGCGGGTTTCACTCCAGACGAGGGGCGGGGTGGCGCCGGGGGCGGTGCCGTCGTTGGCGGGGCCGCGCCAAGCGGGCCAGTGGGGGGCGGCGGCGAGGGCGGGGGCGAAGGTGGCGAGGGCGGCTAGGAGGGGGGCGGGGCGCATCGGCGGAGGTGGGAAAAAAAGAGCGTGGGGTCGCGGGGGCCCGGGTCAAATCCGGCGGAGGGAATCGCCGGGGAAACCGTTTCCCCGCTTGAGTGGGGTCACGGTTGCCCGCAGGGTTTGATTTTTATGAATCCCGGCGCCCCTGCCCCCAGTCCGCTGAATCGCACCGCGTGGCTCATCTGCATCATCGCCGCGCTTGGTTTCGCTTTCGACATTTACGAGCTGCTGATGCTTCCGCTGATCATCAAGCCGGCGATGGCTTCGCTGAGCGCTCCGCTGGTGGAGCAGCTGGTGGCGGGCGGGATGGAGCGGGCCCGGGCCGCGGCGCTCTGGTCGCCCGGCGGCGAGGAGTACGTGAAGTGGGCGCGGACGCTCTTCTTTGTTCCGGCGATCGCGGGGGGCGTGTTTGGCCTGCTGGGCGGGTATCTTACGGATCTGCTTGGGCGGCGACGGGTGCTCACCTTCAGCATCCTCCTCTATGCCTTCGCGGCGTTTGCGGCAGGGTTCGCGACCTCCCTTGAGCAATTGCTGTTCTTCCGCTGCCTGGTCTTCATCGGGGTGTGCGTGGAGTTCGTGGCGGCGGTGGCGTGGCTGGCGGAGCTGTTCGCCAATCCGGTGCAGCGCGAGAAGGTGCTGGGGTACACCCAGGCGTTCTCGTCCTTCGGTGGCCTGCTGGTGGCGGGCGCGAACATTCTCGCCGCGAAGTGGGCGCTGGACCTGCCCGCGATCCACGGCGGTCACGAGGCGTGGCGCTACACTCTGATCTCGGGCGTCTTCCCCGCGCTGCCGCTGATTCTGATCCGCCCGTTCCTGCCCGAATCGCCCGTCTGGCAGCGCAAGCGCGAGAGCGGCTCGCTGCGCCGTCCGAGCCTCGCGGCGCTCTTCGCCCCCGAGCTGCGCAAGACCACGATCCTCACCACGCTGGTGTTCGCCTCGAGCTACGGCATCGCGTTCGGCGCGATCCAGCAACTCCCGCAGATCCTCGGCGCCCAGCGGCTCGGCACCCCGGCGGAGGCCGGTCACGCGGCCGTGATCGCGGCCGCGAAGGAAAAGGGTGCCGCGGCCCTCGCCGGGGCCAAGACCGCGGGCAAACCCGACCCCGTGGCGCAGCGCGAGCAGCGGCAGGCGGCCGGCAACGCCAGCGATCAGCTTGTGGCTGGGGTCACGCTCTGGCAGGAGATCGGCGGCCTCGCTGGCCGCTTCGCGCTCGCGCTGCTCGCGGTCGCGATTGTTTCCCGGAGGATGCTGCTGCGGGTGTTCCAGATACCCGCGCTGATCTTCGTGCCGCTCTATTTCTGGTGGGTCTCCACCCAGCTTGGGGACCCGGGCAGCCTGACGCTGATCAAGGTCGGAATTTTCGTGGCCGGGTTCCTCACCGTGGCGCAGTTCAGCTTCTGGGGAAACTACATCCCCCTCGTCTTCCCGGTGCACCTGCGCGGCACCGGCGAGAGCTTCGCGGCCAACATCGGCGGCCGCGTTATCGGCACCGCCGCCGCTTGGATCACCCTCACCCTCTCCGCTTCCGACAGACCGGATCCAGCTCGGGTCGCTTTGGTTGGTGCCTGCGTGGCCGGAGTTTACGTGCTCGCCGGCGCGCTGCTGACGCAGTTCCTGCCGGAACCGAAGCCCGAGGCCGAGAAAGAGTGATCCGCCGCCAGTCCGCGATGCCCTTGCGCTGTGTCGGCCTCGGCGAGGTGCTCTGGGATTTGCTGCCTTCCGGGCGGCAGCTCGGGGGCGCCCCGGCTAATTTCGCCTACCACGCGGCCGCCCTTGGAGCCGAGGGCCGAGTGGTCTCGCGGGTAGGGGACGACGAACCCGGCCGCGCCCTGCTCGCCCGGCTCCGCGAAATCGGCCTACCCGTCGATGCGATCGCGGTCGATCCGACCGCGCCCACCGGTACGGTCTCGGTGGCGGTGGAGGTGGGCGGGCATCCGCGCTACACCATCCACGAGGGCGTGGCGTGGGATCATCTTGAGGCCGGGTCCGTCGGCCACGCCGTGGTGGCAAGGGCGGACGCGGTGTGTTTCGGCTCGCTGGCCCAGCGGACACCCGGGGCACGGGCCGCGATCGCGGCGCTGCTGGAAGCGACCCCGGCGGCGGTGCTGCGGATCTTCGACGTCAACCTTCGCCAGCACTACCATTCCCCGGAGGTGCTCCGTTCGTCCCTGGCCCGGGCCAACGTGCTCAAGGTGAACGAGACCGAGCTGTCCGTCCTGGGGGCGCAGCTGGGGTTGCCCGCCGGGGAACGGGAAGCGGTGGCGGCCTTAGCCGCGGCGTATCCCTTGCGGGTAGTGATCCACACCCGGGGCGAGCGCGGCTGTCTCGCGCTGGTCGACGGCGCGTGGGCGGAGCATCCGGGGGAGCGGGTTGAGGTGGCGGACACCGTGGGCGCGGGCGATGCGTTCACGGCGGCCTTCGCGCTGGGGCTGCTCCGGGGTTGGGCGCCGGCGATGATCTTGGAGCGGGCGACCGCGGTGGCAGCCTTTGTCTGCACGCAGCGCGGGGCCACGCCGGAGTTGCCGCCCGCGTTATCGGCCCCGTTCCGCGGCTGACGCGGGCGCGCGGAGGTGCGCCGGCCGGAGAATGTGGTTGCTGCGGCAGTTTCCCTCCGCGGATAGTCCGCGTTACCTTCCCCCAATGAAAAACGTTCGTCTCGGCATCGTCGGTCTGGGCAACATCGGCCGGTTCCACGCCGGTTACCTGCTCGAGAACAAGGTCTCTCGCTGCACCTTGACGGCCGTTAGCGACGCCTTTGCCCCCGGCCTCGAGGCCTACAAAGGCCGTCCCGGGCTGAAGACCTTCACCAGCGCCGAGGAGATGATTCGTTCCGGGGAAATCGACGCGCTCGTCATCGCCACCCCGCATTTCCTGCACACTTCGCTCGGCATCGACGCGCTCCAGAACGGCCTCCATGTGATGGTCGAGAAACCGATCTCCGCCCACAAGGCCGATGCCGAACGCCTCATCGCCTGCGCTGCGGCGCGGCCGAAGCAGGTGTTTGCCGGGATGTTCCAGATGCGCGTGGAGCCCCGCTACCTGAAGCTGCGCCAGCTGATCCGGAGCGGCGAGCTGGGGGAGCTGGTGCGGATGAACTGGATCATCACCGACTGGTTCCGCACCGAGGCTTACTACGCCAGCGGCGGCTGGCGGGCCACTTGGAAGGGCGAGGGCGGCGGCGTCCTCCTCAACCAGTGCCTCCACCAGCTCGATATGCTGCAGTGGCTCTGCGGGATGCCCACCCGCGTCCGAGGCTTCTGCCAGCTCGGCCGCTTTCACAAGATCGAGGTCGAGGACAACATCACCACCTACCTGGAGTGGGCCAGCGGCGCCACGGGTGTGTTCATCTCCTCGACCGGCGAGGCCCCCGGCACCAACCGCTTTGAGCTCTGCGGCACCCGCGGCAAGGTGGTCCTCGAGAACAACAAGATCCACTTCACCCGCAACGACGCGGATATGGTCCAGTTCTCCCAGACCTCCAAGAGCGGCTTCGCCAAGCCCGAGGTCTGGAATGTCGAGATTCCCTTCGACAATGCCCCGAACGCGCACTGCACGTTGATCCAGAACTTCGTCGATTCGATCCTCGATGGCACCCCCCTCATTGCCCCCGGCGCTGAGGGGATGGGCTCGGTCGAGCTCGCCAATGTGCTGCTCTTCTCCTCGCTGCTCGGCCAGAACGTGGAGCTCCCGATGAACAGCGCCGCGTGGGAAAAGAAGCTCAACGAGCTGATCGCCAATTCCCGCCACGAGAAGAAGGTCGTCCAGCAGGTGGCGGAGGACTTCACGAAGTCCTTCCGCCGCTGAGCCGGAAGTCGGCCTTGGCCCTGAGGCCCGGCTGACGCCGCCGCGGCGCGCCCGGCATCAAGGTACTTGAGTAAGCTCGCCCAGGAGCTCGTCCGCGCGCTCGACCGCGGTCAGGACCCAGAGCAGGTAGCGGGAATCGCAGTGGATGCTGCGGGTCCGCTCGCGGTCGTGGAAATAGTCCGAGGCCACGGTGTCGTAGGTGCCATCGAAGAGGAGCCCCACGAGCTCGCCGCGGGCGTTGAGGGTGGGGGAGCCGGAATTGCCGCCGGTGGTGTCAACGTTGGAGAGGAAGTTCACCGGCACGTCCTTCAAGCGCGGGTCCACGTAGGGGGATGCCGTGCCCGCGCGGAGGGCGCGGATGGCCGCCAGCTGGGCCTCGGGGGCCTGGAAGTCGCCCGTGCCGGTGGCCTTGGCCGCGATGCCCCTCAGGGTGGTCTGCGGCAGGTAGAAGAGGCCATCGCGGCTCTCGACGCCTTTCACGGTCCCGTAGGTTATCCGCAGGGTGCCGTTGGCGTCCGGGGCAACGCGTCCGCCAGCGTGGGCCAACACCGCCTTCGCGTGCACCGGGCTGAGGCGGGCGAGGCGGCCGCTGTAGTCCTTCGCCTCGGTGCGCACCTGTTCCTGCACCGGGAAAAGGGCCGCGGCCAGCTGCAGCAGCGGATCCGCCGCCGCCGCGAGGGCCGCGGGGTCCTGACCGAACAGACCGAGGCGGAAGTCCCGCTCGTAGAGGCGCGAGGCGGTGACGTGGCGCTCGACCCACGACGAGATGGCGGCGGTCGCGGCCGCGGGCTCCTGGCCGGGGGTCAGGCCGACCAGGCGGTCGAGCACGGTGAGGCGGGCGTCCGCGGGCAGTTTCGCGATGGACTCGAGGTGGTAGGCGAGGAGCGCGCGGTCGGCGCGGCGGTCGAGGCTGCGCTGGAGCCGTTCGAGGCCCTCGCGCAGGCGGGGCCAGTTGCGTTCCTGAAATTGGGGATCGCGCTCGGCGTCGGGCTTGGCGGCCTCGACAGCGAGGCGATGCAGGCTCTCGGCTGCGCCGAGAGCCGTGCCGGCGCCGGTGAATTCCCCGAGGAGCAGGTTGCGCTCGCGCAGGCGGGCCCGCTCGGCCTGCAGGGTGCGAATCCCGGGGATCGCGTCCCCGTACTCAGCGCGCCGCACGGGATTGGCCTCGATCCACGCCAGCAGTTCCCTTTCTGCCGCCTCCTTCTGCGCCAGCACGCCACCCCGGACCATCGCCTCTTGAACGCCCCGGGTCTTGGTGAGCGTGTTGTTCAGGCCGCGGATCCGCGTCGACACTCGCAGCGCCGTCTCCGGGTCCTCGGCGCCCACGCGTTCGAGCAAGGCAATCTGTTCCGGGGAGCGCTGCAGCAGCCTCGGCAGGCTGAATTCGACTGTCTCCCGGATAGTGTCGAACGACGGGAACCGCGCGGTGCGGCCCGGGTAACCTGCCACGAACACTAGGTCGCCGGGCGACGCGCCGGCGGCCGAGACTTTCAGCCAGTGCTTCGGGCGATAGGGCACGTTGCCCGGTGCCGGTGCCGCGGGCCGGCCGTCCGGACCCACGTACGCCCGCAGGAAGCCGAAGTCGCCCGTGTGCCGCGGCCACCGCCAGTTGTCGGTCTCGCCCCCGAAGTTGCCGATCCCCGCGGCCGGCGCGTACACCAGCCGCACGTCCCGGATCTCCAGCTGGGTGATCGCTAGGTACTGCAGGCCTTCGAAGAAGGAGCTCACGGTGCAGCGGTACCCGGGCTCCCGCTCGCGCGCCGCCGTCAGCTCCTTCTGCCGCCGCTCGAGCAGGTCAAAGTAGGTCCGGCCGGTCACGTCCGGCGGGATGTTGCCCTTCACCGCGGCGGTCACGTCCTCCACCGCGACGGTCACGAACACCCGCGAGCCGGGTCCGCCCGGCAGCTCCGCGGCGCGTTCCCGGGCCAGGAAGCCGCCGACCATCAAGTTGCGGTCGGGCCGCGAATTGAACTGCAGGGGGCCCTGGATGCAGTGGTGGTTGGTCACGATCAGGCCATCCGGGGAGACGAAGGAGGCGCTGCAACCCCCGAGCGAGACGACTGCGCCGAGGGGGAAGGCAGTGACGTCGGCGAAGGCCCCGGCATCGCCCGTGAAGCCGAGGGCCGCGAGTGGGCCGGCGAGGTCGGGCATCTGGCGCGGGAGCCACATCCCCTCGTCAGCGCTGACGGAGGGGGTGGCGAGGGCGGCGGCGAGGAGCAACCGGGCGAGGGGGCGGGGAAGCGACTTCGGGTTCAAGGCGCGGACCCTAGCGCGCCGGAGCCGCGCGTAAAGTCCGGGGCGGGGTTGGGTTCCGGCGAAGGCGAATTTTTTTCATACCGACCGCCGAGAAACATGCGGGGCATGGGATTTGCTAGCAGCGCCTAGCGGGCCCCCCGCGTGATGCCGCCCATCCTCGATAGCCGTCGCCTGCTCGCCTTCGCCACCGTGGTGAAGGTAGGCAGTTTCACCCAGGCGGCGCGGGAACTGAGCCTGACCCAGTCGGCGGTCAGCCACGCCATTCGCGGGCTCGAGGACGAATTGGGCGTCGCCCTGTTCCGACGGGAGGGAAGAGCGGTGCGTCTCACCTCGGGGGGCCGCTACCTCGCAGAGCGGGCGGATGTGATCCTTGGGGAAATGCGGACGGCCCGGACGGGCGTCCAGGCCTTGGCGCAGCGTGCAGCCTGAAGCTTCGCTCTGGGCGCTCCCAATCCGCCGACGGCCCTTTGCCTCCGTTCCCGCCGCCCCCCTCGCCCTCCGCCCTGACCACCCTCGCCGCGCCGCGTTCCGCCCCCGGGATGCTGCGGGCGCTGCTGGGCGATCCGGCGGACCACCAGTCCGGGCCGACTCGCTTGTCCTTCCTGCGCGAGGTGGCCGAATGCGAGGGATTCTCTTTTCCCGCACCCTGAGCCTGCCGGGGCGCGGGTGGGCTCAGGCCGCGGCCCGCGGCGCCGCCGGCCACCACTGGTAGAGGAAGAAGTACACCAGCACGCCGGTCACGCTCACGTAGTACCAAATCGGGAAGGTCCAGCGCGCCCAGCGGCGGTGCCGCTCGAAATTCCCCTGGAGCGCCAGCCAGAAGGTGCGCGGCACTAGGTAGGCGATCGCGATCGCCAGCAGGATGTGGCTGATCAGCATCGTGTAGTAGAGGGTCGCGATCGCCCCGGTGCCCCCGAAGGGCGTGTGCACGCCCCGCACCAGAATCTTGTGGGCGACGTAGCCGATGAGGAACACCGCCGACACCGCCCCCGCCGAGAGCATCGCCGCCCGGTGGCGACCCAGCGCCGCAGTCCGCCCCGGCCCCGGTGGTTGACGCAGCGCGTGGCGGACAAAGACGAAGCCGCAGGTCATCAGGACCGTGGCCAGCGCATTTAGGCCGGCGTTGAGGGCGGGGATGTCGTGGAGGCTCATCGGAAGATCAGGCGGTCCGCGACGAGCGAACCCAGAACCAGCGGAAGGTAAAGGATCGAGGTCAAAAAGAGCCGGCGCGCCGCGCGGTCCCGGCCCTCGGGGCGGAGGAAGACGATCGCGCGCCACAGGAACCAGCCGCCACCCAGGGCCGCCACGCTCCCGTAGACCCAGGTCGCCAGGCCCCAGTAGAGGGGGAGCAGGCTGACCACGCCCAGGGCGACCGTGTTGATCAGAGCCCAGAGCGCCACTTTGCCCCCGGCCTCGTCGCGCACCGGCAGCATCGGGAAGTTGACCGCGGAGTAGTCTCGCCGGTAGGTCCACGCCACGGCCATGAAGTGGGGGATCTGCCAGAAGTAGAGGATCGCGAACAGGATCCAGCCCAGCGTGCTCACTCGGCCCTCGCCGGCGCTCCAGCCGATGAGCGGCGGAAAGGCGCCCGCCACCGCGCCGATCTCCGTGCTCCAGACCGACCAGCGCTTGGCCGGGGTGTACCACGCCAAGTAGGAAACGAGCGTGAGCAGCGTGAACAGCGCTGCCAGCCGGTCCACCCGCCCAAACAGCAGGAACAGGGCGACGATGCACATCAGCGAGCCGAGGACGAAAGCCGAGCCGGTTGGCACCTTACCGGTCGGGATCGGCCGGTCCGCGGTCCGCGCCATCCGCGCGTCCGTCTCGTGTTCCAGCCATTGGTTCAGCACCGCCACCCCGCCGGCGGCAAGGGCGGTCCCCAACAGCAGCCAGCAGACTTCCGCGAGGTCGGACGCTGGGCGCGCCGCGTAATACCCGATCAGAGCCGTCAGGACCGAGAGCAGGCTCAGCCGCGGTTTGGTGAGGGCGAGGTAATCGCGGAACGTCGCGGCGTCCGGCGCACTCATCCGCGGGCTGGGGTGGCCAGCGGGGCGGGGCCGTCCAGCTGGTCGCGGTGCGCGAACCAGGTGAGCCAGAAGGTCACGGCCAGCGTGAGGGCGCCGATCACGACGTGGGCGGTCGTCATCTCGGGGCGCCGCAGGGTCCAGATCACCATCGCCCCGAGCAGGATCTGCAGCACCAGCAGGGTGACGAGGGCCGCGGCGCCGGCGCGCATCGCCGCGCCGGAGGCCGGGTCGCGGCGGATGGTCCAGGCGAACCAAGTGAGCGCCCCCGCAAGGACCACGGCCATCACCCGATGAGCGAAATGGATGCCGATGCGGAAATCCCACACCGCGGGCAGCAGCGCGTTTTCCGGTGGCGGGGTTGAGAACGGGAAGCTGCCGATGGCTAGGCCCGCATTGTTGTGCCGCATCGTCGCGGCGATCGCCAGCTGGGCCAGCAGCAGCAGGCAGCAGACGATGCCCGCGCGGCGCACCCGCGGGCCGAATGGGGCGGAGGTCTCGATCCAGCGGCGCGTCAGCCCGACCGCGATCCCGATCAACAGGCAGACGTAGACCTGCGCGAGGATGCCGTGGGGGATCCGCAGCATCTCGCCGACCGACATCGTGATGCCCGGCACCTGAAGCTCGTGCAGGAGCACCCGCTTGCCGCCGATGATCCCCTGCAGGACCACGATGCCCAGCGCCCAGAAGCCGAGGCGGCGCAGCCACGCCCGCTCCTCGCGCCGCCATAGCCAGAACGCCAGCCCGACCGTGATCAGGCCCATCACGGCGCCCGTCAGGCGATGCGAGTGCTCCGCGAACATCGAGAGGTCCGAGAGCCAGCCCTCTGGGTTGATCGAGCCGTTGGACAACGGCCAGTCGGGGAACGCCATCCCCGCGTTGATGCTGGTGGTGAACGCTCCGAGCGTGACCAGCAGGAAGACCCACACCGAACCTGCGGCCGCGAACGCGGCGAGCCCGGGCTGGTGGATGGTGGTGCGGTGGGCTTCCGTTTTGGTGGCCATATGGGTGCGGTCGGGGAGATGAAGCGGGGCGCGCCCGCGCCGCAAACCCTTTGACAATTTTGTCTCCCGCCGGATCGGTTTAGTAGATGACTGCGGGTACCCTATTTGTCTTCCTGGGCCTCCTCGTGGGGGCGCTGGCCGGTTGCCGCCGGGACGCCGAGGCTCCGGCCGCGCGCCCCGCCGAGGTCCGGCACCCGCTGACCGGCGTCATCCTGAAGGTCGAGGCGGAGAGGGGCGCCTTGATCGTCCAACACGAGGAAATCAAGGGCTATATGCCGGCGATGACGATGGAGCTGGCCGTGGGCCCGGAGGAGTTGGCGGTGGCGCGCGCGGGCCGACGCATCCGGGCGGATCTGGTAGAGGGCGGGGACGGGGTCCCCCGGTTGGAGCGGATCTGGCCGGACGAGGCTTCCACCGAGGCCAAGGCGGTCGCGGCGGCGGCGCTCCAGTTGCGCCAGGACACGCACACGCGGGGGCGCCACGCCTACCGCGAGGTCGGGGAGGTCACCCCGGACTTCGCGCTGCTGGACCAGGACGGCCGCGTCGTGCAGATGGCGCGGTTCCGCGGGAAGCACGTGTTGCTCAACTTCATCTTCACCCGCTGTCCCCTCGCCACGATGTGCCCGGCGGCAACCGCGAAGATGATCACCGCGCAGCGCCTCGCGCGGGAGGCGGGGGTCGTTAATCTCGAGCTGGTCTCGATCACGCTGGACCCCACCCACGACACGCCGGGGGTGCTGCACGCCTACGCGGCGATCCGGGGGATCGACACCGCGAACTTCTCCTTCCTCACCGGCCCGACGCAGGCGATCCGCGACTTGCTGGCCCAGTTCGGGGTCAGCACCCAGTTCCAAGGGGATATCCTCCAGCACACTCTGGCCACGGTGCTGATCGCTCCGGACGGGCGGATCGCGCACCGCACGGATGGGAGCCAGTGGGACCCTGAGGAATTCGTCCGCCGCCTTTCCCGCTGATGTCCACCGCCGCCTCCGCCCCGCCGCTCGCCCGCCCGCCCTTCGCCTGGGGCCAGTTCCTCGCGCTCACCGCGGGGGCCGCCGTGGTGTTCGCGCTGCTGCGACTGATCCCGACGGGTAGCGATCTCAACCATATGGATTTCCGGGTCGATGCGAAGGGCGGCCAAGCGATCGAATTCTGCGACCCGCTCAACCCGCAGTTCATCCCGGTGGTCGCCGTCAAGTCGCCCGTGGTGATGGAGGTCGCATCCGCCACCCCGCCGGTCGCCGGGCGCGCCGTGGCGGCGGTGGTCACCCTGCGGACCGCGCGCGGCAAGGCGATCGGCCCGGAAGACTTGCAGGTGACCCACACCCGCCGCCTGCACCTGCTGGCCGTCGACCCCACCTTGGCCGATTACCAGCACTTGCACCCGGCGCCCGGCGCGCAACCCGGGGAGTGGGCCTTCACCTTCACCCCGGCGCGGCCGGGCCCCTACCGAATCTTCGCGGACTTCACCCCGACCGCCACCGGTCGCGGGCTCTACGCGAGCGCGGACGTCGAGGTGGCGCCCGCCGCCATCGCTTCCGCGCCGCTGGCGCCCGCCCCCGTCGCCGCCGGCGAGCAGCTCACGCGGAAGGGCCACCGTTTTACGCTGGCCGCGCGCCCGGCGCCCGCGCGGGCGGGCCAGCCGCTGGACCTGCGCTTTGGCGTGGAGCGGGTCGACGGGGCGGTGTTCGCGCTCGGCGAGGTGATGGACGCGTTCGCGCACCTCGTAGCCTTCGACGCGGAGCGCTCCGGCTTCGCTCACCTGCATCCGGTCGTAACCGGACCGGCGCGGCCCGGGCCGGCCCCGCGGACGGAACTCGACTTCAAGCTGACCATCCCGCGCGCCGGCCGTTACACCATCTGGGCGCAACTGAGCCTCGAGGGCCTCGAGATGTTCGTCCCGTTTCAGTTGGAAGTGAAATGAGCGCTCCCGGCCGGGCGCGGAACTGGGGTGAGGCGTGGGAGCGCCGCGTGCCGCCGCTGCTGCCGTAGGCGTTGGCGGCGGGTGTCGTCCGGGCGCCGGGATGGGGTGGCCCGGGGCGCCCGTCGCGGCCGGACTGTGGGTGGGCGCGGGAGGCGGGTTCGCGAGGCCGAGGGGGTGGCGATTCCGCCGGGCGGCGACCAGTTTGATCCCGTTCGCCGGGGCGGGCGTGAGCGTCACGGTGGGGACGGGGTGTACGCGTGGACGCGGAACTCGATGTACCTGAGGTTGGCGTTGGCGCTGGCCTAGGAGTGCGGTGGCGTTGGCGCCGTGGCTTCTGTTTTGCGCCTTCCCGCAGCGGTTCCAGATCCGGCCCGCGGGCGGATGCAAAAGCACGAGATTTTCGCCACTTCGCCATTTTTTCGGCGGGTCGCGGGAAGGTTTCCTGTCCCCGCCCCGGGGCCCGCTCCGCCGGCGAGTCCGCCCCACCTGAACCCTGACCCCGATGGCCACCCCTATCCCGGTTGCTCGCCCCGCTTCGCCCTCCGCCCGTGTCTCGACCCAGCGGAGCGTGTCGCCCCGCGGCTTCCTCCGGGCGGCAGGCCTCGGGATGGCGCGCCCGTTTTGGACGCGATGCGCCCCGCCTTCGCGCGGACGGCAGCGCCGGCCAAGCCGCGGCGGATGCGGATCTGCAACAACCTTGGCCTCAGCAACCTGCCCACGCTCCTCGCAGGCGGCGGGTTCTGCCGCGGCCAGCTCTTGGGCTGCGACCGCGTGCACAATAACCCCTTGCCGAACCTGTTTGTCTCGATGCTTCAGCGGATGGGCCTAACGGCGGACAAGTTCGCCTCCTCCACCGGCACGATGCGTGGCTTGGATCTAGTCTGACCATCCCGGCCGGAGGCCTTTTCCCCGACGGCTTGACGCCGCCGAGGGATTTCTTGAAACCGAGCGCGGCAGTTTCCTTCCCTCCGGCTTCCCGCTGGAAATCCCCGTTTTCAACATGACAACAAACCCCGACCCGCTCCCGACCTGGCTGCGAACCCTCGTCGTGCTCACCACCCTGTTCGCCCTACCCGCGGCCCTCCGCGCCCAAGCCACGGGCATCATCCAGGGGCGCATCTTCAACCCCGTTAGCCAGGAGTATGTGCGCAATGCGCAGATCACCCTCGATGGGACCAACAAGGTCACCTTCTCCGAGGGCGATGGCTCGTTCCAGTTCATCGAGGTGCCGGCCGGCTCAGCCTCGATCACCGTCGATTACGCGGGCTACACCACCGTGAAGGAGACCTTCACCGTGGCGGCCGGCCAGGCGGCCGTGCGGGACATCCGCCTGACCAGCACTGCGGCCGGGGGCGGGGTCGTGCAGTTGCAGGCTTTCACCGTGTCCTCCGAGCGTGAGGGCAACGCCAAGGCCATCATGGCGCAGCGTCGCTCGATGAGCATCACGACTTCGGTGGCGTCCGACATCTTCGGCGACGTGACCGACGGCAACGTCGGCGAGTTCCTCAAGTATCTGCCAGGCGTCGACCTCGACTACGTCGAGTCCGAGGCTCGCGGCCCGCGCCTGGGAGGCATGGATTCCCAGTACGTGGGCGTTTCTTTCGACGGCATCCGCTCGGCGAGCGCCGACGCCAACCGCGGTGGCGGCACCAACTCCCGGGCAACCTCCTTCGAGGGCTTTTCGATCACCGCCATCGAGTCCATCGAGATCAACCGCACCACGGCGCCGGATTCCGACGCCGACAGCCCGGCCGGCACGATCAACATGCGTACCAAGCGAGCCTTCGACCGGAGGGGCCGCACGCTCGCCTACAACACGAGCCTCAACTTCAACGCCGAGGAGTTCACTTGGCGCAAGACCGCCGGTCCGCGGGACGGAGAATCCTACAAGTGGAAGCCCAACTACTCCATCGACTACGCCGAGTCGTTCTTCAACCAGCGCCTGGGCATCCTGCTCTCCGCCAGCCACGCGCACTCCTACACCGAGCAGTACGTGGTGAACAACGGCTACAACCGCTCGCCCAACGCGACCGACCCGCGCCCGATGGTCATCCGCCAGATCGACTTCAAGGACGGCAACAAGACCATTTTGAAGGACGCGGTGACGATGACCGCGGACTGGAAGGTCACCCCAAGACTGGTGGTGTCCCTGACCGGCATCTACACCTACACCGAGGGTGAATTCTGGAACCGCAACTTCACCTTTGTCGCGGCTAACGACAACGCGAACGTCAACAACGGCCGCAATTCGGTTGGAGGGGACGGCCTCACGAACGTCATCGCGCAGCGCGAGGGCACGGCCAACGCGGCCCAGTTGAACAACGGTGGCGGCACCTCCGCGAAGCTGACCTACACCCGCACCTTCTCCCCGCGCTTCGAGTATAAGGAAGGGCGTTGGGTGGTGGACGGCGCGCTGGGCTATTCCCGCTCGGTCAACAATTACGAGTCGCTGGAGCGCGGCTTCCTCAATAGCGAGGGCGGCAGCGTCCCAGCGGGCTTCACCGCGACCCGGCCGCATCAGGAGTCCTGGGAGTGGTCGATCCGCCAGACCTCGGGCCCGGACTGGTTCGACCGGGCGAACTACGTCGACACCAACAACCGTTCCGGTGGCACGCGGGCGAACAACGACGACCGCACCTGGATTACCGAGATTCAGAGCGCGCAGTTGAACGCCCGCTGGGCGGTGCCGTTCCTCGAGCGCTTCCCGACCTCGCTGAAGGTCGGCGGCAAGGTCGCGGTCGAGGACCGTAACAACAACAGCGTGAGCGACTGGAACATCTGGTCGTACACCGGCCCCGGCGGCAACACCGTGGCCGTGAACCCGACCAACGGCGCCAACATCAGCACCGCCTTTGGCAACTGGTCCAACCTCGGGCCCAAGTTCATCTCGCCGCACCCGTTTGATATGGGGACGACGAACGGCCTGACGGTGTTCAATGTGAACGGCCGGCAGGGGATGCCGCAGCGCGTTAACCGGCAGGCGGTGGCGCTGTTGTTCCGCGATCAGCCGGGCTGGTTCACGCATATGGGCACGCCGGAAAACTATTACTCGTCGTTCTTCGCCAACCCGCGGGACTTCCAGCAGACGGTGACCTCGGGTTACGCCCAGGCGACCGTGCGGCTGTCGCCCAAGCTGACGATGCTGGGGGGCGTCCGGGTTGAGGAGACCCAGAACGACGTGCGGGAGTTCGATCCGCTGACGCGTGCGCAGGTGCTGGCGGCCGGGTATCCGGTGAACGCGCCGGGCACCAACGGCGGCCGGGCGCTGACCCTGCCGGGGATGATCTACCAGTACACCCACAACCCGCGGGTCACCCGCTCCTCGGTGTACCGGAATTACTTCCCGTCGATCATGTTCAAGTACTACATCCTGCCGGACTTCGAGTTCCAGATCGGCTTCAACAAGTCGATCTCCCGGCCGCCGATCGACAGCATCACGGGCGTGTGGGGCATCGACGAGGTCAACCTGCGCGTCTCGGCGCCGAACGCGGCGCTGCAGCCCGAGTACCACAAGAAGTTCCAGTCCCGCCTCGCGTACTACTTCCGCGGGCGCTCGCCGGGCCAGTTGACCCTCGACCTGACCCAGGTGAAGGCGACCAACTTCCGCCAGACCTTCGACTTCTCGGCCGCGGACTTCGGCGTGGATGATCCCGACTTCGCGTCGTACACCTTCCGCACGACGGTCAATAGTCCGGACGAGCAGACCTTCCGTTCGATGGACCTGGCGTACAACCAGACCCTCGGGTTCCTGCCGAGCGAGTACCTGCGGGGCCTGAACTTCAACGTGGCCTTCTCGCGGGCCTACGCGGACCGCCGCCGGGCCAACCTAGCGCCGTACCGCGTGTCCTCGCGCCTCGGCTACGCGTACAAGAAGTTCAATGGCGCCGTCGGGATGGTGTGGCGCCCGGACACCCCGGACAGCACCACCTATGGCCAGTATCAGGGTGAGCGGACCCAGTTCGACCTTTCGCTCAACTGGCGCCTCACCCCGCGGCTGACCCTGTACACGCAGGTTCGCAATATCACAGGCATGCCGGTGCGTTGGTATCACACCGCGCCGGGCGTGGTGGAGGGCCAGCAGCGGGCCCTGCGGCAGCTGCAGGAGTACGGGGCGAACTGGGTGTTCGGCCTCCGCGGGATGTTCTGACCCGGGCGGAGTTCCGCCCTTTGCGCCGGCGCGCTTCCCTGCGGGGGGCGCGCCGGTTTGCTTGTGGGGGAGGCTTGCGGCCTCGGTTCTTGTCCGCACCCGCTTCCGCGGAGCAGTCCCTGCCTGGGGTCGGGATTGGTTTTCGTTAGGCACGACCGGGTGGCGTGCCCCAGCTACACCAAGCCGCTCCATTGCGGACTGAACTTTGGGCTGGAGCGGCCGGGGCTCGATGTAGCTGGGGCGCGTCGCCCCGGTCTTTCGGACTTCATCGCCTGCCGAATCACTCTCGTCCGATGTAGCCGGGGCATCTTGGCCCGGGGTGAAGAGCGAGTGTGGCCTCCGTCCCAGCGCGCGACCGTCGGAAGCAATCAGCCGCGGACCGCCGCCTTGATTCCGCAGCGGCGATCACGGGTCTACGGGCGAACGAGCATCGATGGTGAATCGAAGGCAAGCTCCCAAGCCGGGTTCGCGCTCTGTCGCTTGCCGAGCGCCGCCGCGCGGCACGCGCACGGACGATGCGGTGGCCGTCGTCCCGCCTACGGCACGATCAGCGCGAGCTGTTCGCCGGGGCCGTGGACGCCCTCGATCAAAATGCCCTCGACGTCGGCCGTCTTGGACGGGCCGGTGCACCAGACCACATTGCGGTCGTCCCCCAGAGCCGCGACGGCCTGCGTCACATCGCCGAAGATGTCCGCCCGGGCGACCACCGCGATGTGCACCCAGGGGGCGAGCGCCCCGAGGCGGCTGGAGGTGGAGCGGTCGTGGAGGATGATGGTCCCGGACTCGGCGATGGCACCGGCGGCGCGAGTGATGCCGAAGCCGTAATCGTCCACGCGGGTGCGGTCAAAGGTGGTCTCGACGGTGAAGCCGTCCGCGAAATGCGGGGCGAGCTCCGGCCAGAGGGCGGGATCGCAGTAGCCGTGGCGGTGGCCGCCGGCGCGGAGGTGCGCGACCACCGCGGCGGGCGAGGTGAGGGCGAGGCCGTTCACGCGACGCAGCCGTTCCGCGAACAGCTCGGCGAGGTCGCGGCCGGCGAGGAGGCTGCGCAGCACGGCGATCTCGGAATCGTAGGCGGGGAGCGGGGCGCGCTGGTGCAGCGGGGCGAGGGCGCCGCGGACGCGGGAGAGGATGGACTCGCGGTCGTCGGTCATCGGGCGGGGGGCGCGGGGCGTCGGCGGGCCTTGAGCCAGCGGCGGAATTCCCCCCCGCGCCACGCGGGCAGCTCGCGCGAGGCGGTCCAAGCCTGCAGGGCGGGGACAGGGATCAGCCGGGTGGGGAGCACGTTGAGGGCGCGGCCGGCGACGAGGGCGGTGCGCCACGCGGTCGGTTGGGAGGCGAGCAGGGCCCAGGGCGCCATCGGCGGCGTGCCGGGGGAGGGGACGTTCTCCTCCTTGGCGCGGGCGCGGAGCCGCAGGAGCAGGTCGGGGATGGGGATGTTGACCGGGCAGACCTCGTGGCACGCGCCGCAGAGCGACGAGGCTTTGGGCAGGTCCGCCTTCTGCGGGAAGTTCTCCTTGAGCAGCAGCGGCGAGAGCACGGCGCCCACGGGCCCGGGATAGACGCTGCGGTAGGCGTGGCCGCTGGCTTGACGGTAGATCGGGCAGACGTTCAGGCAGGCGCCGCAGCGGATGCAGCGGAGGATCTCCCGGCACTCCCCGGCCAACACCTCGGTTCGGCCGTTGTCGACGAAGATGACGTGCATCTCCTCGGGTCCGTCGGGCTGGGCGGGATCGCGGGGGCCGGAGATGAACTCGGTGTAGACCGTGAGGTCCTGAGCGGTGGCGGAGCGGCCCAGCAGGTTCAGCAGGATGCCGAGGTCGCGGTCGCGCGGGACGATCTTCTCGACCCCGACGAGGACGATGTGGCAGCGGGTGGCGGCGACGCTGAAGCGGGAGTTGCCCTCGTTGGTGACGAGGGCGATGCGGCCGCTCTCGGCGGAAAGGAAGTTCGCCCCGGTGAGGCCGACGTCGGCCGCGAGATACTTGTGCCGGAGGTGGTGGCGGGCGCGGCGGGTGATCGTCGCGGGATCGTCGTTGTAGGCGCCCAGCCCCTCGCGCTCGAAGCTGGTGGCGATCTCGCGGCGGTTCTTGTGGATGATCGGCCGGACGATGTGGCTGGGGTGGTCGTGGTCGATCTGGACGATGAACTCGCCGAGGTCGGTCTCGACCGCCTCCACCCCGTGCCGGCCGAGGTAGTCGGCGAGCTCGATCTCCTCGCTGACCATCGTCTTGGCCTTCACCATTTTGGTGGCGCCGCGCTCGCGCATGATGCGGAGTACAAGGGCGCAGGCGGCCTCGCCGGTGCCGGCCCAGTGGACTTGGGCGCCGTTCGCGCGGAGGCGGGCCTCGGCCTGCGGCAGGTAGGTGTCGAGGTTCTCGATCGCGTGCTGCTTGATCTCGCCGGCGAGGACCCGGAGGCGGTCCGGATCGGCGAACTGGTCGAAGAGCAGGCGCGTGCGTTTCTCGTGGGTGGTCTTGGTGCTCTGGTAGACCGAGGCGCGCTTGTCCGCGGGGAGGGCGGCCGCAAAGCGGTCGATGGCCTGGACGCTCACGGCTGGGCCTCCCCGCCCCGGAGGGCGTCGCGGAGCACCTGGGCGAGGTGGAGCGTACGGATCGGCCGGCCCTCACGGGCGGCGAGGCCGCCGAGGTGCATCAGGCAGCTCATATCGGCCGAGACGTAGACGTCGGGCTGGGCGGCGCGGACTTGCTCCAGCTTCAGCTGGCCCATCGCGCCGGAGAGGTGCGGGAAGGTCACGGCGAAGGTGCCGCCGAAGCCGCAGCATTGCTCGGCCTCGCCGAACTCGATCAGCTCGGCCCCGGCGATCGAGCGGAGGAGCGTGAGGGCGGCGGCGACGCTGTCGGTGCCGCGGGAGTGGCAGGAGCGGTGCAGGGCGACCTTCGCCGGGTAGCGGCCGGGCCAGGTGCGGACGCCGAGGCCGTTGACGAGATAGTCGGCGAGTTCCCAAGTGCGGCGGCCGAGGGCCTCGACCGCGGAGGCGTCGGGTTCGCGCTCGAATTCCAGCACCGCCCCGTGAAACAGCATCGCAGCGCAGGAGGCACTGGGTACGACGACCGGGTCCTCCCCAGCGAAAGTTCGGACCGTGTGGCGCACGACGCGGCGGGAGGCGGGCCAGTCGCCGCCGTTGAACGCGGGCTGGCCGCAGCAGGTCTGGCCCTCCGGAAAGGCGACCTCAACTCCGGCGTGTTCCAGCACCTCGACTGTGGCGGCGGCCACTTCGTCATAGAAGGCGTCGCAGAGGCAGGTGGCCATCAGCTGGACCCGGCGGCCGGTGGGGGGAGTGCGCTCGCGGTTGAGCATGGAGAAGGCAGGGAATCTGCGCCGCGGCGGGGCGCTGGCAACGGGATTCCTCGGATTTTCCCGGCCGGCCGGCGCCCGCGAATTTTATGTGACGCCGCCCCGGCGGCAGCTTTACTCCGGGCGATGCCCCGGACCGTCTACTCCGCCGCCCTCGACTTCGGCGCCACCAGCGGCCGCGTGATCCTCGGCCGTTGGGACGGCCGCCGGCTCGGCCTCACCGAGGTCCACCGCTTTCCCAACGCCTTCCACAGCCTCGCGGGGCACGACTACTGGGACCTCGGAACGCTCTGGCACGAGGCGCAGGCGGGCCTCCGCGCGGCCGCCGCGGCCCTGCCCCGCGGGGCCGTCCTGTCCTCGGTGGGCGTCGACTGCTGGGGCGTGGACTACGCGCTGGTGAACGACGCGGGCCGCCTCGTCTTCCCGGTGCACGCCTACCGCGATGCCCGCACTCAGGAAGGGCTCGGCCGCCTGGCGCGGACCCCTGCTGCCCTGCAGCGGATCTACGCCGCCACGGGCATCCCGAACGTCTTCTACAACACCTCCCTGCAGCTGGCGGAGACCGTGGCGCGCTGCCCCGCCATCACTGACCTGGCCACGCGCTGCCTGCTGCTCCCGGACTACTTCAACTTCCTGCTCTCGGGCCGGATGGAGAACGAGTTCACCGTGGCGAGCACCTCGCAGCTGATCGATGTCCGCGCGCGCGATTGGTCCCGGGCCACGCTCGACCACTTCCGTCTGCCCCCCGGTTGGTTCACCCCGCCGCTGCCGCTGGGCGCCTCCCTCGGCCGGCTCCTGCCCGCGGTTGCCGGGACCGCGCCGCAGCTGCGCCGGACCAAGGTGATCGCCGTGCCCGGGCACGACACCGCCTGCGCCTACGACGCGATGCCGGCCGATCCGGCCGGCGGGGACGCCTTCCTTAGTTCCGGCACCTGGTCGCTCCTGGGCTTCGAGAGTGAAACCCCGGTGCTCGGGCCCGAGGCGCTTGCGGCCCGGGTGGCCAACGAGCGCATCGCCGACGGCCGTTACCGGCCGCTGACCAATGTGCCGGGCCTGTGGCTCCTCGAGGGCACGCTGAAGGATTTCGCCCGGCGGCCGGGCAACGACCGCGAATGGGCGGCCCTGATCAACGCGGCGGGCCGGCTGCCCGCCCCGGCGGGGTTGCTGCAGGTGACCGATGCGGTCTTCACCAATCCCACCTCGATGCGCGCGGCGATCGACGCCCACCTGCGCGCGCGCCGGCTGAAGGTTCCGGCCGGGTTGCCGGGTTACGTGCGCTTGATCTGCGACTCTCTGGGACGCGGCCACGCGGATGCCCTGAGGGCGTTCGAGCGGATGACCGGCCGCCTTTTCCGGCGGATCCTGATGGTGGGTGGCGGCTCCCGCAACCGCCTGCTGTGCGAAGCCACGGCCGACGCCGCGGGCGTGCCGGTGGTGAGTTTCGCCTTGGAGGGCACGGCGGTCGGCAACCTTGCGCGGCAATTGATCGCGCTGCGGGCGGTGCGCGACCTGCCCACCTTCCGGCGCCTGCTCGCCGCGGACCTCGACCAGACGGTGTATCAGCCGGCCCGGCCGCGGGCCTGACGGTCGGCGCGGCGGTTAGAGGCCGCCGCCGCCGCTCTCGGGCTTCGTCCGGGACAGGCGGTAGACCTCGAAGCGGTCGCTGGCGAAGACGCTGGCGCCCACGGGCAGCGTGACGGCCGCCTCGTCGCAGAGGTGGCGGTCGATGAGCGCGTAACTGGGGGCGTTGGCGACGATGCCCGACTCGAGGGGCTGGCCGCCGTAGAAGAAGTTGGCCGCGAGGTAGGCGCGGATCCAGGCCTTGGTCGTGTCGAGGATGTAGTTCGGCCCCTCAAACCAGAGGCGGCGCTCCGCGAGGGCGGGGTAATAGAAGTGCACCCCCAGCAGCGTGCGGTCGAGCGCCCCAGTGGTCGCGGCGCATGTTCTCCGGAGTGAAGGCATTGAGGACCAGCACCGCGTCCGATTCCGTGTGCTGGCGGATCCACAGGCGCGTCTCCCGCAGGTCCTGCATATCTGGGTCGGGGCGGAGGTCGCTGGCGGCGCGGGCCCATTCGACGAAGCCCGGCAAGTTTGGGCGCCACCAGAGTGAGCCCTGCATCCCCGCGGTGAGCAGCAGCACGAGGGCGCCGGAGGCCAGCAGCCGCGAGTGATCGCGGGGCGCCGCGTCCAGATGAGGGGAACGAGACCGCTGGCCTCGCCGCGGCCCACCCAAGCGTAGCGGCGCAGGTCACCGGCGGGCGCGCGGTGCCAGCGGTGCTTGGCGAGCTCTAGGGCTCAGCAGTAGACCATCCCGAGGAAGAACGTCGGGCTGACGAACAGCCACCGCACGCTCCGCCTCGGGTTCGTCAGCGAAGTCTCCCTGCGCCCCTCGAGGGCGAAGCCCGCCGGCAGCGCGAGGGCCAGCAGCCCCCCCACCCACTGGGCGTCGTGCGACCCAGGCCAGCACCACCGCGCCCGGCAGAGGCTCGCAGGCCAGCAGTTAGGCGGCATAAGTCAGCACGCCGCCCCAGTCGTGACTGTTGCTCCGGACCAGCGCGAAGAGCGTCGCCGTCGGTACCAGCCCGGGCGCCCGCCAGAGGCCCTTGGGGGCCAGGCGGAGGCCTGGGACGGGCACGAGCGAGCGCAGCAGCGGATTCGCGGGGGAGGGGTTTCCGGGCGGGAACGGGAGGATCTGGGCCGATGGCGGCCTCTGCCGGCGCAGGCAACGCCCTAGTTCCGCGAGTTTCCGCTTCTCTTGCCCCCGGGACCCCGGTAAGCGCTCCGCGTGCCCAAACCCGAAGCCGCCCCGACGATCATCTTCTCGATGCTCGGCGTCTCCAAGAAGATCGAGCGCAAGGAGATCCTGCGCGACATCTCCCTGTCCTTTTACCTCGGGGCCAAGATCGGGGTGCTCGGCCTCAACGGCTCCGGCAAGTCCTCCCTCCTCCGCATCCTCGCCGGCGAGGACACCGAGATCGAGGGCCGCCTCCACTTCGAGCCCGGCTACACCCTCGGCCTCCTCGAGCAGGAACCCCGCCTCACCCCCGGCGCCACCGTCCGCGCCTGCGTCGAGGAGGGGGTGCGGCCCCTCGCCGACCTGGTCGCCGCCTACGACGCCACTTGGGACGAGCTCGCCGCCGCTTCCGACGACGCGGCCAAGGACGCCATCCTCACGCGCCAGGGGGAACTGCAGGAGAAGATCGACGCCCTCGACGCTTGGGACACCACGCCGCAGGTCGAGATGGCGATGGAGGCCCTGCGTTGCCCGCCCGGGGACCAGCCCGTCGACGCCCTCTCCGGCGGCGAGCGCCGCCGCGTCGCCCTCGCCCGGCTCCTGCTCCGCAAACCGTCCATTCTGCTCTTGGACGAGCCCACCAACCACCTCGACGCCGAGAGCGTCCACTGGCTCGAACAGCACCTCGCGCGTTACTCTGGCACCGTGATCGCGGTGACCCACGACCGCTACTTCCTCGACAACGTGGCGCAGTGGATCCTTGAGCTGGACCGAGGCCACGGGATCCCGTGGCAGGGCAATTATTCTTTGTGGCTGGAACAGAAGCAGCGGCGCCTCGCGGTGGAGCAGCGCACCGAGGATCGCCGGCGCAAAGCGATGGCCCGCGAGCTGGATTGGATCCGCCAGTCGGCGCGCGCGCGCCAGGCCAAGTCTCAGGCCCGCATCAACGCGTACGAGGCGATGCTGCGCGAGGACGTCGCCACCCAGGAGCGCGAGTACGAGCTGGTGATCCCGCCCGGCCCGCGGCTCGGCACACTGGTGGTGGAGGCGCGCGGCCTCGCGAAGGCCTACGGCGACCGGCTCCTGTTCACGGACGTCTCCTTCGCCCTCCCGCCGGGCGGGATCGTCGGCGTCATCGGGCCCAACGGCTCCGGCAAGACCACTCTTTTCCGGCTCATCACGGGCGCCGAGCAACCCGACCAGGGGACGCTCCGGCTAGGTGACACCGTGAAGCTGGCGCACGTTGACCAGTCGCGCGACGGCCTGCCGGACGGGGCCACGATCTTTGAGGCGATCAGCGGTGGCGAGGAACTCCTGCGCTTGGGCGGGCGCGAGGTGAACGCGCGCGCGTACTGCGCCCAGTTCGGGTTTACCGGGGCCGACCAGCAGAAGAAGGTTGGGATCCTCTCCGGCGGCGAGCGCCACCGCGTCCACCTCGCCCGGCTGCTGCGCGGCGGCGCGAACGTGTTGCTGCTCGACGAGCCGACCAACGACCTCGACGTGAACTCGATCCGCGCGCTCGAGGAGGGCCTCGGGCAGTTCGCGGGCTGCGCGGTCGTGGTCTCGCACGACCGCTGGTTCCTCGACCGGGTGGCGACGCACATCCTCGCGTTCGAGGGCGACAGCACCGTGTTCTGGCACAACGGGAACTACTCGAGCTACCTCGAGGACTTCCGGCGCCGCCGCGGGCGCGAGGCCGACCAGCCGCGGCGGATCAAGTACCGGCGTCTCGAACGCTAGGCGCCAGCCGGTGGCGGGGGCCGGTCAGGCCGCGCCGAGCGTCAGCTCCGCGCGGAAGCCCCGCGGCCTGCGGTTGGCGAAGCGCACCTCGCCCCCGCAGGCGGCGACGCTCGTGCGGACGATCGCGAGGCCGAGCCCGACCCCGCCCCCCTCGCGCGTGCGCGCTAGCTCGGGCCGGAAGAAGGGTTCCCCCAGGCGGTCCAGGTCGGCCGCCGGCACGCCTGGGCCCTCGTCTTCCACCGCGAGCGTGACCCGGCCCGCGGCGGTGGCGCCGGAGAGCGTGACCGGGTTGCCCGGCCCGCCGTAGCGCGCGGCGTTGCGCACCAAGTTGGCGAGGGCGCGGCGCAGCAGATCGTTGTCAGCGGCCGCGCGCAGGTCCGGCGGGAACGCGAACTCGACCGGATGGCCCGGCGCCTCGCGGGCCACGACCTCGCGCGCGAGCGGCTCGACGGCGACCGGCGTCAGCGTGACCGTGCGCGGATGCAGCCCCGCCTTGGTGAAGGCGAGCAGCTCGTTCACGAGGGTGCTGATCTGCTGCACCTCCTCGCGCGCGTCGCCGACGGTGTCGCGGAGGCCCGCGGGCGCTTGGTCGGCGAGGATCCCGGTCGCGAGCTGGAGGCGGGCGAGGGGCGAGCAAAGCTCGTGGGCGACGTCGCCGAGGAAGCGTTTCTGGCTGTGCTGCTGGGCCTCGAGGCGCGTGGCCATCCGGTTGACGGATTCCCCAAGGTGGCCGAGCTCGTCGCGGCGGCGGGTGTCGACGCGGGTGTCGAGGCGGCCCTCGGCAATGCGGCCGGTGGCGGCGGTGAGGTCGCGGAGGGATCGCGTGATGCCGCGCACCAAGGGCAGCCAGAAAAGGATGGAGAGCGCGAGGACGGCGCCCGCGCCGAGGAGCCACGACTGGAGGTTGAGCAGGTGAAGGAGCCCCGGGAGCGTGTCGAGGCGGGCGAGCAGGATCGCGAAGGGCGGCCGCCCGGGCCGTTCGCGGTCGGCCGGAGCGAAGTTCACGCGCATTCCTAGCCAGTAGGCGGGCGGGTCCTGCGTGCGGGAGATGAAGCGGAACGGGCGGAGCTCCGCCGCGGGAAAGAGTGAGACCTCACCGCGGAACGGACCCTCGCGTTCCAGCCGGGGGCGCGGCGAGGCGCGGGGATCCGCCGGTTCGCCGGCCCCGGGACGCGCGCCGGGTTGGCCGCCGTCTATCCGCTCGCCGCGGTCGCGCGGGCGCCCGCCGGGGAAGGGTCGGGGTGGCCCGCGGAACTCCAGGCGCTCCCGCAGAGCGGGGGGCAGCGCGGACCCGCTGCCGGCGAGGGCAAGCTCGCCCGGGCCGTGGAGGGAGAACTGCGCGCCGTACGCACCGCCGAAGCGGGCGAGGACCGCGTCGCGGGCGGGTCCGGGCGCGGCGGCCGCCGCTTCGCCCGCGATAACGTTGAACAGCGCGTGCACGCGGTCCCCGCTGGGCCCGGCGACGAGCGCGCTCCAGCCGACGCCGCCCTGGGTGAGGAAAAAACCGGCCCCGAGGATCGCGAGCAGTAGCAGGTTCGCGGCGAGCCAGAGCGAGACCTTGAGCGAGAGAGGATAGGTGACCTTGGGCACAAGGGGCGGGGACGCGCTGGCGGCGGAAGAGTTAGCCCCGGAGTCGGGGCGCGGCGAACCGTTTCCGCGGGGCTGCTGGTGGCCCGGCTGGGGGTCAGCAGGGCCGAAGGCACGCACGCGTTCCTCGCCGAGGGCCCGCGCGCGATCGCGGCCTGGACGCACTGCGCGTGCCTCGCGCCCGAGCACTTGGGCGAGCGGCCGGTGGGCCGGGATCTCGCGCCGTGCGCACCCCGGGCCTCGCCCCGGCGGGCCGCGGACGGCTGAGCGGCGGCCGCTTTCGCTTTGCCTCGCGGGGGCCGCGGACGCAGCGTCCCGACCCCTATGCTGCTGGAACTGCCGCCGGGCGAATTCGCAGGCTACATCTTCGACCTCGACGGGACGCTCGTGGACACGATGCCCCTGCATCTCCGCGCGTGGGCGGCCGCGATGCGCGAGGCGGGGCTGCGCGAGGCCCTGGACGAGGACCTGTTCTATGCGCTCGGGGGTGTGCCGACACGCAAGGTGGCCGAACTTTTCGCGGCACATTACCGGCTGACGATCGACCCCGAGGCGGTCTTTCACCGCAAGGAGGCGCTCTTCTTGGAACTGCAGGCGGAGATCCGCGTGATCGAGGCCGTTGCCGCCATCGCCCGACGCGCGGCCGGGGCTCGGGCCGTCGCCATCGCCTCCGGTGGCCCGCGCCCCATCGTCGAGCGCTCGTTGGCGATCACCGGCCTGGCCCCGCTGTTCCCCGTGGTGGTGACGGCGGATGATGTGACCCACGGCAAGCCCTCGCCCGATATGTTCCTGCTGGCTGCCCGGCGGATGGGGGTGGCCCCGGCCGATTGCCTCGTCTTCGAGGATGCCGAGCCGGGCATCCGGGCGGCGGAGGCGGCCGGGATGCGGTGGGTACGCGTGCCGAGCCGGCCCGCGACGCCCCCGGCCTCTGGCGCCGGCCGCTGACCTCTCAGCGGGCGGGTGCGCCGAACGCCGAGCGCAGGTAGGCCAGCACGGCCTGCTGCTGCAGCGGGGAGAGGATTGCGCCGAAGGCGGGCATCGCGCGCGCCTCGTCGCCCTGCTCGATGATGGCGAGGAGTTTCCGATCCGGCTTGGCGAGGCGAGATTGATCCTCGGCGAAGTTGGCCGCTTCGCCCGGGATGCCCCGGTCGTCCAGCTGGTGGCAGCCGGCGCAGTAAAGCTGTTGAACCTCCGCCCCGGCCGCGCAGAGGGCGCCGGGCGCGCGCAGGTCCGCCGCGGGGTCTTCCTTGGGGTCGACGATGGGCCCGAGGAGCCGGTCGGCGGCGATAAATTTGCCCGGGCGCGGACGCGCCGGAGTGAGGTCGAGGAACCCGCTGGCCTTGGCGTAGCTCAACCCGCTGCGGGTCGGGTCGGAGCAGAAGTTGGCCCCGCCGGGCAGCACGACGGCGGAGCTGCCTGGGGGGCCCCTTCCGGGAGGAGCACGCGCTTGACCCGCACCTTGCCCCGGAGGGCGGGGACGCGCCGGGTGAGCAGCAGGACGAGCTGGACGCGGGGGATCATCGCCGGCGGCCGCGGCCGTGGCGGGAGGCGCGAGGGCTTTCGAGCGGGAAAGCGGCCGTGGCTTGCGTCGGGCGGGGCCAAGGGCCAACGCTCGTTCCGCGCATGAACCCCCTCCCCTTGGCGACGCGGCGCAGTTTCCTCGGCGGCCTAACCGCAGGGGCCGCGACCCTCGGCTGGCCCGCGCGCGGGACGGCCGGCGAACCCGAACGCCCGCTCGGCGTCGCCCTTTGTGGCCTCGGCAATTACAGCCGCGGCCAGCTCGCTCCCGCCCTGCGCCTCACCCGCGCGTGCGCCTTGCGGGGCGTGATCACCGGCAACCGCGACAAGGGCCTTGCGTGGGCGCGCGAGTTCGGGTTCCCGGAGCGCAACGTCTATGCCTACGCGACGATGGCGCGGCTGGTGGACAACCCGGACATCGACATCGTCTACGTCGTCACCCCTAACGCCCTGCACCCCGAGCATGTGATCGCGGCGGCGTGGGCCGGCAAGCACGTCATCTGCGAGAAGCCCATGGCTAACACCGCGGCGGACTGTAATGCGATGCTCGCGGCTTGCCGCGCGGCGCGGGTGCGGCTGTCGATCGGTTACCGGCTGCATTTCGAGCCCCACCACCGCGAGCTGCGGCGGCTGGCGCGCGAGGGGGACTTTGGGCCCCTGCGGCGCCTGTCGGGCGGGCTCGCCTTCACCATCAACCGCCGCGTCTGGCGGGTGGAGAAGGCCCTCGCCGGCGGGGGGCCACTGATGGACATCGGCATCTACTGCGTGCAGGCGGCGTGCCTCGCGGCCGATGCGGACGGGGCGGCGCACGCCACCTTCGCGCCGGTGGCGGTGCGGGCCCGCGAGCACCCGAAGCGGCGGGCCGATCTTTTCCGGGACGTCGAGGAGGGGATCACATGGGCGATGGAGTTCGCCAACGGCGCTTCGGGTGAGTTCAGCACCAGTTACAACGGCGGCGAGGACCGTTTCCGGGCGGAGGGGGAGCGCGGCTGGATCGAGTTCGCCCCGGCGTTCTCGTACGGCGGCATCCAGATCCGCACCAGCGCGGGCGCGCCCCGGATCGGCGCAGCGCCGGAGAGCCAGCAGGCCCTGCAGATGGACGATTTCGCGCGCTGCGTGCGCGAGGGGCGCGAATCTCCCGTGCCCGGCGAGATGGGGCGCCGCGATCTGGTCATTCTCGAGGCCATCTACCGCTCGGCCGCGGCCGGCGGCGCGCGCGCCGAGGTCAAGGTCTGAAACCGCGCGCGCTTCAGCGGCGCAGCAGGTTGTACTTCGCGATCGCCCAGAGCGCGCGGAAGCCGTCGCGCCAGCCAATCTTTTTCCCCTCGGCGTAAGTGCGGCCGTAGTAGCTGATGCCCACCTCGTAGATCACCACGCCGAGGCGGGCGACCTTCGCGGTAATCTCAGGCTCGAAGCCGAAACGGTTCTCCTCGATCTCGATCCGCTGCAGCACCTCGCGGCGGAATACCTTATAGCAGGTCTCCATATCCGTGAGGTTGATGTTCGTGGCCATATTCGAGAGCAGGGTGAGGACCTTGTTGCCCACCATATGCCAGAAATAGACCACCCGGTGCGGCTGGCCGCCCTGAAACCGCGAGCCGAACACGACGTCCGCCTTCCCCTCGAGGATCGGCTGCAGCAGGCGCGGATAATCCTGGGGGTCGTACTCCAGGTCCGCGTCCTGCACCACCACAACGTCGCCCGTCACCGCGCGGAATCCCGTGCGCAGGGCCGCGCCCTTGCCCTGGTTCACCTCGTGGAACAGCACTTGGTCCACCAGCGGCGCGATCTCGGTGCGCAGGAGGTCCCGCGTGCCGTCGCGTGAGCAGTCGTCGACGATGATGATCTCCCGCTCGGCCACCGGTGCGGCGCGCACGCGGTCCACGATGTGCCGGATGGTGCGGACCTCGTTGTAGCAGGGGATGACGACAGATAGCTTCATGCGCCGGGAGGCACCGTAACGACGGCCAGCCGCGGGAAAAGGTTCATTTTCCCGGCTCGGCCCGGAGGCGGAGGCGGCCGTCGGCAAACTCGGCCTCAAGCGGCGCGCCGGGCCCGGTTCCAGCCCGGCGGGTCACCGGCTGGCCGGACGCGTCGCGGAGGATGACGAACCCGCGGTTCAGGACGGACGCCGGGCTGGCGGCCTGGAGGCGCTTCCAGAGGGAGAGCAGCTGGTGGGAGGCGAGCTCGATGCGCGGCTCAGGGGAGGCCCGCAGGAGGCGACCGCGGGCGTCGGCCAGTTCCTGGCGCCGGAGCTGGGCAAGGTGCCGCAGGGCGGCGCCCAGGCGTCCGCGCAACTCGTCGGCCCGCTGCCACGCCTGCTCAACGCGCGCGGCCGGGGCCAGCAGCCGCAGCCGGGCCCGGGCGTGGTCGAGCGTGGTGCCGTGGCGCTCGAGGGAGGCGCCGACGCGCTCCCCAAGGCGATCGCCCGCTTGGCGGGCCCGCTCGAGGGCCGCGATAAAGCCGCTGGTGAGCAGCTCGGCGGCGGCGCTGGGCGTCTCGGCGCGGTGATCGGCCGCGAAGTCGCAGAGGGTGTAGTCAATCTCGTGGCCTACCGCCGAAAGTACCGGGATGGGCGATGATGCCACGGCGCGCACCAGCGGCTCCTCATTGAAGGCCCAGAGGTCCTCGAGGCTGCCGCCGCCCCGGCCGATCACGAGCAGGTCAAAGCCGCCGACCTCCGCCGCGAGCGCCAGCTGGGCCGCGAGCTCCGCCGCTGCGCCCTCGCCCTGCACGCGTGCGGGCAGGATCACCACGCGCCCGCGCCAGCCGCGGCGCTGCAGGATGCGGAGAAAATCCTGCACCGCGGCGCCGGTCGGCGAAGTGATGAAGCCCACCGTTCGCGGCAGCGAAGGCAGGAGCCGCTTGCGCTCGCGGGCGAACAGACCCTCGTCCGCCAGCCGCGCCTTGAGGGCCTCGAATTCCCGCTGCAGGCGACCCACGCCGTCGTCCACCACCACCCGCACGATGAGCTGGTGCTGGCCGCGCGCTTCGTAGACGGAGACGTCGCCGTGCACGATCACCTGCAGGCCGTCCCGCAGCCGCACGGTCTGGCGGGCCGCGTCCGCGCGGAACAGCACCGCCGCCAGCTGGGCGCCCGCGTCCTTGAGCGAGAAGTAAGTGTGGCCGCTGGCCTGCGCCCGCAGATTGGAGATCTCCCCGCGAATCCAGACGCTGCCGAGGGTGCCCTCCAGCAGCTGCTTCACCCGGCGGGTGAAGGAGGTGACGCTCTCCGGGCGTGGTCCACCGTCCGTCGCTTCGGCCGCCGGCGCAGCGCCGCGGCCGCTCACGGGGTGGCCTTCCCGCGGCTGAGATGCCGGCGCACGAGTCGAGTGGCGACCACGAGGCCGGCGAGGAGCCCGAGGGCGAGGAACGCGATCCGGCCGCGCCCCTGCGCGAGGGCGTCGCCGAACAGCATCACCGCCGTGCCGAAGGCGCCCTGGACCAGCGTGGACCAAGCGAGGTAGCGGCCGAAAGGAACATCGGCCAAACCGAGGAGGTAGTTCTGCACGAAGAACGGGGGGCCGGGCGTCACGCGCACGAGGACGATCAGGCCAGCCGCGTCCTCACCAGAGGCGGCGGGGAGCCGGTAACCGAGGTGCGCGACGAGGCGGGCGAGCAAGGGGCGGAGCGCGCGGCGTGCGAGCCAGTAGGCGAGGGTCAGGTTGGTCGCGATGGCGGTGATCCCGCAGGCGAGGACCAGCGGGGTCCCGAGACTGGCGCCGAACAGCGGCCCGGCAGCGAGGCTGAAGGGTGAGATGGGAAATCCGAACAGCGGCAGCACTGCCATCGCCCCGAAGAAAGCCGTCGGACCCGCCGCGCCGAACGCGGCAAACGCCGTCGCCCACGCCTGCCGCGCCTCGGCGATGAGCCGCGCGCCGCCGAGAAAGTAGAGCCCTGCCGCCACCAGCGCCCCGCCGATCACCACCGCGGTCAAGAGCGCGGGCAGCCAACGTGGGCGGATGGGAGACGGGGCGGGCGCGGATTCGGGCATCAATCGCAGGCTGCCCCCGGCGCCACCGGGCGGTCAAGCGCCACGCCGCGCCGGGCGGTTTCCGGATTCGACACCCCGCCTCGCGCCTCGATCCTAGGGAGCTCCTGCCGATGCCCGCCGAACCCGCCTGCAGCCTCATCGTGACCTGCCGCAACCCCGGAATGCGGCTGGGACCCACGCTGGCCAGCGCCCTCGAGCAGCGGCGGGCGGCGGTGGAAGTGATCGTGGTGGACCAGGGGTCGACCGACGGGACGCTGGCCTGGCTGGAGGCGCGCCGCGGGGAGTTTGCTGCGGTGGTGAATTTGCCCGGTGCGGCTCGGGTCGCGGCGGCGAACGCCGGCATCGAGCGGGCGCGGGGCGAGTGGGTCCATTTCCTGCGGCCCGGGGACCGTTTGGCCGGGGATGGCGTCGTGGCCGAGGTGCTGGTCTGGGCGGGTAAGACCGAGGCGGGGGTCGTCGTGGGCGAAACGGCCTCCGACGAGGGGGAGTTGCGGCGGCTGCCGGCGCGGGTGAACGCGCTCGCCGGGGAGTTTGCGCCACCCGCCGGCACTTTCTACCGGCGCTCGCTGTTCGCGGAGAACGGCCCGTTCGACCCGGATCTGCCGCTCGCCGCCGACTACGATTTTCAGCTGCGGTTGTGGAAGGGCCGGGTCCGCTTCAAGCCCCTCCCCATTCGCGTCGCGGCGTGCGGCCCGCATTACCCCG
>VHCI01000019.1 GCA_016871775.1 Verrucomicrobiota bacterium | reverse complement strand
CGGTCGCGCGCGCCACCGAGGACGCCGAACGATTCGAGCGCGAAGCCCGCGGGATCAATCCGCGCGTGGCAACCGGCGCAGCGCTCCTGAGCCCGGAGCTGCTCCAGTTGCTGGCGGATGGTCGCCAGGCCAGCTCCTCGTGCGGGACGTCGAGCGCCTCGCCGCTCTTCTTGAACCGAAGAGCGTCGCCGTCCTCGAGCAGCCACTCCTTCACCGATAGCCCCGGGGAGCAGAGCAGGTCGCGCAACGCGTGCTCGTAGTCCTGGCGGTTGAGGCAGCGGAGCGTGGAGTGGCCCTCCCCGCCCAGCTTTGGCGGTTGGCGGCGGCCAGTTGGCCGGAGAGTTAACTGAGAAACGCGGCCAGCTCCGGGGCGGCCCGGAGGATGGCCGCGGCTAGCCGCGCAGATCAACCCGCGGCGCGCGCGACAACCGGCCCCTGCGTCGTGACGAGCCCGCTGCGGCCGTCGGTCGGCGCGGCGACCTGGTCGCACACGGGAATCCGCTCCGGGGCCGCGAGGAGTTCACGGGCGGCCTCGTCGAGCCGCACGAACTCCACCCCGCGCGAGCGGCAGCCTTCGAGGAAGGCGCGGAAAAGGTCCGGCCGGCCCATCCCCTCGATCTCCGCGTGCAGCGTGAAGACGTTGAGGCGGTCCGGCCGGAGCCGCGCGCAGCAGTGGGCGGGTATGGCGGCGTCGGGGAACTCCGGGCGTCCCATCAGCTCGTCGAAAGTGGGGAGCGTGGTCGGGAGCTCGAGCGTCCGGGACACCCGGCCGTACACCCGCGGGAAGTGGGGTCCGGCGCCCCGCGAATCGCTGGCGTAGAGCAGACCCGCGGCATCGTAGGCCGCGCGGCTGTGGGCGTTGCTCTGCCAGCCCGCAGCCCCGGCCGTGCGCGCCTCGCACCCGAAGATCCGCCGGAACTCCTCGCGCGCCGCGCCAAACTCGTCGGCCACCTCCGCCGGCGACATTCGCGCGAGGTGGTCCTGCCAGCGGTAATGATTGTAGCAGTGGATCCCGACCTCGAAGCCCGCGTCGCGCACCGCCCGCATCACACCCGCGTTCCGCCGCCCGATGTGGGGCGCGGGCAGCAGTGTCCCGTTGAGCAGCGTCCGCCAGCCGTAGATCCCGACCACGCTGGAGCGGGAGACCTTGGCGAGGAAACCGGGGCGGAACACGCGCGTGACCGCGCGGCCGGTCTGGTCGGGGCCGAGCGAGAACAAGAAACACGCCGGGATGCCGGCCGCGCGCAGCTCGGCGGCGAGGCGGGGCACTCCCTCCCGCGTGCCGCGGTCGGTGTCGACGTCTACCTTGAGGGCGAGGCGCACGGCGGGCGGAAGCTCATTCCAACCGGTAATCTTGGTGCGCGAGGTGGTAGTCGAGCGTGCGCCGGATCGCGGTGGGCAGGTCGACGCGCGGGTTCCAGCCGAGCTGGCGGCGGGCCGCGGTGATCGCCGGTACCCGTTTGCGGATGTCCTGGTAGGACGGCCCGAAATACTGGTCCGAACGGACCACGACGGTCCGCGCGGACTCGGCCCGCTCGCGGATGGCCGGGTACTCGCGACAGGCCCCAATGATCAGCCGCGCGAGGCGGGCGACGCTCACCTCGTTGCGCGGGTTGCCTAGGTTGAAGATCCGCCGCGACGCCTTCCCGCCTCGGTTCTCGATGATCCGCAGCAGGGCGTCGATGCCGTCGTCGATGTAGGTGAAGGATCGCGTCTGCCGCCCGCCGTCCACCAGCTGCAGCGGCTTCCCGAAGAGGACGTTGGAGATGAACTGGGTGAAGAGCCGTGAGCTTCCCTCCTTTGGCTCCAGCACGTCGTCGAGCTTCGGCCCGATCCAGTTGAACGGCCGGAACAGCGTGTAGTCCACGCCGTCGCGCACGCCGTAGGCGTAGATCACCCGGTCGAGGAGCTGCTTGGAGCACGCGTAGATCCAGCGCTGGCGCTCGATCGGGCCGTAGACGAGGGGGCTGGAGGACTCGTCGAGCTCGCGGTCCGGCGACATCCCGTAGACCTCGGAGGTGGAAGGGAAGATGATCCGGCGCCGGTACTTCACGCACTGGCGCACGACGGCGAGGTTGGCCTCGAAATCCAGCTCGAACACCCGCAGCGGGTCCTTCACGTACTGGACCGGGTTGGCGATCGCGACCAGCGGGATGACGGCATCGCACTTCTTCACGTGGTACTCGATCCACTCGCGGTTGACGGTGATGTCACCCTCGACGAAACGGAAACGGTGGTTCCCGAGGCTGTCCTCCAGCTTGTGGGAGCCGACGTCCATCCCGTACACCTCCCAATCCTTGCGTTCGAGGACGGCGCGGGTGAGCGAGCTGCCAATGAAGCCGTTGGCGCCGAGGATGAGGACTTTGAGGGGCATAAGGGGCGGGAAGGGAACGCGGGAGCGGCGCCCGCGCAATTTAGAGCACGATTCCGGCAGCGAGGGCGGGCACCGGCGCGCCGCGCCACTCGGTGCGGGTGAGGAGCAACGCGCCGTCGCCGGTGGCGACGAGGAGCGGATCGGGAGCGAGAACGGAGCCAGGGGCGGCGGCCGCGGTCCCCGGGGGACGCGGGGCGGGCTCGGCCCACCAGACCATCAGGCGGGCCAGGCCGACGTCGGTGAACGCGCCCGGGAACGGATCGGTGACGGCGCGGATCAGGTTAAAGATCACAGCGGAGGGTTGCCGCCAGTTGATGCGACCGTCCCCGGGGCGGCGTCCGCTGAAGGTGGTGGCGAGCGCCTCGTCCTGCGGAGTCTCGGGCGCAGTCCCAGCGAGCAGCGCGTCGATCTGCCGGGCGAGAATCCGGCGGGCGCAGGGCAGGACCTTGCGGAAGGCCTGCTCCGCGGTGTCACGGGGACCGAGGTCGACACCCTCCTGGTCCACGATGGCGCCGGCGTCAGCGCGATTGATCATCCGGTGGAGCGTCATCCCGATGCGGGACTCCCCATGAAGGACCGCCCAGTTGATCGGGGCACGGCCGCGGTAGCGGGGCAGCAGGGAGCCGTGGATGTTCCAAGCTCCCAGCCGCGCGAGGCCGAGGATCCGCGTGCCGATCATCTGGCGGTAGTAGACCGAGAGGATCAGGTCCGGTTGGAGCTCCGCCACGCGGGTGCGCCACTCCGGGGTGTTGATGTTCTCCGGAGTGAACACGGGCACGCCCCGCTCCTGGGCGGCGAGGGCCGGGGTGCGGAACCAGATCTTCTCGCCCGGCTGGTCCTGGTGGGTGACTAGCGCGACCACCTGTTCGCCTCGCTCCAGCAGCAGCGAGAGGCAGTCGTGCCCGACCTCGCTGTAGCCGAAGAAGAGGATGCGGGGCCGCATCAGCCGGCGGGAGCGCTCACTTGCCGGGCAACTTCACCTCCACCGCGGGGGCGGCGCCCGCCGGGGCGGCCGGAGCGGTGGTCGCCGGCAGCGAGGCGCGGAGCATCATTGCCTGCTGGGTCCACGGGCTGGACACGTCGATCTGCATCAACTGGTCGACGAGCCGCTGGGCCTCATCGGCATTCTTGGCCTCCACGGCGAGGCTGGCGAGGTGGTAGGCGGCCTCGGCGCGCACGGCTTTCAGCTGGGCGGCGTCATCCGCCAGTGCCTTCAGCGCGGGGGAGGCCTCCGTCGCCTGGCCCGCGGCCAGCTGCGCCACGGCGCGGCCCATCCGGGCGCGGGCGGCGAGGGGATCGCCCTTCAGGGTGGTGGCGGCCTGCTGGTAGAGCGCGGCGGCATCGGCGGCCTTGCCAGCTTGATAAGCCTCGTCCGCTAGCCGCAGCTGGGCCACACCGGCGAGGGGGTGCGCCGCGTGGGCGACGGTGAACGCCTTCAACTTGTCGGAAGAATCAGCGGCGGCGTAGGCTTCGACCACGCCCGTCTCCTGCTGCCCCTGCAGGTAGTCCCAGCCGCCCTTGGCCACGATCGCTAGGGCGACACCGACGCAGAGGCCGGTGATGACGTTGCGGTTGCCGGACCAGAAGGCGCGGACCCGGTCCTCGAAGGTCACCGCAGGGGACGTGGCCGCGGCAACCAGGTTGCGATCGTCGCCGGCGGGCGGGTTCGGGGCGGGGGGGGCGGGCGTGGTCATAGGAACGTGGGAACGATCTGAATTGGCGAGCAAGGCAAAGGCCGGCGGCGGTGTAAATGCCGGAAACGGTCGGGCCTAATCGAAGACGACGGTCTTATTGCCGTAGGCGAGCAGGCGGCCCTGGAGGTGCCAGCGCACGGCCTGGGCCAGCACCAGCCGCTCGAGGTCCCGCCCGCGGCGGACGAGGTCGTCCACCCCGTGGCGGTGCGTCACCCGGGCGACGTCCTGATGGATGATGGGGCCCTCGTCGAGGTCGCGGGTGGCGTAGTGGGCGGTGGCGCCGATCAGCTTCACCCCGCGCATGTGGGCCTGATGGTACGGGCGGCCACCGGCAAAGGCGGGCAGGAACGAGTGGTGAATGTTGATCACCGGCACCCCGCAACGCCCGAGGAAATCCGCCGAAAGCACCTGCATATAACGGGCGAGCACGACGAGGTCGGCGCCGGCCGCCTGCAGCAGCTCGAGCTGCCGGGCCTCGGCGGCGGCCTTGCTCTCGGGCGTGACGGGCACGTGGTGGAAGGGCAGCCCGTAGCCGGCCGCGGCGGCGGCGAGGTCCGGATGGTTGCCCACCACGGCCACGAGGTCGCCGGGCAGGTCGCCGGCCCGCCAGCGCAGGATCAGATCGTGGAAGCAGTGGTCGGCCTTCGAGACGAACAGCGCGACGCGTTGGCGGCGGGCAGTGGAGACGAGGCGGGACTGCATCCCGAGGGAGGTGGCAAAGGCAGTGAACTCGGCCGCGGCGTCGATGTCGGGGCCGGCCGCGGGCACCCATTCCACCCGCTGGAAGAACACCCCGGCCTCCTGGTCGCGGTGCTGGTCCGCGTGCAGGATGTTGCCCCCGCGGGCGAAGATCCAGCCGGCGACCCGGGCGACCAGACCGGGCTGGTCGGGCCCGTGGAGGAGGGCGATGAGCGTCGCGGGGGCCATCCGCAGCGTCAGACGGGGACGACGTTCCCGCGGTAGCGCTGGATCGGGCGCACGCCGACGTGCTTTTCCCGAAGCGCGCGGATGCCCTGCACGGCGGCGGCGGCGCCGGTCAGCGTGGTCATGATGCACACGTTGCGGGCGAGGGCGGCCGCGCGGATCGCGTTCTCGTCGCGGCGCGGGATCATCCCGGCGGGCGTGTTGATCACCAGCTGGATCTGGCCGTTCTTAATCAGGTCGATGGCGGTGGGCCGCCCCTCCTGGATCTTGGCGATCTTGCGCACGGCGACGCCGGCGTCGGCGAGCGCCTTGGCGGTACCGCCGGTGGAATGGAGGGTGAACCCAAGCGCGGCGAGCTCGCGGGCCAGCCCGACGGCGCGGGGCTTGTCGGCATCCTTCACTGAAAGGAACACGTTCCCGGAGGTCGGCAGCCCGGGTTTGGCGGCGGCCTGGGCCTTGGCGAAGGCGACGCCGAGGTCCTCGTCCAGTCCCATCACCTCGCCGGTGGAGCGCATCTCCGGCCCAAGGGCGATGGTGGCGCCGGGGAAGCGCACGAACGGGAACACGGCCTCCTTCACGCACCAGTGGCGCGGGGTGAGCTCACGGGTGAAGCCGAGTTCGCGCAGCTTGGCGCCCGCCATCACCTTCGCGGCCAGCTTGGCCAGCGGCACGCCGATGGCCTTGGCCACGAAGGGCACGGTGCGGGAGGCGCGCGGGTTGACCTCGAGCACATACAGCTGGTCGTCCTTGATCGCGAACTGGACGTTCATCAGCCCCACCACGCGGAGGGCGCGGGCGAGGGCGTGGGTCGCCGCCCGCACGGTCTCGAGCATCGGCGCGCCAAGGGTATGTGGCGGCATCACCATCGCGGCATCGCCGGAATGCACCCCAGCGTACTCGATGTGCTCGAGCATCCCGCCAATCACCGACGTCTCGCCGTCGCTGATGCAGTCCACGTCGAGCTCGATCGCGTCCTCGAGGAACTTGTCGATCAGCACCGGCTTGCCGGGCATCACATCGAAGACCTGGCGCACCACGCCCTTGAGCTCCTCCTCGCTGAAAAGGATGAACATCCCGCGGCCGCCGAGCACGAAGGACGGGCGGAGCAGCACGGGGTAGCCGATCTCCGCCGCGCCGGAGAGGGCCTCGGTCTCCGTGAGCGCGATGCGGTTGGCGGGCTGGCGCAGGCCGAGGTCGCGCAGGATCGCGGCGAACAGCTTCCGATCCTCCGCGGCCTCGATGCTCTCGGGCGAGGTGCCGATGATGTTCACCCCGGCCGCCTTGAGCGCGGTCGCAAGGTTCAGGGGCGTCTGCCCCCCAAACTGCACGATCGCTCCGGAGCAGCCCTCCTGCCGGTAAATCTCGAGCACGTCCTCGAGCGTCAGCGGCTCGAAGTAAAGGCGGTCGCTCGTGTCGTAATCGGTCGAGACGGTCTCTGGATTGGAGTTCACCATCACGCTCTCGCAGCCGATCTCGCGCAGCGCGAAGCTCGCGTGGACGCAGCAGTAGTCGAACTCGATCCCCTGGCCGATGCGGTTCGGGCCGCCGCCGAGGATCATGATCTTCCGCTTGCCGGACGGCGGCAGGACTTCGTTCTCGTCGCCGTAGCTTGAGTAGTAGTACGGCGTGAACGCCTCGAACTCCGCGGCGCAGGTGTCGACCAGCCGGTAGGTGGTGGTCACGCCCAGCTCGCGGCGGCGGCGCAGGACGGACTCGCGGTCGGTGCGGAGCAGGTGGGCGAGCTGCACGTCGGTGAAGCCGGCCGACTTGGCGCGGCGCATCGCGGCGGCGTCGAGGGCCCCGAGGGAGGACGCGGCGATCTCGTTCTCCAGCTCCCAGATCTCGCGCAGCTGGTGGAGGAACCAGGGGTCAATTTTGGTCAGCTCAAAGATGCGCTCGACCGTGTAGCCGGCGCGGAAGGCGTGGCGGAGGAAGAAGATGCGCTCCGCGTTGGGCGTGCCGAGGCGGGCGTTAAGCGTGGTCTCGTCCACCGGCTCATCGCCGCCGTGGCGGCCGCCACCGCCGAAGCCCCAGGCGCCGATCTCGAGCGAGCGCAGGCACTTCTGCATCGACTCCTTAAAGGTGCGGCCGATCGCCATCGCCTCGCCCACGGACTTCATCGCAGACGTCAGGGTGGGGTCGGCCAACGGAAACTTCTCGAAGGTGAAGCGGGGGATCTTAGTGACGACGTAGTCGATCGTCGGCTCGAAGCTGGCGGGAGTGAGGCGTGTGATGTCGTTGCGCAGCTCGTCGAGGCTGTAACCCACCGCCAGCTTGGCGGCGATCTTCGCGATGGGGAACCCGGTTGCCTTGGAGGCGAGCGCCGAGCTGCGGCTCACCCTCGGGTTCATCTCGATCACCACCATCCGCCCGGTCACGGGGTCGACGGAGAACTGGATGTTGGAGCCGCCGGTCTCGACGCCGATCTCGCGGATCACGGCGAAGGAGGCGTCGCGCATTACCTGGTACTCCTTGTCGGTGAGGGTCATCGCCGGCGCCACGGTGATGGAGTCGCCGGTGTGGACACCCATCGGGTCGAAATTCTCGATCGAGCAGATGACGACGCATTGGTCCTTGTGGTCGCGCATCACTTCCATCTCGTACTCCTTCCAGCCGAGGAGGCACTCCTCGACGAGCACCTCGTGGACCGGGGAGAGGTCGAGGCCGTTGGCGACGATGCGCTCGAACTCCTCGCGGTTGTAGGCGATGCCGCCGCCGGAGCCGCCGAGGGTGAACGAGGGCCGGATGATCAGCGGGAACATCGCCAGCACCTCGGCCGCCGCGCGCGCCTCCTCCATCGACTTGACGGTGCGCGAGTGGGCCACGTCCAGGCCGATCCGCAGCATCGCCTGCTTGAACAGCTCGCGGTCCTCGCCCTTCGCGATCGCTTCGGGCTTGGCCCCGATCATCTCCACGCCGTGCCGCGCAAGGACGCCGGACTTGTGCAGCTCCATCGAGAGGTTGAGCGCGGTCTGGCCGCCTAATGTCGGCAGCAGCGCGTCCGGCTTTTCCGCGATGATGATGCGCTCCACGAACTCCACCGTCAGCGGCTCGATGTAAGTGACGTCCGCGAACTCCGGATCCGTCATGATCGTCGCCGGGTTGGAGTTCACCAGAATCACCCGGTAGCCCTCCTCGCGCAGGGCCTTGCACGCCTGCGTGCCCGAATAATCAAACTCGCAGGCCTGGCCGATGACAATGGGGCCGGCACCGATGATGAGGATAGATTTCAGGTCTGAGCGCTTGGGCATGAACGTAGACTCCACCGAGGCTTGGCGCCGCTTCTACCCGCGGCAAGAGGGAAAGCGGTACCAGCCCCCGTCCCTCAGAAGTGGCGGCGCAACAGCCGCCGGAGCACCGGGCGCACGCGCCGGGCGAGGAACGGGTTCGCGTAACCCATCCACGCGACCGGGGAAGTCGTGTCCAAGGGGCAACGCAGGGGCCCGCCCTCCGGCGCCTCGACGATGCACCCCGCCTCGCGGGCAATGAGCGCGGTGCAGATGTCGTACGGGTGGCAGGCCAGGGAATTCGCGGGCAGGCCGCAGCGGGCGTGCGCGAGCGGCCGCAGGTCCCCCAGCATCCGGTCGTGGCCGGCAAGGAGCTCGTAAAGCTGCCCGCCCGTCGAAAGGTACTGGTCGTCGAAGACCAGCTGGCCCCCGTCGCGCCCGTGGAGGCCGAGCTCCCGCCAGAGGTCCTCCTCGAAGGTCGCCAGCAGGCCCTTGCCCTCCGGAAAAAAGCGGGCCAGCGCCGCAAAGCCGTGGGCGAAATCCCGCGCCCGCGAGGGCCGCGGCCGCCACCGCCAGCGCGACCCATCCGCCAAATCGATCCGCTCCGCCCGGACACCCCGGCCCGCCACGACGCTCAACTGGTCAACCTGCGCCTGCTTGGCCGTCGGCAGTTCGGTCATCGCGGCCACGAAAACATCCCCCAAGTGGGTCCGCGCCCCCCGTTGCGGGGCCAGCGCGGCCAGGGATCACGCGGGCCGCTTGTCGTACATCAGGCAGCGGGTGCCGTCGATGGGGTCCAAAATGCACCGCAGCACGGTCCGCCGGGCGGGCGTGCCCGCGGGGAACGTCGTCGCCCCGTCCGCCAATCCCTCCATCACGATCTCCACCGGCCAATCCCGCGGCTAATACCGGCCAAACCAGTCGAGGATCGCCGCCTCGCCGATCCGGTCGACCCGGTAGATCGTGTCCGCGGCGGTCACCCCTGCCACGCGCGCGAAGTCCCGCCCGCCCCGCGTCCGGGCCGCCACCAGCGCCGCAAGCAGGTGGTCCTTCAGGGCGCAGAGGAGGCGCCGGGCGTTGTTCAGGGCGGCAGGGGGCACCGCGGCAGGAGAACAGAGCCCCGCGACGGCGGTCGATGAGAAAGACTCCCCCCACCCCGGAGCCCCCGCCCGTCCCCTTACCGCGGGGGGACTACCCACCCGATATGACTCGACTGGACACGCGGTCCGTTTACGCTCAAAAAGCATAATTCCCCGCCCCGGGCGCCGTCGCCGGGGCTACCGTTCTGACCGACCATCCCTATGAGCCCGTTCCCCCCCCCCTCGGCGGCCCTGCTCCCCGTCCTGGCCCTCGCGCTCGCCGCCGCCCTCCCTGTCCAAGCCGCGCAGTACGACCAGCGTCTCGCCAACCTTTCCACGCGCGCCCAAGTCGGCACCGGCACGAACGTAATGATCACCGGCTTCGTCGTCCAGCAGGGCGCCCCGAAGCAGATCTTGATCCGCGCCGTTGGCGCGCGCCTCGCCACCACCCCGTTCAACCTCACCGGCGTCCTCGCGGATCCCCTCCTGCAGGTGTACAACTCCGCGGGCGTGCTGGTGCTGACCAACGACAATTGGAGCACGGCCGACCAGGGCGTGATGACCGCCGTCGGCGCCTTTCCCCTCACCTCCGGCAGCCGGGACGCCGCCCTCGTCGCCACGCTCTCGCCCGGCTCCTACACGGCGCAGGTCAGCGGCGTGGGCAACACCTCCGGCGTGGCCATCCTCGAGGTCTACGACGTCAGCGGCTCGGCCCGCCTCCTGAACCTCTCGACCCGCGCCCTTGTGGGCAACGCGAACCAGACCTTCTTCTCCGGCCTCTCCGTCGCTGCCGGTGGCGGGGCCCGACGCATCCTGGTCCGCGCCGCCGGGCCGGCCCTCGGCGCATTCGGGGTCGACGGCACGCTGGCCGACCCGGCCATCGCGGTGCTCGACGCCGCCGGCCGCCAGATTCCGGGCGGGGCCAACGACAACTGGGAAACCGCCGGCGCCGCCGCTCTCCGGGCCGCCTTCACCGCCGCCGGGGCGTTCCCCTTCGCCGCCGGGAGCCGCGATTCCGCCCTGCTGCTCGACCTCGCCCCAGGCAACTACACCATCCAGGCGAACGGTGTGGGCACCGCCACTGGCACCGCCCTCGTCGAGGTCTACGACCTCTCCCCCGAAACCCTCTCCACCGTGAGCGTGCGCGCGTCGGTCGCCGCCACCGACGCCGTCGCCGGCAGCCCGGCCGTGTTCACCTTCTCGCGCGTCGGGCCGGTCAGCCAAGCGATCACCGTGGAATATCGGATCACCGGCTCCGCCGCCGCGGGCGTGGATTTCGAGACGCTTCCGAGCCGCGTGACGATCCCGGCCGGCGCCACCAGCGCGAAGGTCACGCTGCAGCCCCGCGCCAATCCCGCCAACACCCTCTCGCGCACCGTCGAGCTCTCCCTCGAGCCCCGCAACGCCTACGGCATCGGGGTGGATGCGACCGCGGGCGTCACGCTCTTCGCGAACTCGGGCACGCTTTACCTTTCCACGCTGCGGACCGTGCCGGGCATCAGCGCCTCGACCGCGTATGGCTCCGCGACCGTGCAGTTGGCCCCGGACGAGAAGTCGGCGTTCGTGAACGTCTCCTTCTCCAACCTGAGCTCGCCGCAGGTCGTGGCCCATCTGGCCATCAACGGGGACTACGTGATGAGCCTGCCGAACGGGCAGGTGAACAACGCCGTCTGGACCTTTGCCCCCGTGGGCCGCTACTCCACCGCCGACCTGATCGCCGCGCTCAAGGCGGGCCGGGTGACGGTGGCGATCGACACCGCGCTGAACCCGGCCGGCGAGCTGGCGGGCGGCTTCGTGCGCAGCAGCGGTTCCGCGGTGTTCAACCCGCCGGCGCCCGCCCCGGCGATCGACCTGAGCCGCGTCTCCGACGCCGACGCCGCGCGCTTCCTGCTGCAGGCCACCTTCGGTCCCACGGAACCGACCATCGCGGAAGTCCGGCAGCAGGGCTATTTCCGCTGGATTATGAACCAGATCACGGCGGTGCCCGCGTCCTCCCACCGCCAGGAGACGATGCACGACTTCAACCGCAACCAGACGATCGGCGGCACGGGCAACCGCGATCCCGTCACGCTGGCCTACCAGCGTCCGGGTGGCGCGCACCGGCAGGCGGCCTGGTGGAAGAACTCCGTCGACGGGCCGGACCAGCTGCGCCAGCGCGTGGCCTTCGCCCTGAGCCAGATCATGGTGATCTCGGACCGCAACGGCACCATCGCGGCCTGGCAGGAGGGCGCGGCCAACTACTACGACCTGTTCGTCAACCACGCCTTCGGCAACTTCCGCGACCTGCTGGAACAGGTGAGCCTCAGCCCGATGATGGGCATCTACCTCAGCTCGCTCCGCAGCGCCAAGGCTACCTTCAACGCGGCCGGCCTGCCGACTTCGCTCCCGGACGAGAATTACGCGCGCGAGGTGATGCAGCTGTTCACGATCGGCCTGCACGAGCTCAACCCCGACGGCACCCTGCGCCTCGACCCCTCCGGCCAGCCGATCCCGACATACACCCAGGAGACGATCGTCCAGACCGCGAAGGTCTTCACCGGCTTCGGCTACGCGAACCTCACCCGCGACGCGACCGCCAATGCCGCCCTCTTCCGCGGCAGCGCGGGCAACTACATCGATCCGATGATGCTCTGGCCGGCGTTCCACGACGACACCGCCAAGACCATCGTGGGCGGCCGCACCCTTCCCGCGGGGCAGGGCGGAAGGAAGGATCTCGCGGACACGATGGACGCCTTGGTGAACCACCCGAACACCGGGCCGTTCATCAGCCGCCAGCTGATTCAGCGCCTGGTGACCAGCAACCCGAGTCCCGGCTACGTCTACCGCGTGGCGCAGGCCTTCGCCAACAACGGCGCGGGCGTCCGCGGCGATCTCGGGGCCGTGGTCCGGGCGATTCTGCTCGATTACGAGGCCCGGTCCCCCGCCGTCGCGGCCACCGCCACGTTCGGCAAGCTGAAGGAGCCGCTGCTGGTGACGACCGGCTTGCTGCGCGCCTTCGGCGGCGGCTCGAACTCCGGCCGGTTCCCGATCTTCAACCCCGAGGGTTCCCTCGGCCAGGCGGCCCTCCGCGCCGACACGGTGTTCAACTTCTTCGAGCCGAACTTCGTGCTCCCCGGCGCGATCGCCGAGGCCGGGCTCTACGCCCCGGAGTACCAGATCCTGAACGACACCACGGCGCTCACGCAGCCGAACTTCTACTACAACTACATCTACACCACCCGCTCCGCCACCGACCTCGCGCAGCAGACCGTGGGCTTGATCCTCGCCCCGCTGTACCCGCTGACGCGCACGCCGGCGCAACTGGTGGACCGGCTGAACCTGCTGCTCACCGGCGGGATGATGCCCGCCGCCGCCCGCGACCGGGTGGTGACCGCCGTCAACGGCCTCCCCGCCGGCACGGGCACCGCGACCGGCAACGACATCGAGCGCGTGCGCGCGGCCCTCTACCTCGTCCTCACCTCCCCCCACGGCGCCGTCCAGAAGTAACCCCGCGATGAATCCCAAGAATCCCGCCTTTGACCCGGTCCGCCGCCAGTTCCTCGGCCAGTGCTGCGCCGCGGTTACCGCGACCGGTATGCTCTCCACCCTCGCGCAGCTCCGGTTGATGGGCGCGGTCGCCAGCCCCGGGAACGGCCCCCAGCCCCCCGCGCGCGACAGCAACCTGCCCTCGGACTTCAAGGCCCTCGTGTGCCTGTTCCTCGCCGGCGGCAACGACGCCAACAATATGATCGTGCCGTTCGACACGAGCGGCTACAACGCCTACGCCTCCGACGCCGGCCGCGGCGCGATCGCCCTGCCCCGCTCCCAGCTGCTCGAGATCAAGCCCGCCACCAGCGATGGCCGCGGCTGGGGCCTGCACTCCTCGCTCAACGCGGACGTCGCCGGCACCAACACCACCGGCCTGAAGTCGCTCTTCGACCAGGGCAAGATGGCCCTGCTCGGCAACGTCGGGACGCTGGTCGTCCCCACCACCAAGGCGCAGTACAGCGCCCGCTCGGTGCCGCTGCCCCCGCAGCTGTACTCCCACAACGACCAGCAGGTCGAGTGGCAGAGCAGCATCGCCGACAAGCCCTTCGCCACCGGCTGGGGCGGGCGCGTGGCCGACCTCACCCACGCCCTCAACGGCAACACGAGCATCTCGATGTCGATCAGCCTGAACGGGCAGAACTCGTTCCAGGTCGGCAAGCGCGTGGTCCAGTTCGCGGTCGGCCCGGGCGGCGCCGTATCCCTCTCCGCCGCCTCCGGCACCAGCGTCCCCGCCAACATCCGCCGGGCCGCCCAGAACGACCTGCTCGCCCGGCAGAACGCCAACCTCTTCGAGGCCGCGTTCTCCGGGGTCACCGAGAACGCCATCGCCGACAGCGCCCTCATCAGCGGGGTCCTTTCCGGCAACGCCCCCTTCACCACCGCGTTCCCCGGCACCGGCCTCGGCCAGCAGCTGCGCACGATCGCCCGCCTCATCGCCTCCGCTCCCCAGCTCGGCCTCAAGCGGCAGATCTACTTCGCCCGCATCGGCGGCTTCGACCTCCACGACGCCCAGCTCGGCGCCCACGCCAACCTCTTCGCCGATATCAGCCGCAGCGTCGCGGCCTTCCACCGCGCCACCGTCGAGCTTGGCTGCGCGGACCAAGTCACGCTGTTCACCGCCTCCGACTTCGGACGCACCTACAACACGAACGGCGACGGCTCCGACCACGGCTGGGGCTCCAACCACTTCGTGGTCGGGGGCGCCGTCAAGGGCGGGGACCTCTACGGCCGGATGGCCGACCTCACGATCCGCGGCCCGGACGACGCCGGCACCCGCGGGATGTGGATCCCCACCACCAGCGTGGACGAGTATTCCGCCACGCTCGCGTCCTGGTTCGGGGTCAGCGCCACCGACCTGCCCATCGTGTTCCCGAACCTCGGCCGCTTCGCCAAGCCCAACCTCGGCTTCGTCTGAGCCCAGCCGCCCGCGTGCGCTTCCGTTCCCCCCTCACCGCGGTCCTGCTCGCGCTGCTCACGGCCGGGCTGTGGTTCTGGACCCGCCCGCCCGCCCCGCCGTCCACCCCGCCCGCGCCCAGGCCACCCGCGGCCGCACCACCGGCCGCCCGCCCCGCCGCACCACTCCCGGCGACCCCTCCCGCCAGCCAGTCAGCCGCGGCCTCCGCCGGCTCAGGCGCCGCCCCCGCCCCGGCCGTGGCGGCGGGGGACGCCAGCGCGCCCTACGATCCCGCCGCCTTCCCGATCGCCGCCCGCCTCAACGCGCCCGGCGGCACGGTCGCCGCCGACTTGGCGGTGCTGCAGGAACTCTTCGACACCTGGCGCACCAACTTCCCCCGCGAGGGTAACCCGGTGGGCGAGAACGCCGAGATCACGGCGGCCCTCCTCGGCACCAACCGCCTGGAGCTCGCCCTCGTCCCCCGCCGCCACCCCGCCCTCAACGCGAACGGGGAACTGCAGGACCGCTGGGGCACGGCCTACCGCTTCCACCAACTCAGCGGCGAGCGGATGGAGATCACCAGCGCCGGGCCGGACCGCCGCTTCGGCACGCCCGACGACGCGACGCTGACGCCCCCGTGACGGGCGCCTACCGCGCCGCGGCCGCCGGCGGGCGGAACGCGGTCACGAAGGTGGCCGACGCCACAGGCTCGACCAGCTCGAGGTAAAGGCTCTCGCGCCGCCGCGGCGGCACGTCGGGCGAACTGCCCTGCCAGAGGCGGAAACGTCCGGGCGCCCCGATGGCCACCGGCACCCGCACGCCGCCACCCAGATCGACCTCGAAACGGACCTCACTGGTGAATTCGCGGACGGTCACCTCGGTCCAGTACCCGAACTCCTCCGGGCGCCCGACCGCCCACTCCCCCGCCGCGCGGAAACTCCCCGGCAAGCGCACGCGCCCCTGAAAGTGCAGCGCAAGCCCCAGCCGGCGCGGCCCCTCCGCGGTCGCGATCTCCGTCGTGTCCACCAGCGCTCCGTCGCGCAACGCCAGGGCGCGCGCGGCCCGCACGCCGGGCCGGTAGGCGGGCTGCGCCGCCGCCACGGCGTCGGGCGCGAAGGACGTGAGTTCGCCGCGGGCGTGGCCCTGCTGGCCCTCCCCGTCGACGAGCGGCACGTTGTGGTTGAGGGCGCGCGCGTAGTAGCCGCGATGCAGCGGGGAGCCGTAGCCGACAGTGCCCGGGTCGCGGGACAAGGGCCGCTCGCCCCAGTACACGGAATAGTTGAGCGCCTCCGCCTGGCTGTGGGTCCGCGTGAGCTGGCCGTAGTGGAAGAAAACCTGCCAGCCGCCGCCGCGGAGGACGGCCATCCGACTCGACTCGAGGCTGCGGCTGGCTACCTCGGGCAACCTCACCGCAGCGGGTGGAAGCGCGGGCGGGTCGAGCAGCGTGTTCCAGTCGCGGACGCGGCCCGCTTCTTCCAGCCCAAGCGGCGTGGGGAAGACCCGGTAGACCTCCGCGAATAAATCCGGGGCCGGAGCGCGCCCGATGCGCCCGCTGTCAGCGGGATTGGGCAGCTCGCCGTTGGGGAACCTCAGAACCAGCGGCGCCAGCAGCAGATTGTGGGCGAGGGCGAGTTCGGGCCCGAGTTCGCCGGCGCGGCCCGACAGCCCGGCGGCCAGCGCGAGCGAGTGCACGGCCCGCAGGACGAAGCTATTGTAACCGAGCGACTGCTCCTGCCAGAGGAAGTCCCCGGTCACACCCTCGGCCAGCTGCGCGCGCAGGCCGAAGCGCCCGTCGAGCGCCTCGCGCCAGAGGTCGTTGTCCCCGAAGAGGAGCGCCACCTGCGCCACCGCGCAGCGCTGCCAGACGGCGATGTTGTGGATCGCCTGCTGGGTCGAGTTGAGGGCGCGCACCTCGGGGAGGAAGAACTGGCGGAGCCACGCGGCCCGCTGCTCCGGGGGCGAGGCCGGACCGAGCAGACGCACGGCCTCGGTGAACTTCACCAGGTTGCTGGCCTCGGTCAGCGTCTGCCAGAACAGGCGCGCCGGGTGGCCGGGCCGCTGCGGCTCCCAGCGCAGGAAGTTGTCCGCGTAGAAATCCAGCTGGCCGCGCACCCAGTCGGCGAGGGCCTCGTCGCCGGTCAGACGGTGCAGCCGCGCGGCGCGGACCATCATCTCGACGTGCTGCCCGCGGAAGGTGACGACCCACCAGGCGTGCAGCTTGGGCGTGATCTCGACCTCGGGATCAGAGGGACTGGAGAAAAACTGGACCTCCTCGCGCGGGATGCGGTCGTTCCAGACGAGGCGGGACCCGTCCTTGGGGCTGACGCCGTCGTGCGACCAGCCCGGGAGCCATTCGACGCGGTCCTGGTGGCGGACGCGCCAGCGCTCGACCTCGGCGCGCTCGCGGCGCAGCCATTCGGCCCAGTCGGGATCCTCGCGCACCCGGCGGCGCGCGCCTTCCCAGTCCTCCCGGGCGGCGCGCCACGCGTTGCCTTGCCGGTCGGGCAGCTTGAACTCGGGGAACTGCGCGGCGGGCGCGGGCTTGGGGTAAGGCGTGGTGGCGGCGGCCGTGGCGATCAGGCCGGCCACCGCAAGCCGCCGCAGGCCGCTCAAAGCTCGGGGTAGCGCACCCACTTCGCGCCAGCGCGGCCGCTCTTCACCGCGGTCTCGATGAAGGCCATCCCGGCGAGGCCGTCGTCCACCGTGGGGAAGTCGTACCCGTCTTTCGGGGCCTTGCGGCCAGCGATGGCGTCAGCGATGGCCACGGCGGCCGCGCGGTAGATGTTCGCGAAGGCCTCGATGAAGCCCTCGGGGTGGGCGAAGGGCGTGCGAGAGGCCCCGCGGGCGACGGCGCCGAGGTAGCCGTTGCCGCGGCGGTGGACCTGCTGGGGCGCGTCCGCCTTCTTGAAGATCAGCTCGTTGGGGTTCTCCTGGAACCACTGGAGCGAGCCCTTCGTGCCGAAGACGCGGATGTTGAGGTTGTTCTCCTCGCCGCTGGAGATCTGCGAGGCGAAGAGTATCCCCTTCACCCCTTGGCTGAAGCGGACCAGGCAGTTGCCGTCGTCGTCGAGCAGGCGGCCCGGGATGAAGGTCGAGAGCTCCGCGCAGATCGCCTTGACCTCGAGCCCGGTGATGTAGCGGGCGAGGTTGTGCGCGTGCGTGCCGATGTCCCCCATGCAGTTGGAGACGCCGGAGACGTTCGGGTCCATCCGCCAGTTCGCGATGCGGCTCGCCTTGCCGGCCTCGAGCGCGGTGATCGCGTAGCCCTGCGGGTACTCGACCACGACCTTGAGCAGCTGGCCGAGTCTGCCGGTGCGGACCCACTCGCGGGCCTCCTTCACCATCGGGTAGCCGGTGTAGTTGTGGGTGAGCGCGAACACGCGGCCCGTGCGGCGGACGACCTCGCGCAGCTTGCGGCCCTCGGCCAGCGAGAAGCAAAGGGGCTTGTCGCAGACGACGTGGAACCCGGCCTCGAGGAACGCCTTGGCGACCGGGAAGTGGGTGTTGTTGCGGGTGACGATCGAAACGAAGTCGATGCGCTGGTCGGCCGGCAGGGCGGACTCGCGCGCGACCATCTCCTCGTAGGTGCCGTAGACGCGCGCCGGATCGAGGTGGAGGTCGGCGCCGGAGGCGCGGGACTTCGCCGGGTCGGCGGAGAAGCAGCCGGCGACCAGCTCGATCTCGCCGTCGAGGCGGGCGGCCATCCGGTGGACGGCGCCGATGAAGGCGCCGCGGCCGCCACCGACCATACCCATACGGAGTTTGCGGGGAAGATTCATAGGAGGGGGTTCGGGCAACTCAGAGGGCGACGGGGCGACCGGTGGCCGCCGAGCGGTAGGCGCCGTCGATGATCCGCATCAGCGCAAGCGCCTGGTCGGGCGTGTTGAGCGGCTCCTCCGCGCCCTGCAGGACGCGGACGAAGTTCACCGCCGAGCGGACCCGGCCCATCGTCTCGTCGGGCGGGACGACGATGGAGCGGTTGACCGGGCGCCCGTTCTCGTGGGTGTACAACTCGCAGGCGTCGATCGCGGTGGCGTCGAGCCCGTCGGTGCCGAAGAGCCGGCGGACCAACCCGCCGGCACGCGTGCCTTGGAAGGTCACCGAGACCTCCTCGCGCTGGTTCATCTCGGCCCAAGAGACCGCGAAGGACATCGACTGGCCGGAGCGGAAGGTGAGGAAGCCGTGCGCTGCGGCCTCAACGTCGGTCACGCCCTTGGCGACGTCCGGGATGCCCCAAGGGCCCTTGAAGGACTTGTCGGTGATGTGGTCGTGGTAGGTACGCGCGAGGATGTGGGCCGGCTCGGGGTAGCCCATAAAGTGGAGCCCGAGGTCGATCATATGCAGCAGGTCGATCAGGGGGCCGCCGCCGGAGAGAGCCTTGGTGGTGAACCAGCCGCCGAAGCCCGGGATGCCGGTGCGGCGGATCCATTTCGCTTGGCAGGAGTTGATCGTGCCGACGACGCCCTGGCGGAGGTACTCGCGGATCGCGTAGCTCTCGGGCCGGGCGCGGTTGTTGAAGTTGAACATCAGCGTCCGGCGGGCCTTGGCGGCCGCGGAATGCATTCGCGCCATCTCGGGCGCGCTCATTGCGGGCGGCTTCTCGCAGAACACGTGCTTGCCCGCCTTCAGCGCCTGCAGCGCGAGCGGGGCGTGGAACTTGTTCGGGACGATAATCGAGACCGCGTCGAGCTCCGGCAGCGCCCGCAGCATCTCCCCGACATCGCCGAAATGGCGCGGGATTCCGTGGCGGGTGGCCGCTTTCTCCGCGGCGGCCGCATTGACGTCGGCCAGGGCGATGAGCTCTGCCCCCGCTTCCCGGAAACCCCGGGCGTGGTAGGCGGCCATGCCGCCCGCTCCGATGATGGCGATCTTGGGGGTTCTCATTCGCTCAGCGGTCGAATTGGGCGTCGAAAACGATGGCACTCGAGGGGAAGTCGACCTTCCGCACGAAGGCGGCCGACTCGGCGGCGCCGTGGAAACGGTCCATCCGGCTGTCCTCCCACTCTACCGACAGCGGCCCGCGGTAGCCGACGTCGTTCAGTGCCACAATGATGTCTTCGAAGCGGATGTCGCCGTGCCCGAGCGAGCGGAAGTCCCAGTGGCGGCGGGCGTCGCCGAAGCTCACGTGGCCACCGAAGACGCCGACGGTGCCGTCACCGTGGCCCCACCACGCGTCCTTCATATGGCAGTGGTAGATGCGGTCACCGAAGGTGCGGATGAACTTCACGTAATCGACCCCCTGGTAGCCGAGGTGCGAGGGGTCATAGTTGAAGCCGAAGCGCCGGTGCCCACCGACGGCCGCCACGGCGCGCTGGGCGCTGGCGATGTCGAAGGCGATCTCAGTCGGATGGACCTCGAGTGCGAAGTTCACGTTCTGCTTATCGAAGGCCTCGAGGATGGGCCCGAAGCGGCGCGCGAAGTCCGCGTAGCCAGCGTCCCAGAACGCCTGCGAGGTCGGCGGGAACGCGTAGATCGAGTGCCAGATCGAGGAGCCGGTGAAGCCGTTGACCACAGCCGGGAACTCGTCCTTGCCCGCCCGGCCCGGCCGCGCGTCGAAGAACGCCCGCGCCGCCTTGGCCGTGAGGGCCAGCTTGCGCGCCGCCCGCTTGCGCACGCCCTCGGGGTCACCGTCACCCCAGACGTCGACCGGGAGGATCGACTGGTGCCGCTCGTCGATCAGGTCGCACACGGCCTGGCCCACCAGGTGGCTCGAGATCGCGTGGCAGGTGAGCCCGTGGTCCTTGAGCAGCGCCCACTTCTCGTGGACGTACTTCTTGCTCGACGCTGCCGCGTCCGGGTCGAAGTGGTCGCCCCAGCAGGGCAGTTCCACGCCGTCGTAGCCCATCTTTTTGACGAGCGGGGCGAGCTTCTCGAGGGGGAGGTCGGCCCATTGGCCGGTGAACAGGGTGACGGGGCGGGGCATGGGTGATTGGGATCAGCCGAAGAGAACCCGGGGCTACCGCGGCCGGCGAGAAAAAATCCAGGTTTGTCGCCGGCGCCCGCGCCGCCTCCACTCGCGGAATCGTGCCGCCCCTGACCATCTGGACCAACACCCTATTCCAGCCCGCCGCCGAACGGCTGCTCGCGGAAGGCCTCGGTCCCCACCGGCTGGTGCGTTCCGCTGCCACCTCCGCCGCCGTGCTCAAGGCCGGCCGCCCCGACCACGCGCTGGCCGCGGCCGACGTCGCGTTCGGCCAGCCCGATGCCGCGCAATGCCTCGCTTCACCACGCCTCCGCTGGGTCGAGGTCACCACCGCCGGCTACACTCGCTACGACACTCCGGAGTTTCTGGAGGGCTTCCGCGTCCGCGGGGCCGCCTTCACCAACGCCTCCCAGGTCTTCGCCGACAGCTGCGCCCAGCACGTGCTCGCGATGATGCTCGCCCTCGGCCGGCGCCTGCTGCCCTCCCACCGCGAGCAGCTCACGGACCGTTCCTGGCACTACGACGAGCGCCGCTACGAGTCCCGCCTCCTCACCGGCCAGTCCGTCCTGCTGCTCGGCTACGGCGCGATCGGCCGGCGCCTCGCCGCGCTCCTCGCCCCGTTCGGGATGCAGGTGACCGCCGTCCGCCGCCGCGTGCGCAGCGAGGCCGGCGTCCGCATCGTGCCCGAGGAACTGCTCAGCTCCGCGCTGGGGCAGGCCGACCACGTGGTCAACCTCCTGCCCGACAACGCTTCCACCCGCAACTACGTCAACGCCCGCCGCCTCGCCTGCTGCAAGCCCGGGGCCCGGTTCTACAACGTCGGTCGCGGTACCACCGTCGACGAGACCGCGCTGCTTGCGGCCCTGCGCTCCGGTCGGGTGAGCGAGGCCTACCTCGACGTGTTCGCCACCGAACCGCTGCCGCCGGATCACGCCCTCTGGACGGAACCCCGCTGCTACGTCACGCCCCACACCGCCGGCGGCCGCCACGACCAGGACGAGGCGCTGGTGCGCCACTTCCTCGCCAACCTTGCCGCGTTCACCGGAGGCGGCCCGCTGACCGACCGCGTGGTCTGAGCCGCCGCGGCCGGTCAGGCCCGGACCACGCGGGTGCCCGCGATGAAATCGTGCAGGCAGCGGCGATCCTCGCGGAAGATCATCAGGTAATTGGTTGTCACGAAGGCGAAGCGCAGGAAGAAACCGACCACCGGCAGCAACTGCAGCATCCCTTGGATCGCCCCGGAGGGGAGCTCCCGCAGCAGCCAGCCCCGCAGAAAACCGGGCTTCTCGTCGTCGTCCGCCCGCACAACGCGCACGCCGAGGAGAATCTTACCCAGCGACTGCCCCCGGCTGGTGAGCAGCAAGATCTGGACGCCCAGCAACGCGAGTTGGAGCGCGGCGAACAACGCTAGCGCCGGCATAAGCCGGGCCGTTTCTAGTCCCTGGAAGTTGAACTCGCCCTCGCGGGAGGCGGCGATGATCGCTTGGAAAACTTTCATCAGGTCAGGCCCCAGCACCACCAGCGCGGGCACGGCGGCCAGAAACTCGAGGAACCAGTCGGCGCAGCGCGCCAGCAGGCGCGACCAGGGGGACGCCAGCGTCACCGGCTCGGCTTCCCGAAAGCCCGGCGCCGACTCCGACGCGTCTTCGCCCGGGATTACGGGCGACGCGACCTCGACCCCGCCGAACTCCGAGAAATCCACGAGGCGGCGCCACTCCTCGGTGCCCACGCGCTTGGCGCGCGTGTCGGCGTTAGCCCGGCCTCCGGCCAGCCAGCCGCGGACCTGCCCGGCTGATGCCGGGCCGTACTCCTTGCCGTCGCCACCGATGATGATGAACATCGGCTGAAGGAAGCCCCTGCCCCCGGCGGCGTCAATGTCAGGCCGCGCCCGGCAACCGCACGCGTCGAGCGGCGGGATCCGGGTGCGGACGGAAGAACAGGGCGGTGTGGCCCACGGCCCCGACGCAAACGCAGCGGCCCTCGTCCGCGATCCGCTCCCCGATCGTGGCCCGCTCCTCGCGGTCGGCGCCGACGAAGCGCAGCTTCACCAACTCGTGGGCGCACAGCAGCCGCTGCACTTCCTGTAGGAAGGCGGGGGTGACGCCGGCCTTGCCGACCCGGACGTGATCTGGGAGCGAATGACCAAGGCCGCGCAGGTGGGAACGCTGGGCGCCCGTGAGCGCAAGTTGATCCATCCGGCCAGAGTGGGCGGCGCGCGGGCCCGTGCCAAGCCCAGCGATTTCGCCTGACGCCCCCGGACCGACCTGCGCGGAATCAACCTGTGCTGCGACCCGTCTCCGCTTCCCGCCACTTCACCGTCCGCCTCGCCCTCGCGCTGACCGCCGCCGCGGTCTTCGGCGAGGTGGCGGCTGCTTGGGTGCTCGAACGCGCCTACCTCGCGGGCAACCTCACCGGCTGGTACTTTTGGGCGGGCGACCACCCCGCCGTGGATTCGGTCCTGCTCGTGTTCGCCAAGCTGCTCGCGACCGCCGTGGTGGCCAGCTGGGCCTTCACTCGCGCCGGCGAACGCTGGTCTGCCGCCGGCACCCTCTGCTTCTCCCCACCCGCACTCGCTTGGACGCTGTTCCCCTTCATCGGGGCGGTGATCATCGCCCTCTCAGAGATCGACAACCTGATGCGCGCGGCGCTGCCCGCGGGTGCGCTGGAGCGCCTCGATTTCGCGCCGGACCTCAGCGAGATCGCCGAGATCGCTTGGCTGGGCCCCTTCCTCGCGGTCGTAATCGCGCCCGTGACCGAGGAGTTCGTGTTCCGCGGGCTGATCCTGCGGGGCCTCCTCGGACACTGGCGCCCGGCAGCCGCCGTCCTTTTCTCCACGGGGCTGTTCGCGCTCGCCCACTTTAACCCCGCGCAAGCGCCGGTCGCCGCCCTGCTTGGTCTGCTGACTGGTTGGCTCTACGTGCGGACGCGGTCCCTCGGGCTCTGCATCCTCGCCCACGCGCTCAACAACGCGGCCAGCTACCTGACTTGGTTCCCCTTCGAGGTGAGGGGCTTTAACGCGATCACCGAGGCGGAGGGCCCCGTCTTCCACCCCTGGTGGTTCAACAGCATCGGCCTCGCGCTGCTCGCCCTTGGAATCTGGGCTGTCCGTCGGCTCACACCCCCCGCCACCTCCTGGTTGCTGCCGCCGCCCCCGCTACTGCAGCCGCCCCTCCTCGCGGCGCCCCCCGCACTTGGCGGTTGTCAGCCCCCGGCCGGCCCCAACGATATCGGACGGATGGCCTCGGATCTCGCCCAACTCGTCACCACCCTCGCCCGCCGCGCGCGCGCCGCCTCGCTCGTACTCGCGACCATGCCTCGTGAGCGGAAGGACGCTGCCCTGCTCCGGCTCGCTGGGATGCTTGAGGCCTCGGGCCCCGAGCTGCTCGCCGCCAACGCCCGCGACCTCGCCTCTCCCGAGGCTGCCGCCCTGCCCGCCGCCACGCGCGACCGGCTCACCCTCACCCCGGAACGCCTCCGCCAGCTCGCGGAGTCCGTGCGCCAAGTCGCCGACCTGCCCGATCCGGTCGGCGAGGTCTTGGAGGAGACGGCGCGCCCCAATGGCCTCCGCCTGCGCAAGGTGCGTGTGCCGATTGGCGTACTTGCTATCATCTACGAGGCCCGACCGAACGTGACGATCGACTGCGCCGCGCTCTGTCTGAAGAGCGGCAACGCGGCCGTCCTCCGCGGCGGCAAGGAGGCCTTTCATACCAACTTCGCTCTCGCCGAGCTGGTGCGCCAGGCGCTCATCGCCAGCGGGCTCCCCGCCGACGCCGTGCAACTGGTGCCCACCACCGACCGCGGCGCCCTCACCACCCTGCTCGGGCTCGACACCCTCATCCACTGCGTCATCCCGCGCGGCGGCGAGGGGCTCATCCGCTTCGTCACGGAGCACAGCACGATCCCCGTCATCAAGCACTACACTGGCGTCTGCTGCATCTACCTCGACCGGGCCGCCGACGCGGGGATGGCCGCGGCGGTCACGACCAACGCCAAGGTTTCCCGCCCCAGCGCCTGCAACGCCGCCGAGCAACTGCTCGTGCACCGAGAGGCCGCAGCCGGCCTGCTGCCGACCGTGGGGCGCGCACTCGCCGACCGCGGCGTCCACCTGCGCTGCGACGTCGAGGCCGCCGCAATCCTTGCCGCTGCCGGCATCCCCTCGGAACCAGCCGCTCCGGCCGACTTCACGGCGGAGTTCCTTGACCTCGTGCTGGCGGTCCGGGTCGTCGGCTCCTTGGAGGAGGCGATCGCCACCATCAACCGCGACGGCTCCGCGCACAGCGACGCGATCGTAACCGCCGACGAGGCCTCGGCCCGCCGCTTCCTCGCGGAGGTCGACAGCGCGACGGTCTACTGGAACGCCAGCACGCGCTTCACCGACGGCTTCGAATTTGGCTACGGGGCGGAGATCGGCATCAGCACGGACCGCCTCCACGCCCGCGGCCCGATGGGCCTACGGGAACTCTGCAGCCACAAGTTCCTGATCGAGGGCACGGGCCAGGTCCGCGGCTGAACCGTCCAGGTCGCTCTGGCCCCGCCCGGCGGGGTGGTTTTCCCCCCGCGATGCCCGCCCGCCTCCGCTGACCCAGCGCTGCCGTCGCCGCGCGCCTGACCCTCGCCTGCCTCCCGCCCGCAGCGGGCGAGGTGCAACCCTCCGCCTCCCTCACCGCGCTGGGCCGGCCCCCACCTCTGGATCGAGGCATCGGTAGTGAAGGAGTTCGCCACCGCGCGCTCCCCGTCCCCCTACCGCCCGTGGACCAAACAGGCCCCGCGCGAGGGCACCGGCCCCGGCGTGATCATCGCGGGCCGCCGCATCCTCACCAACGCTCACCGCGTCCTCCATGCGAACCAGGCGCAGGAGCCGGCGAACCAGCCTGGCGACAAGGTCTCGGCCACCGCCGAGGCCATCGCGCGCGGCATCGACCTCGCCGTGCTCCGGTTCGAGGACGAGACACTCTTCGCCCCACCCCCTGCCCTGCCCAGCGCTGAGACCGCCGCCGCCGCTGAGGACATCCTCAACGACCGCGGCATTCGCGCCCTAGGCTCACCTGGCGTGCTCGCCGTCTAGCAGGCCCCGCGCGCGCCCTGAAGCGGCGCTCTTGCCAAGCCGGCCCCCGCGGCCAACGTTTGCCCCGTATGCATTTCGATTCCCGCCCACTCGCCGCCCCCTCCCTGCCGCCCCGCGCCGATGATGAGGACGAGGACGTTGACGAGGAGACCCCCAGCGGCCGGAAGGGGGCCGCGCCCGTCGGCCTGCTGATCCAGCGCAAATTCCTCGAGCAGCGGAAGATCTTCCTGTGGGGCGCGGTCACCGACGAGACCGCGAAGGATCTCACCGAGAAGCTGCTGTACCTCGAGGCCAGTGCACCCGGAAAGGACATTACCTTCTATATCAACACGCCCGGCGGCTCGATTACCGCGGGGATGGCGGTATACGACACGATCCAGCTGATTTCCTCGCCGGTCACGGTTGTGGTGACGGGGATGGCCGCCTCGATGGGCTCCATTCTGCTCAGCGCCGCGCCCAAGGGCCGCCGCCTTCTCTACCCGCATTCGCGCGTGCTGATCCACCAGCCCCTGATCTCGGGCCGGATGATCGGACCCGCCAGCGACATCAACATCCAGGCGCAGGAGATGGAGAAGCTGCGCGCGGAGCTGAACCAGATCCTCGCGAATGCCTCCGGCCAGCCGCTGGAGCGGATCAACCGCGACACCGACCGCGACTTCTACCTGACGGCACGCGAGGCGATCGAGTACGGGCTCGCCGACCGCATCGTCGACCGGGTCTGACGGTGCCACGCCGTTGGACACCGCGGCGCTCACCCCGCCGCGGGGCCGTAGGCGTCGCGGAGCACCTGCAGCGTGTGCCGGACGCGCACCGGCGAACCGAGCTTGGCCAAGTGCGCCCGCAACTGCGTGAGGCAGCCGATGTTGCCCGACGCCACCACGGTGGCGCCCGTGGCGATCACCGCCTCCGCTTTCTGACGGCCCAAGGAGCCGGCGATTTCCGGCTGGTCGAGGTTGTACGTGCCGGCGCTGCCGCAGCAGAGATGCGCCTGCGCCAGCTCGCGCAGCTCCACGCCGGGGATCGCCGTGAGCAGCCGCCGCGGCTCCGCCCGCACCCCCTGTGCGTTCGCGAGGTGGCAGGCGTCGTGGTAGGCGATCTTCCGCGGCCCCTCCCCGGCCGGGAGGTCGCGTAGTCCAATCCGGTCGAGGAACACGCTCACGTCCATCACCCGGTGGGCGAACGCCTCCGCGCGCGCCCCGTCCTCCGTCCCGCGGAGGATCAGGCCGTACTCGTGTAACGCGGAGCCGCAGCCCGCCGCGTTGGTGAGGATCGCGTCCACGTCCGCCGGGAAGGCCGCAAGGTTGCGCCGCGCGAACTCGCGCGCCGCCGGGAGGTCGCCAGTGTGCCACGCGAGGCCGCCACAGCAGCCCTGCGCCTCCGGGATGAGCACCTCGACGCCGTTGCGCACCAGCACCTCGAGCGTGGCGTGATTGATGTCGGGATCCAGCACGCGCTGAGCGCAGCCGGCAAGGAGGGCGATTCGCGCCCGGCGGGCGCCGCGCGCAGGCAGCAGCGCCGGCAGGGGCCGGGCCGGCGGGACCTCGACCGGGGCGAGGTCGAGCATCGGGCGCAGCGCCGCCGGGACGAGGCGACGCCAAGCGCGGCCCAACGCGGCGCCGCGCAGCGCGAGCCGGAAGCGGCCGGGATAGGGCAGCGTAGCCGCGGCGAGGGTCCGGCGCAGGCGCGCGTCCCACGGCCGCTCGACCTCCGGTTCCTGGCGGGCGCGGAAGGGGCTGATCAGGTCACGGTATGGCACCCCGCTTGGACACGCGGGCTCGCAGGCGAGGCAGCCGAGGCAGCGGTCGAGGTGCGGCTGCGCCGCGGCCGCCGAGAGGGTTCCCTCAAGCACCTGCTTCATCAGGATGATCCGCCCGCGCGGGGAATCCATCTCCTGGCCGAGCTCTTGGTAGGTCGGGCACGCCGGCAGGCAGAAGCCGCAGTGCACGCAGGCCTGCACGGCCTTCGCCATCGCCTCGCCCATCGGACCGTGCTTTTCTGGTCGGATCGAGTGTTGCATCGCTCAGTCCTCGAAGTCCGGAAAACGCCCTGCGGGATCCAGCGCCCGCTTCACCGCCGCCATCACCGCCGCCGTCCGGCGCGGCCCGAGCCAGCGCGGCCCGTTGCCCCGGAGGAGCGCCCCCGCCCAAGGCGAAACCGCCACTGGGCGGGCGGGCGGCAGGGAGACGTACCCCGCGTTGCCCCCGGCGCCGATCCACGCCCGCGCGCCCGCCTGCGCCCGCACCCACGTCACGAAGGCAGGCACTTCGCCCGAGGTCAGGAGCACCTTGGCCAACGCGCCCCCCGGATGCGCCCAGCCGAAACCAGTCACCGTCGTCCAGAGTTCCGCGGCCTCCGCCGTCACCAGCTCGCGACCGGGAAAGCGCCCGAGCAATTCCGCCACCAGCGGCCCCAGCGCGGCCTCCTCGGCCCCGAGGCGCACGAAAACCGCGGGCTCGTCGACCGCCGCCTCTAGGGCGTCCAGTTCCCAGCGTCCGCCTGCGCAGACGCGCAGGAGCCGCACCTGATCCGCCGCGTCGCGGGCCGTGAGCCGCAGCGTGCGGGTCGCCGCGGGCCGCGGGAAAACCTTGAAGGTCAGCTCGGCCAGCACCCCACAGCAGCCGGCGCTGCCGACGAAGAACTTGGGCAAATCGAAGCCCGCCGCGTTCTTGACCACCTTGCCGCCCACCCGCAGCAGACGCCCCTCCCCGTCCACGAAGCGCGCCCCCAGAATAAAATCGCGCACGCCGCCGAACCGCCAGCGACCGGGCCCGGACAGCCCCGCGGCCACCGTGCCGCCAAGGGTCGCGCCAGCCGTCGCCAAAGGCGGGTCGAAAGGCAGGTACTGGCCCCGCTCCGCCAACACCGCGGCCAACTCCGCGAGGGGCGTGCCCGCCCGCGCGGTGAAGGTGAATTCGTCCGGCTCGTACTCGACGATGCCCCGCAGCGCCCGCGTGGACACGGGGGTGACCCCGGGAGCCACCGCGGCCAGCCGCGCCTTGGTGCCAGCGCCGACGGGCAGCACGCGCGGGAGGGCGCGGACGGCAGCGGCGAGTTCCTCGGGCGTCGTGGGGCTCATTCGCGCGCGATGACGCCCGCCCGCTCGAGCGGGTGCAGGCCGGTGTGCGTGAGGGCGGGGGCGGCCCCAGCCGGGAACATCTTGCCCGGATTGGCGATCCCGGCCGGATCGAAAGCGGCGCGCACGCGGCGCAACAAGTCAAGTTCCTCCGGCGGGAACATGATGGGCAGGTAATCGCGCTTCTCGACGCCGACACCGTGCTCGCCGGTGATCGAACCGCCCATCTCGACGCACATCCGCAGGATGCGGCCGGCGAGTTCCTCGGCGCGCCGCAGGCCATCCGGCTCTCGGCCATCGTAGAGGATGAGCGGGTGCAGGTTGCCGTCCCCCGCGTGAAACACGTTCGCGCACCGCAGACCCGCCTCGCGCGACCAGGCCTGAATCCGCCGCAGCGCCTCACCCAGGCGGCGGCGGGGCACCACGCCGTCCTGCACGATAAAGTCCGGGGAGAGCCGGCCGACGGCGCTGAAGGCGCTTTTGCGTCCCTTCCAGATGGCGAGCCGCTCGGCCCCATCGCGCGCCGGCCGCACCTCGACGGGACGGCTGGCCGCGAGGATCGCGTCGAGCCGCAAGCGGTCCGCCGCGACCACCTCGCGGGGACCCTCGAGTTCCACGATCAGCACGGCCTCGCAGCCCGGCGGGTATTCGGCGTGGACCGCCGCCGTCGCCGCCTGCAGCGCCAGCTGCTCCATAATCTCGATCGCCCCGGGCAACAGGCCGCTCGCGATCACCGCGGCGACCGCGTCGCCGGCCTGCTCCAGCGTGGCGTAACCCGCCAGCACGGTATGGAAGCACTCCGCCCGCGGCAGCAGCTGCAGCGTCACCTCGAGCGCGATGCCGAAGAGGCCCTCGTTGCCCACGAACAGGCCCATCCAGTCCGGCCCCACCTGTTCCCGGCTCGCGCCCCCGAATTCGACCACCTCGCCGGTCGCGAGCACAGCCTTCAGGCCGAGCACATGGTTGGAGGTCATCCCGTACTTGAGGCAATGGGCCCCGCCCGCGTTGAAGGCCACGTTCCCGCCGATCGTGCACACCGGCTGGCTCGAAGGGTCGGGCGCGTAGTGGAGGCCGTGGGGCTGCGCCGCCTGGGTGACCGCGAGGTTGACGACCCCAGGCTCGACCACGGCGATCCGCTCCGCCGGATCGAGGCGCAGAATCCGGTTCAGGCGGTTGAGGGTGATGACGATGCCGCCCGAAACCGGCAGGGCGCCGCCGGAGAGGCTCGTGCCGCTGCCCCGCGCCACGAACGGCACGCCGTGCCGGTGGCACCAGCGCACGGTGGCGATGACCTCGTCGGCGGTGCGCGGCGCGATCACCGCCGCCGGGCGGGCGGCGAAGGCGGTCAGCCCATCGCTCTCGTAGGCCGCGAGCGGCGCCTCGTCCGCCAGCAGGCTGCTGGGACCGAGCAGCGCCGCCAGTTCGGCGCGGATCCGGGCGGGGTCAGGCGAGCCGCTCATCATCGGGCGCGGCGCTCAGCGGCCGTACACTACATACCATTTGTCACCGTAGAGCGGATGCTCCGCGAGTGGACGGAGGCCGGCGGCCGCCATCCATTCCCGCGTCTGGTCGCGGGTCACCTGGAGCTTGGAATCGTTCTTGTGCGGGCCGAGCTCGGGATGGAAGTCGATCACCGCGATCCGGCCGCCGGGACGCAGGTAGCCAGCAAGGCTGCGCAGGTAGGTCGCCCGGTCCTCGATGTGGTGCAGGACATCGAAAATGAAGGCCAAGTCGACGTCCCGGGCGGGGAGCCGCGGGTCCGTGAACTGCCCGAGCACCGGGCGCACATTGGCCGCGGAGACTTGCTCCGCCTTCCGGGCGATGTGGTCCACCAGACCCTGATCGATGTCGACCGCGTAGACCCAGCCCTGAGGCACCGCGCGGGCCAGCGGCAGGGTGAACACGCCAGAGCCGGCGCCGATGTCCGCCACCACCGCGCCCGGCGCGAGCCCAAGCCGGGCGACCGCCTCGTCAACCTTCAGGCGTGCCACCCGGTTCTGGCTGTCGAGGGTCTTAAGCCACTCGGCAGTGGAACGGGCCCCAAGCTGGGCGTGCGCCGGCACCGTTCCCAGCAGAGACGCGGCCAGGACCAAGAGGGGAACGCGGGAAAGGTAAGGCATCGTCCTCAGGACCGGGGCACTACGAAGGTTTGACAAGGCCGAAAACCGGCAGGCTCAGCCGGTCGTCGGGGCGCCCCGGCCGAGCCAGCGGTAAAGCGGCCAGCCCGCCACCACGGGGACCAGTCCGACGAGGCTGAGTACGCCCGCGTAGTCGACAGCCGCCTGCAGCATCCACGCGCAGGTGAGGCAGAAAAGCAGCGGCAGGACCGGGTAGAACGGGACCGGGAAGGGACGCTCGATGCCTTGGTCACGCGACCGAAGCACGAACAGAGAAATCCCGGTGAGCAAAAAGAAGGCCCAGAAGACCGGTGCCGTGCACTTGAGCAGGGTGTCGAACCCGCCGTGCCCCTGCCAGGTGACGGGCCCGAGCCCGACCCCAGCGAGGGCGCCCCCGGCGACCGCGCGGCCGGCCGGGTGACCGAGGAGAAACACCAGCGTGAGCGTGCAGCCGAGCTGGGCGAGCAGCGCGGAGGCGGGTACCCCACGCCCGGAGTCGCGGCGCGCCAGAAACCGGAGCGCGGGGAAATCCGCCCCCGCGCCCGAGTAGATCCGCGCGCCGGTGAGGGTCAGGCCGTTCACCGCCCCGAGGGCGGAAATCATCACCAGCACCGACATCACCGCCGCCCCGACCGGCCCGAGCGGGCCCTGCAGCACGTCGGCCGCGATCGCCTTTGCCTCCCGCGCCCGGGTGAACCCGAGTCCGTGGAGATAGGCTGCGTTGACCAGCACGTAGACCAAGGCTACCCCCGCGGTGCCGAACAGCAGCGCACGCGGGATGTCGCGGCGCTTGTCGCGCATCTCCGCCACGATGAAGGCCGCATCGTTCCAGCCGCCATAGGTGTAGAGCACGAGGATCAGCGCCAAGCCGAAACCCGCCCCGGCCCCGGGGGCCACCGCCGGCTCCGCGGGCGCCTGCGGCCAGCCGAGCCCCGCGACCACGATCGCCGTGAGGCCGACGACCTTGAGCGCGGTCAGCACGTTCTGCGTGCGCCGGCCAGACTGCAGCCCCGCGAGGTTGAGCAGGGTCAGGCCCGTGACGGCGGCGGCCGCCAGCCACGGGGCAGCGGTGGGCCCGAGGCCCCAGAGCCGCGCCGCGTAGTCCGCGAACACAAAGCCCATCAGCCCGATGCTGCCGCTCATCAGCACGACGAGCTGCGACCAGCTGAACAGGAACCCCATCCCCGGGCCAAAGGCGCGCCGGAGGAAGAAGTAATCGCCCCCCTCGCGCGGGTAGGTTGTCGCGAGTTCCGCGTAGCACAGAGCACCGACCACGGAGAGCGCGCCGCCAAGGGCCCAGACCAGCATCGCCTCCGCCGGGCTCGCGACGCAGCTGAGGATGAACGGGGCCGTCTCGTAGATGCCCGCGCCGACGACGATCCCGATGATCACGGAAACGGCGTCGCCGAGGGAGAGATGGCTCTCGGGGGCGGAGGGGGCAGGGGCGGGCATCGCGGCGCCACCGCACCGGATGCGCGCGGGGGCGTCAATGCCGCGGCGCGGCGAGTCTTCGCTTTCATTTCCCGGAGGGGGACGATTTTTTCTCCCCGCGCCCATGCAAGAACTCCTGCGCGACGCCCGCATCCGGCGCCTGCTCCTGGCGAACACCTGCAGCGCGGTCGGCACGGGCATCACGGTGTTCGCCGTGCCCTGGCTGCTCGTGCAGCAGCCGGGGGTCAGCACCGCCTACCGCTGGGCAACGGTCGGCACCATCCTCGCGCTCTTCGTCGCCGCCCCGTACTACGGCGCCTGGGTGGACGCCCACTCGCGCAAGTCCGCGCTCCTGCTGGGCGAGCTCTGGTCCGCTGCCTCATCGGTACTCCTCGCGGGGCTCGGGTTCGCCCTCGACGGCTTCGGCACCGGCCCGCTGGTGGCCGCGTACTTCGCCGGGATGCTCTACTACACCCTGCACTACCCGGCGAAGTTCGCGCTCATCCAACAGACTTTCGACCGGTCCCAGTACCAGTCCCTGATCGGGCTCCTCGAGATCCAGGGCTAGGCCGCGATGATGCTCGCCGGGGCCCTCGCGGGGCTTCTGCTAAGCCGAGTGCCGCTCAGCCTGATCCTCACGGTGAACGCCGCCGCCGGCATCGCCAGCTGCCTCCTCCTGCGCGGGCTGCCGTACACTGCGACCCACCTCGGCCCCGCTGCCGCGCGGGCGCCCGCGCCGGTCTGGCGCGGCGTGGCCGAGGGCGGCCGCTGGCTGTTCGCCCGCCTGCGCTCGCAGTGTTCTTTCCCTGCACCCTGCTGCCGTTCGTCGCCGTGATGGCCGCCAACTACCTTTTCCCCGTCTACGTCAGCCAGACCCTCGCCGCGGGCCCGGAATGGTTCGCCGGGGGCGAGATCACTTTCGCCGCGGGCGCCATCCTCGCTGGTCTGCTGCTGCCCCGCCTCATCAGCCGCCACAGCGCCACCGCGAAGGTACCCATCACGATGCTCGTCTTCCTCGGTGGGCTGCTCCTGCTCGCGGCCGTCGACCTGCCCCTGCCCTACCTCTGCGCGGGAGCGCTCCTCGGGTTCGGCAACGCGGGGTGCCGCGTCGCCCGCAGCGCGCTGCTGCTGCACCTGGTGCCCACCACCGTAATGGGCCGCGTCGGCGGCTTTTTCCAAGTGCTCGACCGCGTGCTGCGCACGGCGCTCGTGCTCGCCATGGAGATCATCGACGCCCACGGTCCTCCCGTGGGTTTCGCTCTGCTCGCCGTCCTCCTCCTCCTCGCCCTCGCTGGGGAGCTGCGCACCCGCGCCGCCGCCCGGCCCGTCGCCCCCGCCTGAACCCACATGCTCCGCGCCCTCCTCCTCGACTTCGACGGGCTCATCCTCGACACCGAGACGCCCCTCATCGACGCCTACGCCAGGGTCCACGCCGACCACGGCGTGACTTTCGACCGCACGCGCTTTCTGCACGGGGTCGGCCACGCGGAGTACGCCTTCGATCCTTGGCACGGCTTCAGCCCCCACGCCGACCGCGCCGTGCTCGAGGAGGAATGCCGGGCCGCCAAGGCCGGGATCATCCTCGCCCAGCCGATTTTGCCCGGCGTGGAGGCCCTCCTCACCGCCGCCGCCGCCGCCGGCTGGTTGATGGCGGTCGTCTCCAACTCGCCGCGCGAGTGGGTCGATCCGCACCTTGAGCGCCTCGGCCTCCGCGCACACTTCCGCCACACGGTCTGCCGGGGCGACGCGCCCGCCCCCAAGCCCGAGCCCGACCTGTACCGGCTCGCCCTCAACCAGCTCGGCGTCCGCGCCTCAGAGGCCGTGGCCTGCGAGGATTCGCACACCGGCACGCTCGCCGCCCGCCGCGCCCGGGTCTGGACGGTCGCCGTGCCCAACGCCTCCACCGCGCACCACGACTTCTCGCACGCCGACTGGCTCGTCCCCTCGCTCGCGGAGGTTTCCCCCACTGCGCTCCGTGCGCGCTTTGGGCGACCCTAGGCCGCGGCGGCCGTCTTTCCCCCTCGATGCACCCCACCCGGTTCCCATTCGCGCCCCTGTTCGCCCTCCTCCTCGCCGCCGCGCCGGCCGCCACCGCGGCCACGCCCGCCCTCCCTGCCCGCCCAAACGTCCTCTTCATCGCGATCGACGACCTACGGGACTGGGTGGGCTTCCTTAACGGCCACCCGCAGGCCCGCACGCCCAACTTCGACCGCCTCGCGCGGATGGGGACCGCCTTCACCCGCGCCTACTGCGCCTCGCCCTCCTGCAACCCCTCCCGCGCCGCCCTGATGTCCGGCCTGCGCCCCTCCACCTCGGGAGTCTACGACAACGGGATCGACTTCCGCCCCCTGATCGCCCCGGAGCTCGCGCTGCCGCACCTCTACCGCTCGGCGGGCTACTTCGTCCACGGCGCCGGCAAGATCTACCACGAGTCCTACCGTCGCGCCTCCGAGTGGGAACATTACCTTGAGAAGGAGCGCGCCTACCCGCCCGTGCCCCCGGGCCGCAGCAACGGCGTCGGCGGGATCAGGTTCGCCCCGCTCGACTGCCGCGATGACGAGCTGCCCGACTGGGGCATCGCCGACTACGCCATCGCGTCCCTCGCGCGCCCGCACGACCGGCCCTTCTTCCTCGCGGTGGGCTTCCACAAGCCGCATATGCCTTGGAACGTCCCGCGGAAGTGGTTCGACCTCTTCCCCCTCGACCAGATCCAGCTGCCCCCGACGCGCGCGGACGACCTCGCCGACCTCCCGCCCGCCGCGCTGCAGATGGCCGGGGCCGAGGGCGACCACCGGGCCATCCGCGAGTCCGGCCGCTGGCGAGAGGCCGTGCAGGCCTACCTTGCCACGATCGCGTACTGCGATAAGAACCTCGGGCGCGTCCTCGACGCCCTCGAGGCCTCGCCGCACCGCGACCGCACGATCATCTGCCTCTGGAGCGACCACGGTTGGCACCTCGGCGAGAAAGAGCACTGGCGCAAGTTCGCACTTTGGGAGGAAGCCACCCGCGCGCCGCTGCTCTGGGTCGTCCCCGGCCTCACCCGCCCCGGCTCCCGCTGCGACCGGCCGGTCGACTTCATGGGCATCTACCCGACGCTCGCCGAACTCTGCGGGCTGCCCGTCCCGGCGCATCAGGAAGGCGTAAGCCTCCTGCCGCTGCTGCGTGATCCCGCCGCGCCGTGGGACCGCCCCGCCCTCACGACTTACCGCTTCGGCAACCACGCCGTCCGCACCACTGGCTGGCGCTACATCCGCTACGCCGACGGGGGGGAGGAACTGTACGACGAGACCACCGACCCCCGGGAGTGGACGAACCTCGCCGCGCGGCCCGAGTTCGCCGCGCGCAAGGCGGAGCTCGCCGCCCACCTGCCCCGCGTGAATGTTCCCTCCCCGCCCGAAAAGGGCACAGCCGGGAGGCAGAAATCCGCGCGCCAGCGCTGATCCCGCGGAGCCGATCCCGGCCGCTCAGCGCGCCAGCGGCCGGAGCAGGGCGAACTTGCCGCTCGCCGCCGGCGCAAGGGTGCGGCGCCGAAAAGCCCGCACGCGCACGCCGCCGCCCAGTAGCGCCGCCAGCGCCGCCTCGACCGCGGCGTGTTCCGCCGTGGCGTCGGCCACGTAATGGAAATCCCACCGTGCCTCGCCGGTCTGCACCAGCGAGTAATGCCAGCAGGCAAACGCCGCCGGCAGGGCCGCGTCCACGTCCGACGGCGACACCAGCGAGCCGTCTCCGCGGAAATGCAGGTTACCCTCGCGCCCCAACAGCCGGTAGCCGGAGGGAAACCGCTGCACGACGTCACCCGTGTGGTAGCGCAACAGGGGCATCGCCTCCCGGTCCCGCGTGGTGACGTGGATCTGGAAGACATCGGGCAGGTCCGGGCGCCACGGCACGAGTTCGACAAAGGCGTTCGCGTCAACGACCCGAGAATCGTCCCGAAACGCCTCGCCGACGAAGAGGTATCCCGCCTCGGTGGAGCCGTAGAGGTCGACCTGCGGCGCGGGAAAGACCTCGGCTATGCGCTGGCCGTGCTGGCGGCTCGCCTTGCCGTAGGTGAGGATCGCCGCCCGCAGGCTCGGCACGCTCGCGCCCCGCCGCCGCACCGCGCGGGCCAGCAGCGAGAGATAGACGGGCTCGCCCTCCAGCACCTCGGGTCGCGTCGCCTGCAGCTCGCGCACGATGCGGTCCCATTCGCCCTCCGGAAACGCAAACGGGTCACTCGAGAGGTTCAGGTAGACTGTGCCGTCGAAGTACCGATGCGGGAACGGGTGGTCCTCGTACGGGCAGAGGTTGCTGGAGCACCCCACCGGGGCGAGGACGCACTTGCGGAAGGGCCGGTCGGCGAAGTCGCGCAGGATCGGGGAGGCCGCGTAGGCGCGCGCGGTCTGCGCGTTCCACCAGCCCTCCTCCATGATCACGGTCATCGGCGACTGCGTCGTCCCGCCCGTGCTCTCGTACTCATAGCGCCGCTGCTGCAGGCCGCGCTCGATCTCCGCATAATCCCGGAAGAAGGCCTGAGGGCCGCGCCGCACAATCTCCTGCTTCGAGAGCACCGGAATCTCGCGGAAACACGCCCACGCCAGCGGCTCCACGTGCAGCGGGAAACGTTCCCCGTAGAGGGGGCTTCGCGCATAAATCCGGCGCACCTCCGCCTCCAGCGCCGCCGGCACGAGACCCTCCGCCGCGGAGCCAAGGGCTGCGGGCGAATTGGCGAACGGGGGGACGTGCATCGACCCGGCAGCAAACGGCCGGCCCGGGCCTTGTCAAACGGCCGCCGCCCCGCCCCGGCGCCGGAAGGCCCGGTACAGGAGCAGCGCGTTCAGCACCAGCGCGTGCGTGATACCCCCCGTCTCCGCCAGACGGAAAACCTCCGCCTCCGGCCGCGTTTCCACCGCTAACTCCTCATCCGGATCCCAATCCTGGCCGTGCCCGGGCTCCGCGCCCTCGATCAGCACGAAGTGCGAGCGATTCGACTGGATCGCGGGGTTGGGATGCACGCTCCCGAGCAGATGCGCCGCGCCACCCGCGTAACCCGTCTCCTCCCGCAACTCGCGCCGCGCGGTCGCGACCGGATCCTGCTCCTCCGGGTCCATCATCCCGCCTGGGATCTCCAGCGAGAACCCGTCGATCCCAAAGCGGAACTGCCGCACCAGCACGATCCGCGCGTCAGGGGTCACCGCCACGACGTTCACCCAGTCCGGCGGACGCACCACGATGAACTCGCGCTCCGTGCCGCGTCCGGGATGCCGGTAGCGCACGCCGTGCACGTCGAAAATCCGCGTGGCGAGACGGACCTCGTGGCCAAGGCGTTGCCAGCGGGAGGGGCCGGGGGAGCTCATAAAAAAAGCCTCCCGGCGCGGGGCGCGGGAGGCGGAAGAGGGCAAAGGGGAACGCTTACTTCTTGGCCGGAACCTTGAGCTTCTGGCCGACCGAGAGCTTGTTCCAGTTCACGCCCGGGTTGACCGCCTGGAGATCCTGGATCGAGACGCCGAGCGTGCGGGCGATCTTGGTGCCACCGTCGCCGGCCTTTACGAGGTACTCGCCGGGACCAGCGACCGCGGGGCCGGACTTCTTGCCGCCCTTGTCGGCCGCCACCACGGGCTTCTTCATCGCATCCTCGATCTTGGTGATCGAGGTCTGGAACTCGCCTAGCTTGCCGCCGACCGCGTTGAAGGCCTCCTGAGTCGAGCGGGTGAGGTCGCGAACGTCCTTCGCCGCCTTATCGGCCGCCGCGGCGGCGCTGCTCACCTGCGACTCCATCGCGTCGACCTTGTCGACGCGGGGCTGGTGCTCCGCGACGCCACGGTTGGCCTTCGAAGCCTGGGCCAAGGCGATACCGCCAAGCACCACGCCGACTAGGCCGACGAGGATCCCGGCGATCGGGAGCATATTATTATTTTCGCGAGAGATCGTGTCCATGGAGGAGAGAGGAAAAGACGACTCCAAGTCCAACCTCCCTACGACGCAAGCCGAGAAGTGCCCGGAGAACAGGGTAGCCGAAAGATGGCCCCGGAGAACCTAGCGCGGCGCGACCCCGCGCTCGATTCTGATCGTTACTCATTGTCGTGCAGGTACTCCCAGATCATCAGGGCGGCAGCAACCGAGACATTGAGGGACTCTACGCGACCGCTCCCCGGCAACGTTACGCGCTGCGAACACGCGGCCGCGGTCGCGGCCGAGAGTCCTTGTTCTTCATTGCCAAGCACGACGGCGCGCACGGCGCGCCCTGGTGGCCGCGCGCCCGGACGCATCGCGCCCCCGCGCGTGGCCGCGCCGATCACCTCGCCCCCGGCCGCGCGGAGTTGCCTGATCAGGCCCGGCAAATCCGCGGTGCGCCAGAGCGCCACGTGCTCGAAGCCGCCCTCCGCCACCCGATGCGCCGCGTCATTGGGCTGCGCAGCCGCGGTATCGCCCGCGAGCACAAGGTACGGGACGCCCAGGAACGCCACGGTACGCACGATCGCGCCGAGGTTGTGCGCGTTACCGATGCCCTCAAGCAGCAGCGCCCGCGCGCCCTCCCGCGCCCAACCCGCGACGATCTCCGCGGTCACCGGCCGCACCACCGCCGGCGTCACCACCGCGACGATACCGCCGTGGTGCACGGACCCGGCGATCCGCTCAAGCTCGTCACCGCCGACCTGCCGGTAGATGCGCTTGGCCTGCGCGAGCACGCGGCAGAGGACCCCAATCTTCCGCCCGGTAGCGGCGTCGAAGTACAGCCGCTGGAACGACCCTGGATCACGCTGGAAGCGCGCGCGCACGGCCGCCAGGCCGCAGAGGCGGAGTTCACCCGCGGCGGGCAAGGGGGACGGGGCGGCGGCGGGCACGGAGGACGGCATCGCGGTCACGCTGAGGCCGCGGCGGGCGCGGGCGCAAGGCCGGCGACGGCACCCACCAAAGTGAACTCCTCGCGGTCGTGGAACAGGTGCAGCACCCGCGCCCCCGGGGCGTGCCGCGCGAGCGGCCCTTCCGGCGCGCGCAGCTCGCGCAGTAGCCGCACCGCGTCGACGCGCCCGAACTTCAGGTTGACGACAAAGCGCCGGCACCACCCGCGGGCGAGCCACGGCGTGACCAAGTCCGCGAGCACGTGGTGCGGTTCCTCGACCAGGTCGCAGAACAGCCAATCAAAGGGCTCACCGGCGGGCGGCTGGAACCGGAAGGCGTCCTCGCGCCGGTGGTCGATGCCGGAGTGGCCGAGCGCGCCGCCCTTGAGCGGGCCGTTGTCGACCGCGACCACCCGCGACCCGCGGCGCGCCGCGCTGTAGCTCCAGCCGCCGGGCGCGGCGCCGAGGTCGCATACCCGCTCTTCCGGCCGCGGTTCCACGCCCAGCACCGCGTACGCCTCCTCCACCTTGAGGTAGGAACGCGAGGGCGCGAGGGGGTCGTCCGCCATCCGCCGCGGCCCAACCACCCACGCCTCCCGCGCGACCCACAGGCGGCCGAAATCGGTGAAATGGACGAACAGCCCCCGCACGCGCACGGGTCCCGGCCCCCGCGGCAGCTCCGCGCCCGCGAGTCGGGCGACGCGCGCCACCCGGCGCCGCACCTGCTCGGCGCACGCCGTCTCCACGGCGGAGATCCGCCGCCCGAGGCCCACGAGCTCCCCCGGGCCCTGCCACACCGCGGGCCACGGCGCGTCGATCCGTTCGCCGCGCAATCCCTCCAGGAAAAAATCGGTGGCCGCCCCCGCGAGCGCGTTCACCGTCCCGCCCTTCACCTCCCGCGGCGCAAGGAGCGCGAGGTGGGCGAAGGTGGGCATCCCCTCCGTCTCCAGTCCGGGACCCGCGGCCTCCACGCGCACCCAGCCCGGCCCTTGTTCCCGCACCACGCCACGCCGCAGCTCGGCCACTTCGCGGGCGAGCAGCGCCTCGTATCCGGCCTGGCAGGTCAGCAGCATCGCGTGGACCCTGCCGCGCGCCACGGACGCGGCGATCTCAAAAGCGGCCGGTGAAACGTCACGCCGCGCCCCGCGGCACCACGCCGATGCCGGGCCGGTTACGCAGCACGATCCGACCGTCGGTGAACCCAATGCCGTCGAAGCAGTCGTTCCCGATCAGCAGCGCGCCGTCGAGGTCGGCCCAGTCCACCAGCGGCGAGAGCTGCGCCGCGGCCGAAACCGCGCATGAAGTCTCCGTCATGCACCCAAGCATCACTTTCAGCCCGAGGGCGCGCGCCACGGTGATCATCCGCCGCGCCTCCCCGAGGCCCGTGCACTTCATCAGCTTGATGTTGATCCCGTCGAACACGCCCCGCAGCCCGGGCACATCGGCCAGGCGCTGCACGCTCTCGTCCGCGTAGAGCGGCAACGGGCTCCGCTCCCGCAGCCACGCCGTTTCCGCCAGCTGTTCCCGGCCCATCGGCTGCTCGACGAACTCCACCCCATGACCCGCCAGCCACGTGATCCGCCGCAGCGCGTCCTCGCGGTCGCGCCACCCCTGGTTCGCATCAACGGTCAGCGGCACGGCCGTCTCCGCACGCAGGGTTTCGATCATCGCCTGGTCAGTCGCCCAGTCGCGGCCCAGCTTCACCTTCAGGAGGCGGTAGGGCGCCGCCTCGCGGACCTTCGCCCGCACGACCTCCGGGACATCGATCCCGATGGTGAAGGACGTCAGCGGCGCCCGCGCCGGATTGAGGCCCCAGAGGCGGTGCAGCGGCTGGCCCACGCTCCGGCCGATCCAGTCGTGCAGCGCGATGTCGACCGCCGCCTTGGCGGCCGCGTTGCCCGGCGCGAGGGCGTCGAGCGCCGGCAGGATCTCCTCGGTCTGGAACGGGTCCCGCACCGCCCCGAGCAGGGGCGCGGCCAGCCGCAGGAAGGCGTCGACGGACGCCTGCGTCTCGCCGAGGTGCGGCGGCATCGAGGCCTCGCCGTGGCCCGTCACCCCGTCGCGCTCCAATTCGACCAGCATCGCCGGGGTCGAGGTGCGGGTGCTCCCCGCCAGACCGAACGCGTGCCGGAGCTGGAGGGTGTAGGGGCGGTGGCGCAGGATCATCCGGGTCGGCAGTGCAGCCGCGGCCGGCCCGCACGCCAAGCCCGGATCACGGCCACTGCGGACTGGCCCCCGCCGCGCCAGGCTGCCTGACTCCGCGCCGCTTGCCCCCGCCCGCCCCACCCTCCCCCGCCGCCGCGTGGCGCAACGCGCTCGGACCCGGCTTCGTAGTCGCCGCCACGGGGGTGGGCGCCGGGGACCTCATCGCCGCGAGCGTCGCCGGCCGCCGCTTCGGCCTCGCGGTGCTGTGGGTCGTCGTGCTCGGGGCCCTCTGCAAGGGGGTGCTCAACGACGGGATCGCCCGGTGGCAACTGGCGACCGGCACCAGCCTGATCGCCGGTTGGACGCGCCACCTGCCGCGGGCGGTGGCCTGGTATTTCCTCGCGTTTCTCGTCCTTTGGGGCGCCTTGGTCGCCGCGGCGCTCACCGCGGCCTGCGGCGTGGCCGCGCACGCGTTTTTCCCCGAGCTGCCGGTGCCGGCATGGGCGGCGCTGCACGCGGTTGCCGGCTACGCGCTGGTGCGCTGGGGGCGTTACGCCCGCTTCGAGCGGCTGATGTCGTGGCTGACCGCCGCGATGTTCGTGCCGGTGATCGGCTGCGCGTTCCCGCTGCTCGCGGACCCGGGCGGGTTCGTGCGCGGGCTGCTCGTGCCCACGGTGCCAGCCGGCTCCGCTGGCTTCCTGCTCGGGTTAATGGGGGGCGTGGGCGGCAGCGTCACCCTGCTCTGTTACGGTTATTGGATCCGCGAGAAGGGCTGGCAGGGCCCGGCGGCGCACCGGCGTTGCCAGGCTGACCTCACGGTCGCCTACACGCTCAGCGGGGTGTTCGGGCTTGCGATGATCGTGATCGCCGCAGGCGCCTCCCCGGGGGACGCCTCCGGCAACTCGCTGGTCGCCGCCCTCGCGGCGCGGCTCGGCGAGATCCTCGGGCCCTCCGGCCGCGCCTGCTTCCTGCTCGGTTTCTGGTCCGCCGTCTTCACTTCCCTCCTCGGCGTTTGGCAGGGCGTGCCATACCTGTTCGCGGACGCGTGGCACCAGCTGCGCGCGAGACCCCCTGCCACACCCGTCTCCGCCGCCGACCCCGCCTACCGAGCCTTCCTCGCCGGCCTCGCCTTCCCGCCGCTCCTGCTCCTCCTGTACCAAAGCCCGCTCGCGCTGGTCGTGCTCTACGCGATCACGGGGTCCTTCTTCCTCCCGTTCCTCGCCACGGTGCTGCTGGTGCTGAACAACCGCGCGGATCTGCTCGGACCACTGCGCAACGGCCCCCACGCCAACGCGCTGCTCGCGCTCTGCCTCGCGCTCTTCTTCGTGCTCTTCGTGCTGGAGGCCCGGGACGCCCTCTTCCCGCGCTGAGGCGCACGGCCAGCCCCGCCCGCGGGCCTCAGCGCTTGGCCTTGCCCTGCTTCTCCGCCCGCTTCGCCTGCTTGGCCGTCACGCGTTCCTGCCGCAGGTGCGCGGGCCGCGCCTCGGCGTACTGGTCCAGCACGGCCTGCAAGGCGCGGGCGGCAACGGCGGGCTCACCGGGCGCCACTGGCAGCGAGAGCGGCTGGCCCTGCTCGAAGGGATCCGCCTGCAGATCAAAGAACCGGCCGTCCCGGTAGAGCTTATAGCGCGTCCCAAGCGCGAATTCAAAGCGCGCCACGGGGCCGCCATCGGACGCGTACCAGCAGTAGATCGCCTCCCGCGGCGCCCCCGGCCGCCCCTGCAGCTGCGGCCAGAAGCTACGCCCGTCGGTCAGCCGGTCCGCCGGCGAGGTCACGCCCGCTGCCTCCGCCAAGGTCGGGAGGAAGTCGACGCTCGCGATGAGGTCCCGGTTCACGCTTCCCGCCGGGATCCGGCCCGGCCAATGCGCGATCAACGGCACGTGCGTACCCCGGGCGTGGCTCCGGCCCTTGCCGCCGG
>VHCI01000018.1 GCA_016871775.1 Verrucomicrobiota bacterium | reverse complement strand
CGGTCCACCCCTCCGGACGGTTCGCCGCCACGGCGCAGTACGGCGCGGGTTCGGTCGCCGTCTTCCCGCTCGGCGAGGGCGGAGGGCTCGGCGCCGCGGTCCTGCACCGCCACACCGGCGGCTCCCGGGTGGTTGACCGCCGCCAGGACAGCCCGCATCCGCATTACGTCGGTTGGTCGCCGGACGGGGGGTTCGCGCTCGTGCCTGACCTCGGGCTCGACGCGATCGTCATCTACCGGGTGCTGCCAGCCGCCCCGTTCTTGGAGCGCCACGGCCTCGCGGCGGGTCCGGCCGGCGGCGGGCCGCGCCACCTGAAGTTCTCACTTGATGGGCGCTTCATCTACCTCCTCAACGAGCTCAGCCTCGCCTTGAGCACCTTCGCGTGGGACGCTGCCGCGGGCACGGCGCGCCTGCTGGGCACGGTCCCCTCGCTCTCCGAGGCGGCGAAGGCGGGCGAGGCCTTCAACTCTGGCGCGGAGATCGTGCTGAGCCCCGACGGACGTTCCGGCTACTTCTCCAACCGCGGCCACGACTCGGTCACGGTCTACCGGCTCGAGCCCGCGACCGGTGTGGCCGAGGTGATCCAGGTGCAGCCGGTGCGCGGGGCGTTCCCCCGCAACATCAACCTCGCGCCGGGCGGCGGCTGGCTACTGGCGGCGGGCGCGGATTCGAACACCCTCGCGGTGCACCGTGTGGATCCCGCGACGGGACGGCTGACGTACCAGACCAAGGGCGTCATCAACGTCCCGGCCCCGATCTGCATCGTCTTCACGCGTCCCTGACCGGCGGCCCCGCGCGATGCAGCTGCGGCTCCAGCGGAGCTCCCTGATCGACCAGGTCTGCGTCGCCCTGCGGGAGGGGCTGCGCGCCGGGGCGTGGCCGGAGTGGTTGCCAGGCGAGCGGCGGCTGGGCGCGGAACTGGGCGTCGGCCGCAACTCGCTGCGCGCGGGGCTGCGGCGGCTCGCCGCTGAGGGGCTGATCGCGATTGTGCCGGGGGAGGGGACCAGAAGCCTCGCGCCTCCCCTGGCCGCCGCCGCCGCGCCTCCCCGGGTCGTCACCTTGCTGTCGCCGGTGCGCCTCGACCAGTTGCGGCCGCAGCAGGGCCTGTGGATCGACGCCTACCGCGGGATGCTCGCCGAGGCGGGCTGCCGCCTGCGGTTCGTCGTGCTACCCCCCGGGCTGCGCGCGTCCCCGGCGGCGGCGCTCCCCCGGCTGCGGCGCCAGGAATCCTCGGGCTGCTGGGTGCTGGTGCGGGCCAGCGCCGCGGTGCAGGCGTGGTTCCAGCGGCAGGGGCTGCCCTGCGTGGTGGCCGGCTCCTGCCACGAGGGGATCCGCCTGCCCTCGGTCGACCTCGATTACCGGGCCCTCTGCCGGCACGCGGCGGTGGCGCTGCTGCGGGCCGGCCACCGCCGGATCGCGCTGCTTTCGCCCCGGGAGGGCGCTGCCGGCGACCTGCGCGGCGAGGAGGGGTTCCGCGAGGGGGCGCGGGGCTTTACGGAGACGATCGAGGCCGCCGTGGTCCGCCACGGGCCTAGTCCCGCCGAAGTGGCCCGCGTCCTGCGCCAGCTGTTCCACTCCACCCGCCCGCCGACCGGGGTGCTGATCGGCGAGTCGTATGCCTACCTGACGGCTTGCAGCGTGCTCGCGCAACTCGGCCGTCGCGTCGGCGCCGACGTGTCGCTCGTCTGCCGGGACGAGGACCGTTTCCTGTCCTACCTCGAACCGGAGCCGGCGCGCTACGTGGCCGATCCGCTCCATTTCGCGCGGCGGCTGGCCCGGATCACGGGGGACCTGCTGGCGGGCCGGTCCGTGCCCGTCGACTCCCGCCCGCTGCTGCCGCGGCTGGTGCGGGGCGCCTCCCTCGGTCCGCCCCCGCGCGGCTGAGCGCGCTTGCCCCGCGGCGCCGAAGCGGTTGGCTCGGCGCGTGGACAAGCACGGATCCCCAGCCTGCTGCGGGCCGGGCCGCGGCGCGGGCGCGGGGCCGGCGCCGGGCGTCTTCCGGCGCGTGCCCGGGCCCGCGGCCCCGGAGATGGTGCTGATCCCGGGCGGGGTCTTCCGGATGGGCAACGAGGCCGCTTACGGCTTCCCCGCCGATGGCGAGGGCCCGGTCCACGAGGTGGAGCTGCGCCCGTTCCTGCTCGACGCGACCACCGTGACCAACGAGGCGTTCAACGCCTTCGTGAATGCGACCCGTTACCGCACCGAGGCGGAGCGTTTCGGCTGGAGTTTCGTTTTCGGCGGCCACCTAGACTCCCGCGTCGCCGCGGCGCGGCCCCGGGTGCGCGGCTCCGAGTGGTGGGTGCGGATCGAGGGGGCGGACTGGCGCCACCCCGAGGGACCGGGCTCCTCGGTGCGGGGCCGGTGGGACCACCCGGTGGTGCAGGTGTCGTGGCACGACGCCTGCGCCTACGCGGCGTGGGCCGGCAAGCGCCTGCCGACCGAGGCCGAGTGGGAGCGGGCGGCCCGCGGCGGCCGCGAGGGCCACCGTTTCCCGTGGGGCGACGACCTGGAGCCCGAGGGACGCCACCGGATGAACGTCTGGCAGGGCGAGTTCCCGGCGCGCGACACCGGCGCGGACGGCCACCGTGGCACCGCCCCCGCGCGCGCTTACCGAGCGAACGGCTTCGGCCTGTACCAGATTACCGGCAACGTCTGGGAATGGTGCTGGGACTGGTTTGATCCCGGCTACTACCGCGTCTCGCCGCGGGCCGATCCGGCCGGACCGGCGACCGGGGGCCGGCGCGTGCAGCGCGGGGGCAGCCACCTCTGCCACGCGAGTTACTGCAACCGTTACCGCACGGACGCGCGCAACGGGACCGATCCCGTGTCCGCTGCCACCCACACCGGGTTCCGCTGCGCCCGGGACGTCGCCGGTTGAGCGCGCTCAGCGGCGCAGCGCGGTAAAGGTCCCCGCCAAGATTAGGGCCGCGCCCGCGGCCTGGGCGGGGGCGAATGCTTCGCCGAACCAGAGCACGCCGCCCGCGGTGACGGCGAGGGGCGCGAGCAGTTGCAGCGCGCCCCCGGCGGCGACGCTGAGGTGGCGGAACCCCTCGGTCATCGCGAGTTGCCCGGCGATCGCCGCCAACGTGGCGAGGAGCAGCATCGCCGCGTCGGCGTGGGAGAGGCCGCGCCAGCCCCAGGCCGCGACGGGGGCGCCGAGGAGCAGGCCGTAGACGCACTGTGCGCCGAAGATCGTGGCGCTGGATTCGGCGCGAACCAACTGGCGGATGAGGAGGATGACCGCCGCGGCCATCACTGCGCCGGCCAGCCCGACGGCCTCCCAGAGGCCGGGGGCCGTGAGGGCGGCGCCCGCGGTGCCGGTGAGGAGCGCGAGGCCGGCCAAGGCGAGGGCGATCCCGGCCGCGCGGGCGGCGCCGAGGGGCTCACCGATTAGGACTACGGCGGCGAGGGCGGCGAAGGCGGGCCAGGTGGTGCCGATGAGGGTCGCCTTGCCGGCGCCGAGCGGGCCGATGCTGAGGTAGAAGCAGGCGGTGGACAGGCCGCCGAGCACGCCGCGGGCGATGAGGGGAGGGTGGCGCAGGCAGCGGCCGAGGTCCGGCGCGAACCAGACTGCGAGGACCACGAGGCCCCCGCCGCTGCGCACCGCGAGCGCCAGCCAAGCGTCGCCGCCGGCGTCGGAGAATCCCTTCAGCAGCAGGGAATTCGCGGTGAAGCCGGCGAGGGAGAGCGCCATCCACGCGGCCCCCCGCCGGGTATCCTCCGCCGCCCGCGCCCCGCCCGCATTTGCGCCGCCCATCCGTCGGTCCCGGTTGGCGTCGCGCTCAGCGGCCGCCCGGCACGGTGCGGGTGGACTCGAACGGGCGCAGCGGCACCACCTCCGGCTCGGTGCCGTCGAAGGCCGGGTTCGGCTCCGGCATCCGCGCGCCGACCTCGCGCCGGTGCGCGGCGAGCAGGTCGGCGAGGCGCCGCACATCGGCGGGCCGGCGCGTCGCGAGGTCGGTGGTCTCGCCGGGATCCGCCTGCAGGTCGTAAAGCTCGCGGCGGCCGTCCTCGAGGAACTCGAGCAGCTTGAGGTCCCCGGCCCGAACTGCGCCGGAGGGCCGCGCGCCGTGCATATTGTAGTGTGGGAAGTGCCAGAAGAGCGGGCGGTCCGCGGCCGGCCCGCGCCCGCCGCGCAACAGCGCCGCGAGGCTCCGGCCGTCTACCGCGGGGCCGGGCCCGGCGCCCGCGAGATCGAGCAGGGTGGGGAAAAGGTCGATGCCGTGCACCGGCACGTCCAGGACGCGACCTCGGCTGGCGCCACCGGGCTGCCAAACGATCAGGGGCACCCGGATGCCACCCTCGTAGAGGGTGCCCTTCGTTTCGCGCAGCCCGCCGTTGGAGCCCCACCATTTCACCGCCCCGTTGTCGGAGGTGAAGACGACGGTGGTCCGGCGGTCGAGCCCGCGGGCGGCAAGGAAGGCGCGCAGCCGGCCCACGGTCGCGTCGAGGTCCTCGATCATCGCGGCGTACTCCGGGAGCAGGCCCCACGGCGCGGGTCCGCGCGCCGGCTGGCGGCGGATCGTCTCCTCCTTCGCCCCGAGCGGGCGGTGCACGGCAAAATGGCCCAAGAGAAGGAGGAACGGGCGCTCCCCCTGCGCGGCGAGCCAGCGCTCCGCCTCGTCCTGGAGCCGGTCGGTGAGGTATTCCCCGGGGGGCGTGGGCGCGAGGCCAAGGCCGTGGTCGGGCCCGAACATCGTCTTCGGGCTCCCCAGGTTGTTGCCGTAATAATTCACCTCGAAACCGTGGTCCTCCGCGAGCGAGCCCTTCCCTCCGAGGTGCCATTTGCCGATGCTGGCGGTGGCGAAGCCGGCGGCGCGGAGGGCCTCCGCGAGCGTGACGGTCGCCAGGTCCAGCGCGCCCGGGTTGGGCGGGGTGCGGAGGCGGCGGCCGCGGTTCCAACGGTCCCCGGCGTCGCCGATCGCGTCCGTGATCCCGAGCCGCGCGGGCCATTGTCCGGTGAGGAGCGCGGCGCGCGAGGCCGAGCAGACGGGCGAGGGCGCGTAGGCCTGGATGAAGCGCACGCCCTCCCGCGCGAGGGCGTCAAGATGCGGGGTCTGGACGTGGGGGTTGCCTTGGCACCCGAGGTCGCCCCAGCCGAGATCGTCGGCGAGAATGATGATGAATCCCGGGGCCGGGGCCGGGGCGGCGGTCGCGAGGGATGCCGCGGCGATGAGGGAGACGAGGGCGAGCAGGCGGGGCGGGGCGCGCATGGGGGCGGGTGGGAAGCTGGCTTGCGCCCGTCGGGCGGGGAAGCGTCGTTCGGTGGTCCTCTTTCCAAACCGGCGGGCGCCCGTTGCCCCGGCCCCGCGCAGGCGCAGGCTTCCGGCAACCCCCATCCCCGATGGAACTCGTCCCCCGCCGGCTCGCCCGTTTCGCCCTCCTGTGTCTCCTCGGCTCCGCACCCCTTGCCGCCCGCCCAAGCTTCGTCCTGCTGATGGCCGACGACCAGGGCTGGGGCGACGTTGGCTACAACGGCCACCCGCGGCTGCGCACGCCGCACCTCGATGCGATGGCCCGCGCGGGCGTCCGACTCGACCGCTTCTACGCCGCCGCCCCCGTCTGCTCGCCCACGCGCGGCTCCGTGCTCACCGGGCGGCACCCGAGCCGTTACGGCATCGACTGGGCCTTCGACGGCCAGCTGCCCGCGGCGGAGGTCACGCTCGCGGAGGCCCTCCGCGCCGCCGGCTACCGCACCGGCCACTTCGGCAAATGGCACCTGGGCCAGCTCAGCCGCACCCTCCGCCAGGGCCGCAAGAACAAGGTCGACCCGGCGCGGTATTCCCCGCCTTGGGCGAATGGGTTCGAGACCTGCTTCTCGACGGAGGCGAGCGTCCCGACCTTCAATCCCTACTATTACACCGACACTTCCCAGAAGGTGGAACCCATCCTCGGTCGCGACGCCGAGGACGTCGGCCGGGAGCACCGGTGGAACGAGAGCTACTGGACCGGCCCGGGCCGGTTCGTCGACGAGGACCTGCCCGGCGACGATTCCGCGCTGATCACGGAACGCACGCTGGAGTTCATCCGCGCCGCGAGCGACCAGCCCTTCCTCGCCTGCGTGTGGTTCCACGCGCCGCACACGCCCGTGGCCGCGGGCCGCGCGGACCGGCAGCCGTACGCCAATCTGCCTTTGGCCCAGCAGCACTTCCTCGGCTCCCTTGCCGCGCTCGACGCGCAGGTCGGGCGCCTGCGCGCCGAGCTGCGCCGGCTGGGCCGGGCGGAAGACACCGTGGTGGTTTACTGCAGCGACAACGGCCCGAGCTACATTCATCCGCACGGCAGCGCCGGTCCGTTCCGCGGGCTTAAGGGCAGCCTGCTCGAGGGCGGCGTCCGCGTGCCCGGCATCGTCGAATGGCCCCGCGGTTTCCCCGGCGGCCGGGTCGTCACCGCCCCGCTGGTCACGTCGGACCTTTACCCGACCCTCCTTGCCCTCGCCGGCGTGCGCCCGGAAAAGCAGCCCCCGCTCGATGGCCGCGACGTGCGCGCGCTGCTCGCGGGTGAGCGGGCGGAGCGGGGCGAACCGGTCTTCTTCCACGCGCCCCTGCGCAACGATGGCGACCCCTGGGCCAAGCCGGGAACGTTCCAGGCGGCGGTGCAGACGGACCGCCGCAAACTGATCACCGTCGACTCCGGCGCGACGTGGACCCTGCACGACCTCGCGGCGGACCCGCGGGAGGAACGGGACCTGGCTGCGGCCGAGCCGGAGCTCGCGCGCGCGCTGCGGTCCGCGCTGGAGGCTTGGCGGCGCAGGTGCGAGGCCTCGGCGAAGGGGGCCGACTACCGCTGAGCTTTTGCGGGCGGCGGGGCGGCGAGGGAACCGCCGGGCAGGAACTCTGGCACCATCTTCCGCCCGCCGCTCGGGACGGGCTCGCCGGTCGCGAGGCGGGCGAGCACGGTCATCATCGCCTTCGCGGTGGCCGCCGGGTCGGCGCGATATCGGGCCGGTTCCGGGCGGACGTGCGCGAGGAACGGGTCGTCCAGCCGGCTCAGCAGGGAAAGGTCGCGCGGGACCGCGAGCCCCAAGGCGGCGGCGACGCTGAAGACGGTGAGGTACTGGTTGGGGGTCTCGACCACCACGGCGGTGGGCCGGGGCCGGCCGGCGAGGCAGCGGTGGACGGCGGCGGCGAGGGCGGCGGGATCGGCGTCGCACGGCACTCGCGCCAGCCTCCCCGCCTCGCCGGCCCCAGCGCGGAATCCCACCTCGAAGCCCGCCTCCCCCTCGACCAGCCCCGGCAGCCGTTTCCGGGAGGCGAGCAGTGCCACGTGGCGGTGCCCGCGCCGCGCGAGCAGCAGCCCCGCGTGGCGGCCGGCGGCGCGCTGGTCGACGTCGAGCGACGGCAGGCGGACCCCGGGGTAGGGGTGGCCCGACAATATGGCCGGCAGCCCCCGCGTGCCGAACCAGGCCTGGACCTCCAGCGTGGACTGGAACAGGACCCAGGCGCGGCAGCCTGCCTGCGCGGTCAGGCGCGTGAGGTGGGCCTCCGCCTGCGGGCCGAAGTAGCTCGCGCCCGCGTGGCGCTGGAGGCTCCAGCCGCGCGCCGCGGCCGCCTCCCGCAGGTGCGCCACAAGCAGGGCGAAGTACGGGCGCCGCGTTTCCAGCGGCTCCGGCGAGAGCAGGCCGATCACGGTCGCGCGCGCGGCCCCAGTGCCGCGCGCGCGCCGCGGCAGCACCCGGTGGCCCCGGCTCGAGACGCCCCGCACCACCTGCTCCCGCGCGAGGATCCCGAGCGCCGCGCGCACCGTGCCGCGGCTCACCCGCAACTCCCCGCTCAGCCGCCGCTCGCCCGGCAGCCAGTCGCGCCACCTTCCCTGCCGGATCTGCTCCCGCAGGCTCGCCGCCGCCAGCGCCGGCAGGCTCTGGCGCACCGGCACCAGCGGCCCCCCCGGCCCCGGTACAATCTTTGGGCCGGTGGATTCGCTTTGAGGCATTTCCCGGCTCTGCGCCACCGTCACCCGCCCCGCAAGCCCTAACCCCGTGGCCGCCCCGCGTCCGCCCCTCCCCCGGATATGACCCGTAACCCCGCCCGCCTCGTCCCGCCCGCCCTCGTCCTCGCGCTGGCCGCCCTGCCGGCCGCGACCCCGCCGCCCGCCGCCCCGCCGCCGGCGGAGACCGTCCAGCTGTCCGCCTTCGAGGTCCGGAGCACCGCCGGCCTCGGCTACCGCTCCACCAACACGGCCTCCGGCACCAAGAGCGCTCGCCCCCTCATCGACCTGCCCGCCAGCGTCGCCCTCGTCACCCGCGACTTCATCGACGATATGATCTCGCGGCAGACCATCGGGGACATCCTCAAGTACGCCGTCGCGGGCGCGCCGCCCTCGACCAACCGCAATAACTTCCTGCAGCTCCGGGGTCAGCGGTTCGAGTCGCCCTGGCAGGATGGCATCCGCGTGAGCAACTCGCCCAACGAGTTGTCGGTGCTCGACAGCATCGAGGTCCTCAAGGGCGTGAACTCGGTCCTCTACGGTTCACGCGTGCCGGCGGGCGGGCTCGTCAACCGCATCACCAAGAAGCCCCAGAACGCGCCGCGCCACACCCTGCGCGCCCAGTTCGGGAGCTATGACTTCCGCCGTGCCGAGCTCGACTCGACGTCCGCGCTGCCCGGCGCCGCCTCCGCCTTCGCCTACCGCGTCGTCGCCGCGAAGCAGGACGACCCGGGGTACCGCGGCCGCCAAAATCAGGAGGCGCTCGCGCCGATGTTCCAGTACGCGCGCGGCGGCACGACGGTGCGTTTCCAGTACATCTGGTCCGAGACCTTCACCGCCGGCGAGTTCCCGGGCGGCATCGCGCGGCCCGACGGCACCGTCTACCTCGGCGGCGGCCGCCGCACCGACTACAAGGCCCCGTGGTCCTTCACCCGCAAGGAGACCGGCCAGCAGGTCTTCACCTGGATCCAGCGCCTCGGCGACTGGGAGTCCCGCGTCGCCTATATGGCCGAGCGGACCGAGCGGGACGATGAGGAGCACCGCCGCCAGGGCGCCGCCAACCTCGTCACGCTGCTCTCCCCCCAGCGCTACTTCGGGCAGACCGAGCTGCGCCGCTTCGGCTCGCTGCAGCAGGACATCGCCGGCGCCTACACCCTCGGCGGCGTGAAGGTGCTCACCAACCTCGGCTGGTCCCGCAACCGGGAGATCCTCAACCAGGACCGCCAGGAGGTGGACCTCGCCACCGGCCGCGCGATCGGCGCCTACAGCCGGGCCACCGTCGCCACGGCCGCGCAGGGGCAGCTCAACATCGTCACGCCCAACCTCGCCAATGTCCGCCTCCCCGGGGCGCCCGACCGGATCATCCTCGGCCGCTTCAATGACACCCGCACGGTCGTCACCGGCACCACCGTCTACGCCACCCAGTCGTTCGACGTGGTGCCACGCCGGCTCGCCGTAACGCTCGGCGGCAGCTACGCGGCGGAAAAATCGAGCGTCCACGACCTGCCCGACGCGACCCAGCGCGAGGCGCGCCGCACGGACTCCTCCGACGACCTGGTGCACTCGATCGCGGCGGTCTGGAGCTTCACCCCGCGGGTGAAGCTGTTCGTCCAGACGGGGACCACCTTCTCGCCCAACCAGGCGAACGCCTCCACGCCCGCCGGCCTGCGGCCGCCCCCGGTGACCGGCCGTTCCCGCGAGGCGGGCCTGAAGTTCAACCTGCTCGAGGACCGCCTCTGGGGCGGCGTGACCCTGTACCAGCTCGACCTGAAGGGCTTCGCGACCTTCAACTCCACCGTCAACGCGTTCGTCGTGACGGACACCGCGAACCGGGGGGCCGAGCTCGAGCTGTGGTACGAGCCCGTGCGCGGGCTGCAGCTGATCGGCACGATCTTCACGGCGCAGGTCGAGGGTCCGGGCGGCACCCGGGTCAACCAGTCGTTCCGCCAGGCCTCCAGCCTCTGGGCGAAGTACTCGGTCGGCCGGGGTGCGCTCAAGGGATTGTACTTCGGCGCGGGCGCCTTCCACCGCGGGACCCTGTACTACTCGACCGGGGTCGATGCGCCGGGCTACACGACGCTCGACGCCACGGTGGGCTACGCCGGGGCCCGCTGGTCCGCCGCGGTCTCCGCGCGCAACCTGACGGATGAGCTGTACAACATCGGCTCGACCGGTGCGAACAACATCGACCCGAGCGTGCCCCCGACGATGCAGATGTCGCTCTCCTGGAGGTTCTGAGTGGCGGCGTCCGCCCCCGCGTCCCGGCGGCGCGGTCCCCTGCGGGCCGCGCTCTTTTCCCTGGGCCTTGGCCTCATCCCGGCTGCGGCGAGTCCGCCGGCCTTCTCCGTGGCCGGCGCTCCCTGGTCCGGTGGCCCCCGTCTCGCGTTGGACGGGAGGGGCGAGCGCCTTGAACTGGTGGCCACCCCGGAGGGCTGGAGCGCCCGCGTTTCCCCTCCTGGCGGGCCGGCGCGGGAAGTGCGGAGCGGCCCGGCCGGCCTTCCCGCCGTGCTGCCGCTGGCCGGGGGTTTCCTGCTCGCCGAGTCCGACGCCGCGGGGGTCTGGAGCGCTTTGCACGCGACGGCGGGGCCCGGTGCACCGGTGCCGGTCTCCGGGGCGCGGGCCCCCGTCGTCGCGGCGGGCGCCGCCGGGGAATGGTTTGCGGCCGCGCTCCACGAAGGTGCCCTCCGGATTTGGCGCCGTGCCGGCGCGGGCTGGGCGGAGGAACCACGGCCTGCCGTGCCCGCCGGCGCGCGGCCGCTCGCGCTCGTGGCGGGGCGCGAGGGATTGGTGCTGGCGGTGGGCACCGCGTCGGGTTGGTCGCTGTGGCAGCGCGCGGGGGCCGGTTGGCGGGAACACGCCGGGCCCGGCGCGGGCCCGACGCCGGTGGCGCTCGTGGCGGCGCGGGTGGGCGCGGCGCATCTCGGGTTCGCGGTTCCCGGCGAGCCCGGGCCGCTGTGGCTCTGGCATCCGGTCACGCGGGCCTGGGCGGCGCCGTCTCCGGGCGAGGGAGTGGTGCCGGCGGGGCCGGCGGCGGGGGCCGGTCTGGCGGTGATCGCGGGACCGGCGGATGCCCGCACCGCGGGCGCGCTCGCGCTGGCGCCGCGCCGGCCGGAGTTCGGCGCCATCAACTACGCGACGCTGGGCGCGTACCTGGTGGCGATGATGGGCCTGGGCGCCTACTTCATGCGGCGGGCGCGCGATGCCCGCAGCTATTTCCTCGCGGGTGGCCGCATCCCGTGGTGGGCGGCAGGCATCAGCGTCTACGCGACCACCCTGAGCTCGATCACGGTGCTGGCGATGCCCGCGAAGTCCTTTGCCACCGACTGGACCTTCCTGCTGGCGCCGCTGACCATCCTGCTGCTCGCGCCGGTCATCACGCGCTTCTACCTGCCGTTCTTCCGCCGGCTTGAGGTCGCCAGCGCCTACGAGTACCTGGAGCGGCGCTTCAGCTTCGCGCTGCGGGCCTACGCCAGCGTGGTGTTCGTGTGTTTCCAGCTCGGCCGCGTCGCGATCGTCACGTACCTGCCCTCGCTCGCCCTGGCCACGGTGTGCGGCCTCGACGTGGTCGCCTGTGTGCTCCTGATCGGCGGGCTCTGCACGGTCTACACCGTGCTCGGCGGGATCGAGGGCTCGATCTGGACCAGCGTGCTGCAGGCGGGGGTGATGCTGAGCGCCGCGCTGCTCTGCCTCGGCGCGCTCCTGGGCGGCGCGGGGGGCGGCGTCGCGGCGCTCGCGGCCGAGGCTGCCGCCGACGGCAAGCTGCGGCTCGTCGACTGGTCGTGGAGCGCGGTCCAGGCGACGACCTGGATCATCGTGCTCGGCAACCTCATCAACAACCTGGTGCCCTACACCTCGGACCAGTCCGTGATCCAGCGCTACCTCACGACCACCGACGAGGCGCAGGCGCGGCGCGCGATCTGGCTGAACGGGCTGATTGCCTTCCCCTCGGCCACGCTCTACTTCGCCCTCGGGACGGGTCTTTACCTGTTCTTCAAGCACCACCCGGAGGCCCTGCACCCGGCGATCGCCGGCGAGTCGCTGCTGCCGTTCTTCGTCGCCGACCACCTCCCGGCGGGGCTGGCCGGCCTCGTGGTGGCCGGCATCTTCGCGGCGGCGCAGTCCAACGTCTCCAGTGACCTCAACAGCGGGGCCACGGCGCTGGTCACGGACTTCGTGGAACGCGGCCGGCCCGGCCTGTCGGCGCGCGCGCGCCTGCGCTGGGCGCGGGGCGCCACGGCGGGTCTCGGCGTCGCGACCACGGGCCTGGCGCTGCTGCTCACCACCCTCGACATCCGGTCGTTCCTCGACGCCTACATCTCCCTGGTCGGGCTGATGGGCACCGGCCTGGCGGCGGTCTTCGCGCTGGGGATCTTCACGACGCGGGCGAACGCCGCGGGGGCCCTCGCCGGGGTGGTCGCGAGCGGCGCCGTGCTCCTCTGGGTGCAGCAGGCGACGCGGCTGCATTTCTTCTGGTACGGCCTGGTCGGCTTCGCGACCTGCGCCGCCGTGGCGCTCGCCGTTGCCGCGGCGGGGGGCGCCCGCCGCCCGCTCACGGGCCTCACGCTCTGGACCCTGCCGCCCCGCGGACCCGCGGGCCCCGCCTGATGCCCCGCCCGAACATCCTGCTCCTCCTCAGCGACCAGCTGCGCGCCGACGCCCTCGGCTGCTACGGCGGCACGCGCGTGCCCACGCCGCACCTCGATGCCCTCGCCGCCGGGGGCACGGTGTTCGACCGCTGCTACGTCAACAACCCCGTCTGCACCCCGAGCCGGGCCTGCCTCTGGACCGGGAAGACCGTGCACGGCCACGGGGTCCACAACCTGCACGACGTGCTCCCGGCCACCGAGCGGCTGTTCCCGGAGACGCTGCGCGGGCTCGGCTACCGGACGGCGTTGTTCGGAAAACTCCACGTGAGCGCCCGGGTGGTCGACCAGAATGAGGTCCCGGCCCACGCCGGTTTCGACGTCTACGAGAACGCGCTCTCCCCCTACAACCACGACTGCCGCTTCCACGCCTACCGCGACTGGCTGCGGGAGCGCGATCCCGCCTTCCTCGCGCGCCTCGCGCGGGAGGGCAGCGCGGTGGGGCACATCCCGGACGCGCTGCACTTCTCGACCTGGGTGGCCGAGCGGGCCGGCGCCTTCATCCGCGCGGAGGCGGCCCGGGGTCCCTTCTTCTGCTGCGCCAGCTTCGTCGACCCGCACGACCCGTTCGATGACCACCCGCCCGAGTGGCTCGACCGCGTGCGCCTCGGGGCGATGGAGACCGTCGACCGCCGGGCCGGCCCGCCGGACCGTCCCGCCGGGGTGCGGCGCGAGGAGGCGGAGGGCGTGCTCGGCGCGCTCGGTGACTACACCGACGACGAGATCCGGCGGATGCGGCGCAGCTACCACGCCTCGGTGGGGTTCCTCGACGCGTGCGTCGGCCGGGTGCTCGACGCGCTGGCGGCGGCGGGCGTGGCGGGGGACACGCTGGTGCTCTTCGCCAGCGACCACGGCGAGATGCTCGGCGAACGCCGGCTGCTCGGGAAGGGTGCCCACTTCTATGAAGCCTGCGCCCGCGTGCCGCTGCTCGCGCGCTGGCCGGGGGGCATCGCCGCCGGGGCGCGCTCCCCCGCGCTGGTGCAGTTGCACGACCTCGCCGCCACCGCGCTCGCGGCGGCCGGGGCGGACCCCGCGACGCGGCGGGCGGAGCTGCCCGACGCCTTGCCGCTGCAGGGCTCCGGCCCGGGCCGCGACTGCGCGTTCGGCGTCTATCGCAACAGCTGCATCAACCGGCGGAAGGTGTTCTGGGACCCGCCGATCCACTGCACGATGATCGTGCGCGGGCCGCACAAGCTCACCGTCTACCACGACGGCCCGCCGTCGGCCGCGGACGAGGGGGAACTGTACGACCTCGCCGCGGACCCGGCGGAGACGCGCAACCTCTGGGCCGAGCCCGCCGCCGCCGCGCTGCGCGGGGATCTCCTCGGACGGATGCGGGGCTGGCTCGCGCAGCAGGAGCAGGAGGGCCCCGGGGGGCGGGGCGGGCACCGTTTCCCATCCCCGAAGCACTGGTTGCCCAACAATCCGATCCGCCTCGCCCGCTGAGATGACCCCGCTGTTTTCCCATCCCCTGCCGCGCCGCCGTTTCCTCCGCACCACCTCCGCCGGCGCCGCGTGGATGGCGACGGCCCGCCTGCCCGCGCTCCCCGCTCCGGAACGGCCCAACCTGGTGGTGATCGCGGCCGATGACCTCGGTTTCGCCGATCTCGGCTGCCACGGCTCGGAAATCCACACGCCGAACCTCGACCGGCTGGCCGCGGGCGGCGCCCGCTTCGCCCAGGGCTACGCCTTTCCGCGCTGCTGCCCGTCGCGCGCCGCGCTGCTCACCGGCCGCACCCCGCACGAGGCCGGACTCGGGTTCATGGTCACGCACGAGCAGCCGCCGCGCGCGAACCCGCCCGCCTACCAGGGGTTCCTCCGCGCCGGGGTGCCGACCCTGGCGGAACGCCTCCGCGCGGCCGGCTACCGGACCTGCCTCTCCGGGAAGTGGCACGTGGGGGAGCACCGCCCCCACTGGCCCTGCGACCGCGGGTTCGAGTCCAGCTTCGGCCTGCTCGGCGGCGCGGCCAGCTACTTCGACCCCTCGGGCAGCCGCGCCCAGAGCCGCCGGCGCCGCCTGTTCCGCGACGACCGGGAGATCAGCCTGGATCCCGGCCGGGACTTCTACTTCACTGACGAGATCGCGCGCGCCGCCGTCGGCCAGATCGAGGCCGGCGCCGCGGACCCGCGCCCGCTCTTTCTCTACCTCGCCTTCACCGCCCCGCACTGGCCCCTGCACGCGCGCGCCGAGGACATCGGCCTCTACCGCAACCGCTACCGCGCCGGTTGGGACGAGGTGCGCGCGCAGCGCCATCGCCGCCAGGTTCGCCTCGGGCTGGTGGATCCCGCGTGGGGGCTCGCGCCGCGCGATCCCGGCGTTCCGGCCTGGTCCGCCGTCCCCGACCCCGAGGAGCGCGCGCACCATATGGCCGTCTACGCCGCGCAACTCCACCGCCTCGACCATCAGGTGGGCCGCGTGCTGGACGCCCTCGCGCGCGCCGGCCGCCGCGGCAACGCGCTCATCCTTTTCGTCTCCGACAATGGCGGCGACCCCTCCCTGCCGCCGGTCACGGATCCGTCCCTGCAGCGGTACGACCCGGCGCTGCTCGGGGGCCCGCTTTCCTACACCGGTTACGGGCCGGGCTGGGCGCAGGTGAGCAACACGCCCTTCCGCCGCCACAAACGCTTCGCCCACGAGGGAGGCATCGCGATCCCGTTCCTGGCGAATGGCCCCGGCTTCGTGTCAGGTGGCGATTGGCGGCGCGACCCGGCCACCGTGCTCGACGTCGTCCCCACCTGCCTCGCCGCGGCGGGGATTGCCCCCGCGTCCGGCGAGGCCCTGCCCGGAAGGGACCTGCGCACCCCGCCGCCCGCGGGAGCGCCCTTCACCTGCGGCTGGGAGCATATGGGCAACCGCGCCTACCGGGACGGCGACCACAAGCTGGTCGCGGCCGATGGTGGCCCGTGGGAGCTCTATGATGTCAGCCGCGACCGCGCCGAGGGTGACAACCTCGCCGCGCGCGAGCCGGCGCGCCTTGCCGCGCTCGTGGCCGCCTACGAGGGGTGGGCACGCCGCACGGGCGTCCTGCCGTGGCCGGTTGCGTTGGACGGCAGCTTCGGCTAACCACGCGTGTTGAAGTACCGTCCGCTCGCTTTCCTCGTCCTGTTGGTCGGCCTGCTCCTGCCCGCGGGGATGGCCGCGCCGGCCCTCGCCCCGGACCAAGCCGAGGCGCTCCGCGAGGTCTGGCGCCGGGGCATCGCCGAGGGGCAGGTCCCGGGTGGCGTGATGCTCGTGGCGCGCCGAGGCGAGGTCGTCTTCCGGGAGGCCTTCGGAGTGGCCGACCTCGCGCGCGGGAACCCCTTCGCCGTCGATGCCCCCTGCCGGATCGCGTCCGTCACGAAGCCCTTCACCGCCGCGCTGCTCGGCCTGCTGGTGGCCGAGGGCCGGCTCGGCTGGGACGATCCGCTGGACCGGCACCTGCCGGCTTTCCGGGGCGTCCGGCTCGCGGGTGGGGCGCCCGCCGCGCGGGTCCCCCGCGTCCGCGAGTTGCTGGCGCACACCGCCGGCTTCGCGGGCCAGTCCGCCCGGGGGGAGGAACGCTGGCGGATCCGCACCGGCGGCACGCTGGCCGACGCGGTGGAGGACCTCGCGCGGGCCGGTCTGGCCGCGGAGCCCGGCGCGCGTTACGCCTACTCCGGGCTCGGTTACCTCGTTGCCGGGCGCGTGGCGGAGGTGGTCGCGGGGGAGGAGTTCTCCGTCCTGCTGGCGCGCCGGTTGCTCGGACCCCTCGGGATCCCCGGCGTCGCCTTCCCGGCCGGCCTCGCGCCGGAGCGCGGCGCCCGGTTGCCCACCTTCTACGACCGGAGCGGTGGTTCCCTCGTCCCCGACGCCGGGGGTCCGGCCTTCGCGTTCCCCAACCCGGGCGGCGGGCTGGTCGCGACCGCCGACGAGGTGGCCGCACTCCTGCGCCTGCACCTGGACGAGGGGCGGGTGGGGAAGCGGGTCCTCCTGCCGGCCGCCGTCCTCGCCGAACTGCAGACCGTGCAGCCGGGAACCGCGCGCGACGGGTACGCGCTCGGTTTCAACGTCGTCCGCGCCGGCCCGGACGGCCGGGGCGTGCGCCTCCGGCACAACGGCGCCTCGGGCACGCTCGCGCTGATCGACCGCGAGCGGCAGACCCTGGTCGTGGCCCTCACCCAGGTTCCGACCAAGCAGCGCCCGGCCTTCACCCGGAGCCTGGATGCCGCGATCGACCGGCTGCTCGCGGCGCCCTGACTCCGGCGGTCCTGAATTGGAACCGGCGGGCCGGGATTCCGGTTCGACCGGGCGCGGCGTCACCCTAGTCTCCGTTCGCCCCGATGAAGTTCCCCGCCCTCCTGGCCCTCCTCGCCCTCGCGTTCCCGGCCGCCGCGCAGCCGCGGCCCAACCTCCTGCTCATCGTCTCGGAGGACAATGGTCCCGAGCTGGGCTGCTACGGTGACCCCTACGCGCGCACGCCGCGGCTCGACCGGTTGGCGTCCGAGGGGGTCCGCTTCAACCGGGCCTTCGTGGCGCAGGCGGGCTGCAGCCAGTCGCGCGCGAGTTTCCTCACCGGCCTCTACCCGCACCAGCACGGGCAGATCGGCCTGGCGACCTGGGGCTACCGGCTCTACCGCGAGGACACCCCGAACCTGCCGCGCCAGCTGAAGGCGGCGGGCTACCGGACCGGGATCCTCGGCAAGCTCCACGTGAACCCGGAGTCCGCCTTCCCGTTCGACTTCCGCGCGCTGCCGACGGCGAACTTCGCCCGGCGCAACCTCGGGGAGTACGCCCGGGCCGCGGAAGGCTTCTTCGCCGCGGGCGCGGAACCCTTCTTCCTCAGCGTCAACTACCCCGAGGCGCACGACCCGTGGCTGCGCCAGGTCGACGGCCTGCCCGCGAATCCGCGGACGGGCCGCGACGTCCGCGCACTGCCTTACTTCGGCATCGACCCGCCGGGGATGCGGGAGATGGTCGCCGATTACTACAATTGCCTCAGCCGGCTGGATCATCTGGTGGGGGACCTCCTCGACGCGCTCGAACGCTCGGGCAAGGCGCGGGACACGCTGGTCGTTTACCTCGGGGACCACGGGGCCGATTTCCTGCGCGGCAAGCGGACCTGCTACGAGGGCGGGGTGCGGATCCCCCTGCTGGTGCGCTGGCCCGGCCAGGCGCGCCCCCAAGTGCGGGAGGAACTGGTCTCCACGGTGGACCTGCTGCCGACCCTGCTCGCGGCGGCCGGCGCCCCGCCGGTCCCGGGCGCGGCGGGCCGGGCGCTGCAACCCCTGCTCGCGGGCGGCCCCGCCCCGTGGCGGACGCACCTCTTCACCGAGTGGCACACCCACGCCGCGGCGGCCAACTACCATCCCCAGCGCGCGGTCCGCGACGAGCGGTACAAGCTGATCGAGAACCTGCTGCCCGGCGTGGTGAACCCCGACTACGCGGACACCATCCGCAAGCTGGAGGCCGACGCGGTCGAGCGGGGCGAGGAGGGTTTCCGCGGCGGGATCGCGCGGGCGGTCGAGACGGCCGCGCCCGCCGTCCGCGCCGGTTACGCGGTGATGGAGCGGCCCCCGCGTCACGAGCTCTACGACCTGCGGGAGGACCCGCACGAGTTCCGCAACCTCGCCGGCTCGCCGGCGCACGCCGCGATCCTCGCCGACCTCACGGGCCGGCTCGACGCGTGGCGGCGCGAGACCGGCGACCCGCTGTTGGATCCGGCGAATCTCCGCCGCCTGACCGCGGAGGTCACCGCGGTCCGCTCCAAGTCGGCCGGGCGCGAGCTGCGCTGGGGCTACCCGGAGTACTTCTTCGGCCGGGAACCGGCCCCGGCGGAGGCCGCGGGCCCGGAGGAAGCGCGCCCCGGACGCAAGAAACGCAAGTGATGAAACCTTCCCGCTCCCTCCTGCTGCCCGCGCTCCTGCTCGCGCTTGCGCCGGCCGCGCCCGCCGCGGCGCCCGCGCGCCCGAATGTCCTGCTGATCGCGCTGGACGACCTCAACGACTGGGTGGGCTACCTTGGCGGCCACCCCGACGTGCGCACGCCGCACCTCGACGCGCTGGCGGCCCGCGGCCTTGCCTTCACCAACGCCCACGTCGCCGCGCCGGTCTGCAACCCGTCCCGTGTGACGCTGATGACGGGGCGGCAGCCGAGCACCACCGGGATCTACGGCAACGACGTGCGCTGGCACGAGGCGCTGCCCGGGGTCAACTCGCTGCCCGCCCACTTTAAGGCGCACGGCTACCACGTGGCCGGCGGGGGGAAGGTCAACCACCACACCCCGGGCTTCAACCGGCGCTCCGACTGGCACACGTACTTCGACCAGGTCTTCGACAGCCACTACCAGGCGCGGCTGGCGCGCGGCGAGGACGTGCGCGCCTTCACGTGGCCGGACGGGTTCCCGCTCAACGGCCTCCCCGAGGTCCGCGCCCTCGGCCGGCCGCCTCAGAACGCGAACGAGTTCGACTGGGGCGCGTGGGACGCCGCCGACGGGGAAATGGGCGACGGGCGCCTCGCTGCCTGGGTCGCGGACTTCCTCGCCCGGCCGCCGGCGCAGCCTTTCTTCCTCGCGGCGGGCATCTACCGCCCGCACCTGCCGTGGTACGCGCCGCGCAAGTACTTCGAGATGTACCCTCCGGACCGCATCACGATCCCGCCGGTTAAGGCGGACGACCTCGATGACGTGCCGGCCGGCGGCCAGCGGATGGCCGCGGACCGCCGCGAGGACCTCGAGCTCATCCGCCGGACCGGCAAGTACCGCGAGGTGCTGCAGGCGTACCTCGCCAACATCTCCTACGGGGACGCGCTGGTCGGCCGGCTGCTCGCCGCGCTCGACGCGAGCCCCGCCGCCGCGAACACGATCGTGGTGCTCTGGTCCGACCACGGCTGGCACCTCGGCGAGAAGAACCACCTCCACAAGTTCACGCTCTGGGAGCGTTCCACCCGCGTCCCGTTCATCATCGTCGCCCCCGGGGTGACCCGGCCCGGCGGGCGCACCGCGCGCCCGGTAGGCACCGCGGACCTGTTCCCGACCCTGGCGGAGCTGTGCGGCCTGCCGCCCGCCGCGGGCCTCGACGGCCGCAGCCTGGTGCCGCTGCTCCGCGATCCGCTCCATCCTTGGGACCGGCCCGCGCTCACGACCCACGGGCAGGGCAATCACGCGGTGCGGAGCGAGCGCTGGCGTTACATCCGCTACGCCGATGGCGGCGAGGAGCTGTACGACCACGAGCGCGATCCGCACGAATGGCACAACCTCGCCGGCAGCCCCGCGCACGCCGCCGTCCGCGCCGAGCACGCGCGCTGGCTGCCCCGCACGGACGCCCCGCCGCTGGGCCGCAAGGGCCGGAAAAAAGCCGACTGAGATGCGCGCCTCCCGCCTGCTCCTGCTCGCCGCCTTCCTCGCCGCCGCCGCCGTGTCCGGCGTGGCCGCGACCCGGGGCCCGCTGCGGGTGCATCCGGAGAACCCCCGTTATTTCGCGGACGCCGCCGGCCAACCCCTCCTGCTCGCCGGCTCCCACACCTGGGCCAACCTGGTCGATATGGGCCCGTCCGATCCGCCCCCCGCGTTCGACTTCGCCGCCCACCTCGCCTGGCTCGCGCGCCTCGGGCACAATTTCACGCGCGGTTGGACCTGGGAACCGACCAAGTGGGACAATACAAGGATGAGGAACCCGGACTGGCGGAACGGGGCCCACACCGTCGCGCCCCACCCGTGGCGGCGCACCGGGCCCGGTCTCGCGCTCGACGGGCGGCCCAGGTTCGACCTCAGCCAGCCCAACCCGGAGTACCTCGGACGCATCCGCACCCGCCTCGCCCTCGCGCGGGCGGCCGGGATTTACGTTTCCGTGATGCTGTTCGAGGGCTACGGGGTGCAGTTCCAGGCCGACGCCTGGCCCAACCATCCCTTCAACCCCGCCAACAACATCAACGGCGTCGATGGCGACCTGAATGGCGACGGCAAGGGGATCGAGGTCCACCAACTCGCCGTGCCGCGCGTGACCGCGGTGCAGGAGACCTACCTGCGCTGGCTGGTCACCGGCCTGAACGACTTCGACAACCTCCTCTACGAGGTCGGCAACGAGACGCACCCGAGCTCGACGGACTTCCAGTACCACGTGATCCGATTCGTGAAGCAGGTCGAGGCCGGCCTGCCGCTCCAGCATCCGGTCGGGATGACCTACCAGAACCGGCGCGGGAAAAACGAGACCTTGTACGCGGGTCCCGCCGACTGGGTGTCGCCCAATCCGGACGGCGGCTGGAAGGACGATCCGCCCGACCTCGGCGGCCGCAAGGTCGTGCTCAGCGATACCGATCACCTCTGGGGCGTGGGCGGCGACGCGGCGTGGGTGTGGATGACCGTCACCCGCGGCGCCAACCCGGTCTTTATGGACACCTACGATGGCAAGGTGCTCGGCCGGGTGCGCCCGCAGGACGACGGGCCCCGCCGCGCGATGGGCGCGGCGCTGGCGCTCACGCGCCGGATGAACCTCGCGCGGGCCGCGCCGCGGGGGGACCTCGCCTCGACCGGATTCTGCTTGGCCGAGCCGGGCGCCAGCTACCTTGTCTTCCTGCCGGCGGGCGGCGAGTGCAGCCTCGAATTGGCCGGGACGCCCGGCGGGTTCGCGGCCGAGTGGCGCGCCGCGGACGGCGGGGAACCGCGTTCCGCCCCGGCCGTCGCGGGAGGCGCCCGCCGCGCCCTGCGTTCCCCGTTCGAGGGCCCGGCCGTGCTCTTTCTCTCCACCCTCCCACCTTCAACCCCCTCCCCGTGATGACACGCTTCCCCCGACCTTTCCTGCCCGCGCTGGCGCTCGCCGTCCTGGGCGGGTTCCCCTTCGCGGCCCTCGCCGGCCAGCCCCGCAAGGCCGCGGCCGCGGGCGCCGGTTCCGCTGCCCCGGCGCCGCACCAGGGCGATGTGACCGATGTCCGCGTCGTCCGGCGCGTGGAGCAGCACCCGGATGCGTGGCGCGTCTGGCAGCCGTTCATCCTGCAAGGGGAACGCCCGCGCCACCTGATCGTCGCCTTCGGCGCGATGGCGAACGGGAAGAAGGATATGGGCCACATCCTCGCCAGCCTGTCCACCAACGACGGGGAGACGTGGGGTGAGCCGGTGAAGGTCTTCGACTACCACCGCTGGCAGGGCGCGATCCAGTTCGCCTACGCCAATCCGGTGCTCTTCCGCGCCCCGGGACAGGACGTGATCTGGTGCTTCGCGATGCGCTGTCCGATCGCGTATGAGAACAGCGAGGAGTCGCAGCTCGTCGCCGCGTTCACCGCCGACGGCGGGCGGTCGTGGACGCCGGTCGAGCTGGCGATGCACTACACCGGTCCGCTCATCACCAACGCGGGGATCGTCGTGGCCGAGCACGAGGGCCGGAAACGCTTCCTGCTGCCGGCCCACCGCAACACGCTCGCGGCGGATCCGCGCGGCTCGCGGGACCACTTTGTCCTCAGCAGCACCAGCCTGCTCGAATGGAAACTGGAGGCCTACATCCCCCAGCCGGCGAGCCCGCGCGTCTTCCTGCACGAGGGCAACGTCGCCGCCGGGGACGCCCCCGGGGAGCTGAGGATCGTGATGCGCACCGCGGACTACGATGACACCGAGAAGACCACGAGCCCGCCGCGCGCGTACTCGAGCGTGAGCCGCGACGGCGGCCGCACGTGGAGCACGGCGGCCCCGGAGCCCGAACTGCATAACGCCAAATCGAAGGGCTTCTTCGGCCGCGCCGCCAACGGCACCCACCTCTACGTTTACAATGACGGCCCCGCGCAGCGCGACCGCTCCTGGCCCGGCTTCCCGAATGGCGGCCGCACCTCGCTGCGCTACAAGACCAAGTCTCCCGGCGGCGCCTGGAGCGCGGAGCAGGCCTTCTTCGACGCTGGGACCAAGAACTCCTACCCGACGCTCGTCGAGGTGGCGCCGGGTGACTTCCGCGCCGTCTGGGACAGCGGCGACGCCACGACGCCCCGGACGCACATCCTGTTCGGGAAGTTCAAGCTCCGTTGATGCACCGGGCGCCCCATTCGCCTCCGCCCCGGCACGCGTGCCGCCGGGCCGTCCTCGCGCTCCTCGCCGCCGCGCTCGCCGCCGTGCCGGGGACGGCCGCTCCCGCGGAACCGGCGGGCGTCCCGCCGCGCCTCCAGGTCAGCGAGAACCGGCGCTTCCTCGTCACCGCGGAGGGCCGCCCCTTCTTCTGGCTGGGGGACACCGCGTGGGAGCTGTTCCACCGCCTCAACCGCGAGGAGGCCGACCAGTACCTCCGGCGCCGCGCGGCGCAGGGCTTCACCGTCATCCAGGCGGTCGCGCTCGCGGAGCTGGACGGCCTCGACACGCCGAACGCCTACGGCCACACGCCGCTGCACGACCGTGATCCCGCCCGGCCCAACGAGGACTATTTCCGGCACGTGGACTGGATCGTGGCGCGGGCCAACGCGTTGGGGCTGCACGTCGGCCTCCTGCCGACCTGGGGCAGCTACTGGCATTCGCGGCGCGTGATCTTCAATCCGGAGAACGCCGAGGGTTACGGGCGCTGGCTGGGCGCGCGCTATCGCGCCGCGGGGGTCGTCTGGATTTTGGGCGGCGACCGGGCAGTCGAGACCGAGCGGCATCGCCGGATCCTCGAGGCGATGGCGCGGGGCCTGGCGGCCGGGGACGGCGGCGCGCACCTGCGGACCTTTCATCCCCGCGGCGGCCGGACGTCGGCGGAGCCGTTTCATCAGGCCGGCTGGCTCGATTTCAATATGCTGCAGAGCGGTCATACCGCCGAGAGCGCCAACTATGCCGGGATTGAACGCGATTACGCGCTGGCGCCCCCCAAGCCCTGCCTCGATGGCGAGCCCTCCTACGAGTATCCGCCCGACGCCCTGCCGCCCAAGCGGCCCGTCGGCGCCCTGCAGGTGCGGCGCAACGCCTACTGGGCGGTCTTCGCCGGCGCCTTCGGCCACACCTACGGCACCCATCCGATCTGGCAGTTCTACGCCCCGCCGCGGAAACCATTGTGGGACGTCGTGACGCCCTGGCCCGACGCGCTGGATCTGCCCGGGGCGGTCCAACTCGTCCACCTCAAGGCGCTGCTGCTGAGCCGTCCCTTCCTGGCGCGGATCCCCGACCAGCGTCCGGTCCTCGCCGGGCAAGGGGAGGGGATGGAGCGGGTGCAAGTCACCCGGGATGGCACCCCGGGAAGTCCGGACGCCTCCTATCTGCTCGCCTACTTTCCCTCCCGCCGGGGCGTCACGCTGGCGACCGGGATCCTGGCCGGCCCGGAAGTGGCGGGCTGGTGGTTCAACCCGCGCGACGGCCGCGCCACCGCACTAGGGCGCTGGACGCGGGAAGCCGCCCGCGAATTCACGCCGCCCGCCGGTCCGCCCGGCGAGGACTGGGTGCTCGTGCTCGACGATGCCGCCCGCGGTTATCCGGCCCCCGGCTCCGCCCGCCTCTGACCTCCTTTCCTTCCCGATGAAAGTCCCCCGCTTCCCCCTCGCGCCCCTCCTGGCCGCGCTCTTGCCGGCACCACCGGCCCTGCTTCCCGCTGCCGAGGCGTCCCCGCGCGCCGGCCGCGCGAATGTCGTGCTCATTCTGGTCGACGACCTCGGCTGGCGCGACATCGGCGCGAACGGCAGCACCTACTACCGCACGCCCAACATCGACCGGCTCGCCCGCGAGGGGGTGCGCTTCACCGACGCCTACGCGGCCTGCGCGGTGTGCTCGCCGACGCGGGCGGCGGTGCTCACCGGCAAGTACCCGGCCCGCCTGCTGCTGACCGACTGGCTGCCGAACGGGCGCTGGGATCCGCGGTCGCGCCTGCGGAGCGCGCGCTTCGTGCGCAGCCTGCCGCTCGAGGAGATCACCCTCGCCGAGGCGCTCCGCGAGGCGGGTTACCGGACCGCCAGCATTGGCAAGTGGCACCTCGGCGGGGAACCGTTCTCGCTGCCCGAGCACCACGGCTTCGACCTCAACGTCGGCGGCAACGCGCACGGCGCGCCGGGCGACTTCTTCTTCCCCTACGAGGGCAACTGGGCGATCCCGACCACCGGCCAGCGCGCGCGGTGGAACGTGTTCCGCGAGGGCAAGCCCGGCGAGTACCTCACCGACCGGATCACCGACGAGGCCGTGACGTTCATCCGCGAGAACCGTGACCGCCCCTTCTTCCTCTACCTGCCGCACTACGCGGTGCACACGCCGCTCCAGGCCAAGCCCGAGGTGGTCGCGAGGTACGAGCGCGTCCCCGAGGCGGAGCGGCAGGGCAAGCCGGTGTACGCCGCGATGGTCGAGAGCCTCGACGACAGCGTGGGCCGCGTGATGGACACCCTGCGCGAGCTGGGGCTCGAGCGGGACACGCTCGTCATCTTCACCTCGGACAACGGCGGCTTCTACAACGCGACCAGCAACGCGCCGCTCCGGGCCAACAAGGGGGCGTACTACGAGGGCGGCATCCGCGTGCCCCTGCTGATCAAATGGCCGGGCATCGCGCGCCCCGGCACCGTCAGCGCCGAGCCGGTCACCAGCACCGACCTTTACCCGACCTGCCTCGCCGCCGCCGGCCTGCCCCCGCGCCCGCACCAGCACGTGGACGGCCTCGACCTGCGGCCGGTCCTCGCGGAGGGGAAGGCGCTGGGGCGCTCGTCGCTCTTCTGGCATTTCCCGCACTATAATGACCACCCGCACAGCGTGCCCTCGGGGGTCATCCGGCGCGGCGAGTGGAAGCTGATCGAGACCTTCGACCCCGCGGGGTTCGAATTGTACAACCTGGCCGCCGACCTCGGGGAGACACGCAACCTTGCGGCCGCCGAACCGGCCCGCCTCGCGGAGTTGCGGCGCGAGCTGGAGGAGTGGCGCCGTGCCGTGGGGGCCGAGATGATGGCGCCAAACCCCGGTTACGACCCGTCGTTCCAGCCCGTGCCGAAGGGCAAGAAACGGAAGGCCGGCCAATGAGGACGAACTCCCGTTCCTGGCGGTTGGCCCTGATGGTCGCCGCCCTGAGTTCCCTCCCCGCGGCCGCCGCGGAGCCCGTGCGCTGGGAGCGATTGGCCCCGCTCCCGGATCCGGAGGGCTTCGCCTATCCCTTCGCCGGCGTGCACGGTGGCGCGCTGCTGGTCGCCGGCGGCGCCAATTTCCCGGGCAAGCGTCCGTGGGACGGGGGCGAGAAGGTCTGGTACGACACGGTCTTCGTGCTCGAGCGGCCCGACGGCGCGTGGAAGATTGGCGGCCGCCTGCCGCGGCCCCTCGGATACGGGGTCTCGATCCCGACCGCCGACGGGGTGCTCTGCCTCGGGGGCAGCGACGCCGGGGGCCACCACGCCGACGCGTTCCTCCTCCGCTGGGAGGAAGGCCGGGTCACCACGCGGCCCTTCCCGGCACTGCCGCGCCCGGTGGCGAACCTTTGCGGCGCACGGCTCGGTTCCACCCTCTACCTCGCCGGCGGCATCGCCACCCCCGACGCCACCGCCGCGCTCACGACCTTCTGGGCGCTGGACCTCGCCGCGACGGAACGACGCTGGCGCGAACTGCCCTCCTGGCCGGGTCCGGGCCGGATGCTCGCCGTCGCCGCGGTCGCGGATGGCGCCTTTTTCCTCGTGAGCGGCGCCGCCCTCGCGCCGGACGCGCAGGGCAAGCCGGCGCGGACCTACCTCCGGGACGCCTACCGGTATGATCCGGGCCGGGGCTGGCGCCGGATCGCGGACCTGCCGCAGCCGGCCGTCGCGGCCCCGACCCCCGCGCCCCCCGAAGGCGCGCGTGGCTTCGTGGTGCTGGGCGGCGACGACGCCTCCCGGCTGACCGTGACGCCCCTGTCGGCGCACCCCGGTTTTCCCGGCGCGACGTGGACCTATGACCCGGCGACTGACGCCTGGCGCTCCACCGGCCGGATGCCGCGGCCCACGGTGACGGTGCCCGTCGTCGAATGGGAAGGCCGTCACGTCATCCCCAGCGGCGAGCTCCGGCCCGGCGTGCGCACGCCGGAGGTCTGGACCCGGCGCGCGGCGCAACCCTGAACCCTTCCTGAGATGCACCTCCCCCGCCTTGCCCTCGCCCTGCTGGTGTCCGTCCCGGCCCTCGCCGCGCCGGCGGCCCGGCCCAACGTCCTGTTCCTGGCCGTGGACGACCTGCGCGTGTCCCTCGGCTGCTACGGGGATCCGCTCGCGCTCACGCCCCATCTGGACCGCTTCGCGGCCGGGGCGCGGGTCTTCGAGCGCGCCTACACGATGCAGGCCGTGTGCGGGCCGGCGCGCACCGCGATGCTGACCGGGCGCCTGCCGGACCACAACCGGGCCTGGCACAACCGGAATCTGTTCCGCGCCACCAACCCCGGTCTCGTCACGCTGCCGCAGCTCTTCAAGCAGCACGGCTATTTCGCGCAGGCGATGGGCAAGATCTTCAGCGGGGACGAGCGCGAGCTGGACCCGGCGTCGTGGTCCGCCCCGGAGATCCTGCGCCAGGACGGCTGGCGGAACTACGCCTCGCCCCGCGGGGAGGGGAGCGGCAAGCAGGCCCCGTGGGAGGCCGCGGACGTGCCCGACGAGGGCTACAGCGACGGCAAGCTCGCGGCCCTCGCGGTGGAGACGCTCGGCCGCCTCCGCGCCGAGGCAAAACCGTTCTTCCTCGCGGTCGGCTTCTTCAAGCCGCACCTGCCGTTCAACGCGCCCCGGCGCTACTGGGACCTGCACGATCCCGCCAAGTTCGCGCTGCCCGGCGAGCCGGAGCGGGTGGCGGGCGCGCCTGCCACGGCCTACCACACGCACCGCGAGTTGGGTGGCTACTCCGGGATGCCCAAGGACGAGCGGGTCGACCCGGCCGGGACCGCCCGCCTCCGGCACGGGTACTACGCCTGCGTCTCGTACGTTGACGCCCAGATTGGCAAGGTGCTCGGCGCCCTCGACCGCCTCGGCCTCGCGGACAACACGATCGTCGTGCTGTGGGGCGACCACGGGTTCGCCCTGGGTGACGCCGGGCGCTGGTGCAAGGGCACGAACTTCGAGCTCGATACGCGGGTGCCGCTGCTGATCCGCGTCCCGGGCCAGCCCCGGCCCGGCGTCGCCACCCGCGCGCTGGTGGAGTACGTCGACGTCTACCCGACGCTGGCCGAGCTCGCCGGGTTGCCGGCCCCCGCCGACCTCTCCGGCCGCAGCCTGACCCCCATCCTGCGCGACCCGGCGGCGCCCGGCCGCGAGTTCGCGCTCTCCCAGTTCTCCCGCCCCTTCAACGCCGGCGCCCCCGAGGCGATGGGCTACTCGATCCGCACCGCCACCCACCGTTACACCCGCTGGGTCAGCTGGCCCGCGCGCGAGACCACGGCGGAGGAACTCTACGACTACACGGACGCCGCGAGCGCGTCCCCGCGCTGGTCCACCTTCGTCGAGCGCCGCAATCTCGCCGCCGACCCGGCCGCCGCGCCGCTCCTCGCGGGCCTGCGCGCGCGGATGGACGCCGTGCTCCGGGAGCGCTCCGTCGTCGCGCCGGAGCCCGCGTCCGCCGCGCCCGCGCCCGCGCGCAAGAAGAAGCGTGCCGGCACCACTTCCCCGTTATGACCCCCCGCCTGTTCCCCGCCATCCTGTCCCTGCTGCTGGCCGCCGCCCCCGCGGGCGCCGCCCAGGCCCCGGCTTCCCCGCCGGCGGCCGCCGCCGCGCCCGTGACGCTCTCCGCCTTCGAGGTCACCACCTCGCGCGACATCGGCTACCAGTCGGCCAATTCCGCCGAGGTCACGCGGATGAATATGGCGATCGCCGACCTCCCGTTGAGCGTGACCGTGTTCAACCAGCAGTTCCTCGAGGACATCCTCGCGCGCGACACCACGGACGTGCTCGATTACGAGGCGTCGGTCCGCAAGACCACGGAGAACGACGCGTTCCTCGCGCGGGGTTTCGGCAGCGTGGCGGCCAACCTGCTCAACGGGTTCCCGCAGCCGGCCGGCTTCGGCTCGCAGTCGGTGGCGAATGTCGAGCGCGTCGAGGTCATCAAGGGGCCCGCGGCCGTCCTGTACGGGCAGGGCGGCTACGGGGCCACGATCAACCGCGTGACGAAGAAGCCCCTCGCACGGACGCAGGGCTCCCTGCGCGCCTCGGTGGGGCCACAGGACTCCTACCGGCTGGCCTTCGACCACACCGGTCCGCTGCCGTGGTTCCGCGGGCGCCTGCTCTACCGGCTGAACGTGGAGTGGGACGACGCGGAGGTCTACCGCGGGACGCCGAGCAACCGCTTCAACGTCTCCCCCGCGCTCACGTGGGTGGTTTCCGACCGCACCCAGCTCACCCTCGAGTACACGCGGGACCGCCACGTCCGCCCCGGCGGGTGGGCTTTCCCGATGGTCAACCGCGACCCCGACGGGATCACCACGCCCGATGGCGTCTACCACCGTTTCGGGCGGCGCGACTACAACCACACCTGGCCCGGGGACATCCGCCAGAACACCCGCCAGGTCGCGGCGGTGGAGGCCCGGCACGTGTTCGGCGCCGACTGGCAGTTCCGCTCGCAGTTCCAGTACAGCGACCGCGATCAGCACCAGGTGGAGACCCAGCCGTGGATCGAGGCGATGACGATCTTGCGCGACGCGGTGCTGACCCCGCGCGGCTGGCGCGACGTGCCCCGGGGCACGGAGAACTTCCGCACCCGCAACGAGCTGGTCGCCCGGGTGCGCACCGGCCCCCTCCGCCACCAACTGCTGGCCGGCCACGCCTGGGATCTCCAGTACGACGACAACAAGACCTCCCGCTCGGTGAACAACTACGGCGGGCTCGCCCCTGGCTCGGCCGCGCTCGAGGGCTCGGGCTTCAACACCACCAGCGGGGTGACTCTCAACCGTTTCCCCAACCTGGCCTACGCCCAGTTCCTCGCGAATCCGAAGCTCGCCGGCTTCAACCCCAACCTGCTCCTCCCGGTGAACGTGTTCCAGCCGGCCAACTCGCTTCCCGTGCCCGCCCCGGCCAACCGGCCCCCGCTGTACCTCGACACCTGGACCCGCAACCGGATCGGCAACCGCGAGCTCTACCTCAACGACGTCATCTCCGCCTTCGGCGAGCGCGCCTTCCTCCAACTCGGCCTCCGTCGCACCGAGACCGACCGCGCCAACCTGAACCGGGTCACGGGCACCTTCCCCAATCGCCGGCTCAATCCCGCCGCGGCCAAGGCCATCGCCTCCGCCTCCTCGACCACCCACAGCGTCGGCGCCGTCTGGCACCTCACGGCCGAAAAGACGTGGACGGTCTACGCCAACGCCAACAACTCGTTCCTCCCCGAGTTCCGCACCCAGCCGGACGGCTCCGGCCTCGATCCCGAGGAGGGCGCCCAGCGCGAGGCCGGCGTCAAGTTCAGCCTCCGTGGCGGCCGGCTGCAGGGGCTGCTCTGCGCGTTCGACATCCGGCAGCAGAACGTCACCGAGGCCGACCCCGCCAATCCGGGCTACTTCCGGCAGGTGCAGGGGCTCCGCAGCACGGGCCTCGAGCTCAACCTCAACCTGCGCCTCACCGACCGCTGGCTCGCCTTTGGCAGCTACACCTACGTGGATGCGCGGGAGACGCGCACCGGCCTCGCGCAGCCCCGGCAGGCGCAGGACCAGTTCACGCTCTTCAACCGCTACACCTTCGACGCCGGCCGGCTCCGGGGCGTGTTCGCCAGCCTCGGCACCATCTACGTCGGCGCGCGCGACAGCGACCGCGGCGCCAACCCCCGCAATGAGCCGGTGTGGGTCGCGCCCGCCTTCTTCCGGCACGACCTCATCCTCGGCTACCGGCTCCCCGCGGCGCGGGGCGCGCGGGTCCGCTACGACGCCGCCGTCAAGGTGAAGAACGTATTCGACAACAATGCGATGTACTTCGTCGTGACCCAGGACCGCTACACGCCGGACCCGGGCCGCGAGGTCGAGTTCAACCTCACCACCCGCTTCTGAAGCCTCCATGCGCCCCCTGCTCCTCCTCGCTGTCCTGCTGCCCGGGTTCTCCCTGCTGCTGGCCGCCGCCCCCGCCGCGGCCGGGCCGGAGCGGGTCGACGTCTTCACCGAGGGGCAGGGTGGTTTCGTCTCCTACCGCATCCCGGGCATCGTGGTCAGCGCCCGCGGCACCGTCCTCGCCTACGCGGAGGCGAGGAAGTTCACCGCCGCCGACCGCGGGGAGCTGGAGATCCACCTGCGCCGCAGCACCGACGGCGGACGCAGCTTCGGCCCTGCCCGCCAGATCGCGCACCTCGGCCCCCGGCTGCCACGCAACCCGCATATGCCCGAGGACAAGCGGCGCAAGGATATGGGCGGCCCCGCGGAGCAGACGGTCAACAATCCGATGCTCATCGCGACGCGCGAGGGCCCGGTGCACCTCGTCTACTGCGTCGAGTACCAGCGGGTCTTCCACTCCCGCAGCGACGATGACGGCGTCTCGTGGTCGTCCCCGGTGGAGATCACGGCCACCCTGGATCGCTTCCGGCCGGAGTTGCCTTGGCAGGCGGTCGCCACCGGCCCCGGCCACGGGATCCAGCTGCGCAACGGCCGCCTCATCGTGCCCGTCTGGCTGGCCAACTACGACAAGGATCCCGCGCCGCCCCGGCGCCGGGGATGCGCGGTCATCTACAGCGATGACCACGGCGCGACCTGGTCACGGGGCGACCTCGCGATGACCATCGGCGGGGAAACGAGCGTGGCGCAGCTCGCGGACGGCCGCGTCCTGCTCAGCTCGCGCAACACCGACCCGCGCAACCGCCGCGCGGTGGTCGAGAGCGCGGACGGCGCCACCGGCTGGAACGCGCCGCGTTTCCTCCCAGAGATCCTCGAACCCGGCTGCATGGCCGGCCTCGTGAGCCATCCCGGCGTCCCCGGCCGGAACCGCCCGCTGCTCCTGCACTCGAGTCCGCACACGCCGAGCCGCGAGCACCGCGAGCGCAAGCACGTGTCGATCCACGTCAGCCGCGACGACGGCCGGACGTGGCCCGTGCGGAAGCTCCTGCAGGAGGGCCCCAGTGCCTACAGCGACCTCGCCGTCCTGCCCGACGGCACGATCCTCTGTCTCTACGAGAACGGCCGCCCCGGGGACCCCCGCCGGGGCGGGGACTGGGCCTACGCCCGGATCACCCTCGCCCGCATTTCCCTCGCCTGGTTGGGCGAGGCCCCCTGAACCCGCCCGCCGCTCCCCGATGAACCCCCGCCTCAACCCCCGGCTGATCCTCGCCGCCGCCCTGCTCACGGCTTCCGCCCCCGCCCAAACCGCCTCCGGCATCCTCGAGGGCCGCGTCTTCAACGCGACCGGGGGCGTCGCCCTCCGCAACGCCGTCGTCTCCCTCGACGACCTTGGCCGCCGCGCGGTCACCGACGACGACGGCGGCTACCGGATTCCAGGCGTGCCCGCCGGACGGGTCCGGGTGGAGGTGAGCTACCTCGGCTTCCTGCCGCAGTCCGCGACGGTGGAGATCACGCCCGGCGGCGCCGTCACGCGGGACTTCGAGCTCCGGCCCCGCGCGGGGGACCAGACGGTCAGGCTCGGCCAGTTCACGGTCGTGGCCGACCGGGAGATGAGCGCGCAGGCGGTCTCGCTGAACGAGCGCCGCCTCGCGCCCAACCTCATCAACGTCGTCGCCTACGACGAGTACGGCGACCGCTCGGCGGAGAACATTGGCGACTTCCTGCGGTTCCTGCCCGGGGTGAGCATCGACGAGGGTGGCGGCCAGCTGGCGCAGAACGTCATCATCCGCGGCCTGCCCGCGGCGCAGACGGGCCTCGAGCTCGACGGGGCGCAGCTGGCCACGGCCCGGGGCGCCGGCCGGGCGAACACGCTCTTCGACGTGCCCACCGCCAACATCTCGCGCGTCGAGGTCTCCAAGGTGCCCACCCCCGACAAGCCCGCCAACAGCCTCGGCGGCTCGATGAACATCATCCGCCGCAACGGCTTCGAGTCGCGCCGGCCCGCCTTCTCCTACCAGCTCTACCACGTGATCGACGACCGCGACGGGATCACCATCGCCGGCGGCCCCCGCGGGCCCTCGGCCGACTTCGCCCCGCGCTGGCAACCCGCCTCCATCGATCTGAGCGGCCTCGTCCCGGTGAGCCGTAACTTCGCGTTCAACCTCGCCGCCAACCAGACCTGGCGCCGCAACCCGATGGAGCGCGACCGCAACCTCGACACCCTCGCGGAGTGGAACCTCGTCAACGGCTTCCAGCGCTCCGTCACGTGGCAGAGCCTCGACCAGATCTTCCGCACCTGGACCTTCCAGCTCGGCGCCGACTGGCGCCTCTCCCCGCGTGACACCCTCAACGCCACGGTGCAGCACCGGGGCATCCGCAACAACATCATGCGCGTCGACCTCGCCGTGAACTACGGGGCCGGCGCCACCGGGGACCGCCGTTTCACCCAGGGCTCCGCCGCCGGCAACGGCACCGTCACGCAGGCCGCGGGCGACAACGGCGATTCGGGCGCCGACACCACCCACGCGACCCTGAAGTACCAGCGCCGCGGCGGCCTCTGGCGCGTCGACGCCCTCGGCGCCCACTCGTACTCCACCTCCTTCTCGGCGGATCTGGACAACGGGCACTTCAACAATATGCCGGCGACGATCACCGGCCTCGTCCTCCGTGGCGAGGGGGTGGGCGAGGGCGGGGGCGTCATACCCGCGCGCTACTCCGCGACCCGGGGCGGCGTCCCGGTCGACATCTTCGAGGGCGCCAACTACGTCCTCGGCAACCCCTCGTCCTCCCAGCAGAAGACCCACGCGCACCAGACCACGGCGCGGCTCGACGTCACGCGGGATTTCACCGGCGGGGTCCCGTGGTCGTTCAAAACCGGGCTCCACGGGATGCGGATGGACCGCGACCGCCGGGTGCGCAACCGCACGTGGACTTTCCGGCCCAACGGCCTGACGACCGCCGCGGCGCGCACCGCGGGCAACTTCGACGTGTTCGACGGGGAGTTCCTGGCCACCGCGCCCTCGGTGTTCGGCCGCCGGATGGGCTGGCTCAGCAGCGTGAAGTTCCACGACCTCTTCCGGCAGCGGCCCGAATGGTTCGTGCTCGACGAGCCCGGTTACCACCAGGCCCTCGCGAACAACTCGACCGCGCTCACCGAGACCATCACCGCCTCCTACCTGCGCGGCGACGTGCGGCTCCTCGATCGCCGGCTGCTGCTGGTGGGCGGGGTGCGCTACGAGCACACCCGGGACACGGGCCGCGGGGTGCTCAACGACCCGACCGCCCAGTACGTGAAGGACGCCCGCGGCAACCTCGTGCTCACCAACGGTGCGCCCACGCTCGTGACCACCGATCCGCTCGCCCTGCGGAAGCTCCGGTATGTCGAGCGCGGCGCGCGCGCCACCCGGGACTACGACGGCTGGTACCCGAGCCTGAACGCGACGTACACGATCACCGAGAACCTGCTCCTGCGCGCGGCCTACGCCCGCACCATCGGGCGCCCCGACCTCGGCCTGATCATCCCCGGGGTCAGCGTGAGCGAGCCCACCGCGGCGCAACCGACCATCTCCGTCAACAACACGGGGCTGAAACCCTGGACGGGCGACAACTTCGACCTCTCGCTCGAGACCTACGCGGTCAAGGGGGGCTCGGGCTCGATCGGCGTGTTCCGCAAGGACATTCGGGACTTCTTCGGCAGCGTCCTCTCCGACGCGACGCCCGAGCTGGTCGCCCTCTACGGTTTGCCGGCCGACCCGCTCTACCTGAATTACGACGTGGCGACGCGCACCAACGTCGGCCGGGTGCGGATCATCGGCTACGAGCTCGGCTACACCCAGTCGCTGCTCTTCCTGCCGGCCTGGGCGAGCGGCCTGCAGGTGTTCCTCAACGCCACGCGGCTGGAGCTGTCGGGGAGCAACACGGCGGACTTCGAGGGCTACGCGCCGCGCGACTACGCGGGCGGCGTCAACCTGGTGCGGCCGCGCTACTCCGTGAAGCTGAGCTTCACCTTCCAGGGCGAGACGCAGCAGAACGCCGTCGCCGCCAACGTGGGGAACGGGATCCCGCCCGGGACGTTCCAGTACAAGGCGCGCGTGCTCCGGGTCGGGCTCAATGCCCAGTACAGCTTCTCCCCGCGGCTGGCCGTCTACGGCTCCATCAACAACCTGAACGGGCGGGGTTTTGTCATCGGCAACCGGCGCTACGCCGCGGACACGCCCGAGCAGATGCGGACGCGCCGCCAGCAGGAGCTAGGCGCCACCGTGATCTTCGGGATCAAGGGCCAGCTCTGACGCGGAGCGGTCTCAGAAAACCCGGGCCTCGGCGTGGAGGTGACGCTCGAGTTCCGGGGCGTCCGGCAGGCGCAGGTGGGCCTCGTCCCACCGCAGACGCCGGCCCGGGGCCCGCAGGGCCACGTTTCCGAGCATCACCATCTCGGTGAGCGGGGCTGCGTACTCGAAGTTGGAGCCGGGCACCGGGCCGCCCTTGCAAGCGGCGATCCACTCCTTGAACGGGTCGCCGCCGGGGACGCGCGGGATCGTCTTCGGCGGGAACTTCGCCTCGCGCATCCGCGCCTCGGGCAGCAGGCGGGGGCTGGCGCACTTCTCGCTCGGGTCGTAGATCACCCCGGCGTCGCCGAGGAAGTAATAGCCGTAGCGCTCCTCGAGGGCGCGGTCCGGCTCAAGGCCCGGCGGGCGGGGCGGCAGTTTCCCGCCGTCGTGCCAGGTCAGGCGGACCGGCGGTCGGGCGCCGCGCGCTGCGAACTGGTAGGTGATCACCGACCAGTCCGGGAACGTCTCACCGTTGGTCGGCTCGCATTCGGCCTGCACCCATTCGGGCGCCCCGAGGTCGAGGGCATAGCAGGGGGCATCCAGCGTGTGGCAGCCGATGTCGCCGAGCGCCCCACCCCCGAAGTCCCACCAGTTGCGCCACCGCCGGGGATGGTACTCGGCGCTGTAAGGACGCGCCGGCGCGGGGCCGTTCCAGAGGTTCCAATCCAGCGTCGCCGGCGGCTGCTCGCCGGGCGCGGGACGGCTCTTGACCGCCGACTTGTAGGGCCCGAGCTCCATCTTCTTGGTCCAGACGTGGACCTCGCGCACGGGGCCGATGAGCCCGGCCTGGACCCATTCCCGCGCCAGCCGCACGCCCTCGCCGGCGTGGCCCTGGTTGCCCATCTGGGTCACGACCCGGTGTCGGCGCGCGGCCAGCAGCAAGTCCCGCGTCTCACCGACCAGGCGCGCCATCGGCTTCTGGACGAACACGTGCTTGCCCAGCGAGATCGCCAGCATCGCGATCGCGTGGTGCGTGTGGTCGGGCGTGGAGATGGTCACCGCGTCGATCCGGTCATCCAGCTCCCGCAGCATCCGCCGGTAGTCCTGGTATTTCGGCACGGCGGGGAACCGCCCGAAGATCTGCCGGGCCTGCGCCGCGTCGACGTCGCACAGGGCGACGATGTTCTCCCCGCTGACGCCGGTGACGTCGGAAACGCCCTTCCCCCCGCAGCCGATGCAGGCCACGTTGAGCTTCCGGGAGGGGTCGATGAGGCGGCCCAGGCGGATGGGTTCGGCCGCGGCGCGTGCGGGTGCGGGGGCGAGGCCGAGGGCGGCGACGCCGGTTCCGGTGGAGCGCAGGAAGGCGCGACGGGTGAAGGTGGAGGGGAGGGGCATCGGGGGGAGTTTCAAAGGGCGGCGAGGGCGCGTTCGATCAGGTTCCGGGAGGCGCGGACCCCGGCGACGGGGTCGAGTTTTCTGCCCTCCCATTCGATGGCGACGATGCCGCGGAAGCCGGCCGCCGCGACGATCCGCATCAGGCGGAAGTAATCGAAGTCGATCTGGTTGCCGGCGGCGTCGAACTCGTGGGTCTTGGCGGAGATGACCGCCGCGTGGGGCATCATCGCTTCCGTGCCGGCGTAGATGTCGCCGCGCAGCTTGCCGAAGTCGGGCATCAGCCGGCAGTGCGGGTGGCGCATCGCGCGCATCAGCTCGGCGAGGAAAGCGCCGTCCTGCGTGAGCGCCGAGGCCCCCGGCTCGATCGCGGTCGTGAGGCCAAGGGCCTGGGCGCGATCGGCGAGGGGCGCCAGCGCCTCGGCGCAGCGGGCCACGGCGGCGGCGCGGTCTCCCCCGGGGGCGCTGACGAAAAAGCGGACGTAGCGGCAGCCGAGTTGGGCGGAGCGCTCAATCGAACGCGCGTGGTCGGCGGGCTTGGCCTTCTTCTTGGCCTTGCCTGCGCCGCCGGTGGCGTCGACCACGCCGGCCATGAGCAGGAACAGGTGCGTGCCGGCGTCGGCGGCGCGTTTCCGCAGAGCGGCGAGGTAGCGCTCATCGTCGATCCGGTCGGCGGGCAGTCCGCCCTCCCAGAGATCGAGCTCGGTGATGCCGAACTCCCGCCGGGCGAAGGCCGGATAGTCCAGCGGGTCGAGGGTCTTGGCGGCGAAGAGTCCCTTGAGCGAGTACTGGGAAAGACCGAGCGTCAGGCCGTGGGCGGCCGCGGCGGGCAGCGGGACGGGAATGGTGGCGACAGCGGCCGCGGAGGCGGCACGGAGGAGGAATTCGCGCCGGGGGAGCGGGGACGACGGGGACATCAGGGGGATGGGGGAGAAACGGGGTGAGCGAAGGAAGAACCCGCAGCGGGGGCGAGGCGGTTTTCAGCCGCCCCGAAAATGGCTAGGGTTCGGTGGTGAAGGGGGATGCAGGCAGGCGGGCCGCATTGCCCAGATTGGGTATCCGCGATCCGCCGTGGAAGAAGCGGAGCAGGCGGGGTTCCGCCACCGCCGCGGAGCTCACGAGGACGACCTGGCCCGCGAGCTCGGCGTCCGCCGGGAAGAACCGGCCGTCGGCCCCGGAGATCTCAAAACCCCGCAGCGGGTGACCATCGAGCGACCGCAGGCCCTCGTCGTGGTGGAACGAGACGACGGCCTTTGCCCCGCTGAAGCGGACTTCCCGCACGAGAGGCCCGGAATGAGGCACCGCTCGGCCGTAGGCATGCGCGAGGGCCCAGAGCGCGAGGCGCCGGCCGACCTCCTGCTTTTCCGGCGGATGGAGGTTCGTCGGGTCGGAGAAGTCGTAGGTGACCACCAGGCCCGTGTGCGGCGTGCGCTGATGCAGCCGGCGCATTCCTTCCCGCACGATGTGCCAGTGCTCGCCCGCCGCCGGCCGTTCGAAGACCGGCAGTTGCACGAGGTAGAACGGCAGCGTGGGATCTTGCCAGAGCCGGCGATACCCCTCGATCAACGCCCCGAGCATATCGCCATAAGCCGCAGCCAGGGCCCGGGGATTGGTGTTGGATTCACCCTGGTACCAGATGGCGCCGCGCAGGGCGAAGGGCACGACGGGCGCGACCAGCCGCTCGTGGAGTTCGCCCCGGCTCTGGAGCTTGCGGGCGGTCTCGAGCTCATCGGGTAAAGGTGCCGGCCGGGCCGGCGCCCCGGTCTCCTCCGCGGCTCGGCCCTGGCGGAATTCCGCCATCCGACGGTTCCACGCCACGATGGCTTCGCGGCCTTGCTCCAGCCGGGTCCGCTGCTCCTGCACAAATGGCAGCGCCTCGAGCTCCGGTCCAGGCGTCCAGGCCTGGATGCTCGACCCGCCCCGGCTGCGGAGCACCAAGCCGATCGGCACCCGCAACGTCTCGTGCAGGGAGCGCCCGAAGAAGTACGCCGTGGCGGAAAATCCGCGCACCGTTTCGGGTGAACACACCTGCCAGCCAGAGAGCCCCAGCTCGTGCTCCGGATCGAAGTTCAGGCGCAGCGCGGGCCAGCGGGCGCGCGTCACCTCCTCCTCGCCGTCCTTCACGCCGGGCCAGCGGCCGCGTTGGTTGGCGATCGGCCCCAGGGGCCAGAACATGTTCGACTGCCCGCCGCAGAGCCAGACTTCCCCCACGAGCACGTCCCGGATGATGCGCGCCTCCCCGCCACCATCGCCAAAGCGGATCACGAGGTCGCGGGACGCCGCGCTCGCGGACATCGCGTCCAGCGCCACCTGCCAGCGTCCGTCCGCTCCCGCGCGCCCGGTGCGCTGCTGTCCGGCAAATTCCACGCTCACGCGCAGGCCGGGGGGCGCGTTGCCCCAGACCGGGACCGGCCGATCCCGCTGCAGCACCATATGGTGGCCGAAGATCTCCGCCACCGTCGGAGCCTCCTCGGCGATCGCCCCGCCGACGACGACCAAGAGCGTGGCCAGCAGGGCTGCGCCCCGGCGGGAAGCCCTCATCGCTGGTCCTCCGTCCGGAGTTTGAACGTGTCGGTCCGGAAGGGCGAGGCGGAGAACCCCTCGCGATTGAAGAGGGTTGGTTCGAAGAAGTTCCTCCAGCCGTAACGCACGGCCACGGGCGACGCGACCTCGTCGGACCACACGAGCACGGTGTCACCGTCGATGACCGCCCGTGCCGGCCGGAACTGGCCCCCGGCAGCAGCGACCGCGAAGTCCTTGAGTTCGCCGCCCCGGGCCAGCAGGCCGGAGCCGCCGGAGTCGAATTCGAGCCGCACGCGCCCACCCTCCACGCGTTGGCGGCGCAGCGTCGGCCCGCGAAAGACGATCCTCTCCCCGTATACCGCGCCCCGCGCGAGCAGCGCCAGCCGGGCGCCCACGCCTTCCTTCAGATGGGGATGGAGCCGGTTGAACTCGCCGTACTCGACGACCACGGCCGTCTCGCAGCCGGGCACGGTCCGGGCGCCAACGAGCTGCGACTCGCGCATCTCCGCCCACTCGTCGTCGTGCTGACCCTTGATCACGGGCAGCTGGACCTGGAGGAACGGGAGTTCCGCCCCGAGATCCCGCCGCCACTCGTGCACCAGCATCGGCAGCAGGTGGCGGTACTGGTGGCTGCGGCCGTCCGCCACGTTGCTCTCGCCCTGGTAGAAGATGATCCCCCGGAACGTGAACGGCACGATGGTCCGGAACATCGTCTCGTGGAGACCGGCCGGCCGCTGGAAGTGCTCACGCCCCATCGGTTCCTTGGGCGCGGGCACCCCCTTCTCGCCGCCCTTCCGCTTCTGTTTCCAACGGCCGAGTTCCTCCCGGTGCCGGGCCAGGCGGGCCTGATAACTCGCCTCGTCCCCGTAGCCCGCGACGGTCGCTTCGTAGCGCGTGATGATCGGTCGGGTCTCGGGGTCGGCGAGCAGTGTCTCGCGGCTGATCCAGTTCTCGGCGAGGGTCCCGCCCCAGGCGCAGACCACGATCCCAATCGGCACCTGCAGATGCCGCTGCAGGTCGCGGCCGAAGAAGTACGCTGTCGCCGACAGGTCCAGCACCGTTCCGGGGGTGACCGCGGCCCAGTTTTCCGCCGGGGCCGGCTCCCCGGGCAGCCGTCGCTTTGCCACATTGTAGTAGCGCAGCAGCGGAAGATCGGCGCGCGGCACCTCGGGCGCGACGGTCGCGAGGTACTCGCGCATCTTGCTGCCCATGTTCGACTGCCCACCCGCCAGCCACACGTCGCCGACGAGGACATCGCGCACCTCGCGCGTCTCGCGGCCGCGGACCACAAGTGACCGGGGCTCCGCGCTCGCGGGCAGGGGCGCGAGATAGGCGTGCCACTGGCCGCGGGCGTCGGCCGTGACCGTGGCGGCCTGGCCGGCAAAGGCGACGGTGATCGTCTCCCCCGGGCTGCCCCGGCCCCAGACGCAGACGCGGGCATCGCGCTGGAGAACCATATGATCGCGAAACATCTCCGGCAGTTCGACGGCGCGGAGGGAAGGCGCCAACGCCAGGAGCAGGAGAAGGAACCGGCGGTCGCGGGGATCGGCGTGCATCGGGATTCGGGGGGGCCTGCTTCAGAAGGATCCCTTGACCCCGAGCGAGATGATCCGGCCCAGGCGGCCGTGGAGGAACTCGCGCGCGTGGCCGGGGGTCGCGGCCTGGTAGATGTGCTCTTCCTGCAGCGCGTTGGTGACATTGCGCACGTTGAGGAACAGCGAGTTGCGCCGGCCCAGTTGGTAGGCCAAGCTCGCGTCCAACTGGAGCCGCGCCTGCGGATAGCGGAACGCCTCGGGGCCCACATTCGGGAACTGCACGCCCTTCGACGTGCCGCGGTAATTCCATTTGGCGCTCAGGGTAGCGCGGTTCCGCAGGACGGTGGCGCCCCAGTTGACCGATTCCGGCAGGAAGCCGGTGAAATCCGCGAGGCCGCTGCCGCTGAGATCCAGCTTCGTCGCGTTGGCAAAGACGGTCACGTGGCGGCCCCAGCCCCCGAGGGGGGCGAGCGACTGCCGGACGTTGATCTCGGTGCCCAAAATGCGCGCCGCGCCGGAATTGAATTGCGAGGTCAACCGCCAGCCGAGGTAACGCCCATCGAGGCCGAGCAGCGCGAGGTCCTCCGCGGTGGCGTCCTTCACCACCGTGCCGAAGAAGTTGCTCACCTCCTTCCAGAACACGCCCCCGCTCAGGATGCCGCCCTGCGGCGTGTAGTACTCCAGCGAAAGGTCATAGTTGTCCGCGGTCCAGGGCTTCAGGCCGATGTTGCTGTAGGTGATGCGGCCCAGCGTGGTGCCCGGGGCGGCGTTGAGGTCGTCGTCCTGGGTGACGCTCGTGTTGGGCACGATGTTGGCGTAGTCGGGCCGCCCGTAGGTCCGGGCGTAGGCGCCGCGCACCACGAGGTTCTCCGTCGCATTGAAGTTCAGGTGGAGGCTCGGGTAGGCGCCCCGGTAGGAGCGCTCCGCGCGCGAGGCCCGCTCCCGGAAGATCAGCGGCACCTCCTCGAGGGAGCCGGCGGCCCCGGCCTCCGGTTTTCGGATGCGCGCCCCCGCGGGGGTGCGGGCGAAGGTGCCGTTCGCGTTGCGCGTGAACACGGCATCGGGATCCTGCAGCGGCCCGAGCCCGAGGTCCGTCGTCTCCTCGTAACGCACTCCGGTGACGACGTGGAGCCGGTTGCGGAGCAGGCGCGCCTCCGCCTGCACATAGGCGGCGGACACGGTTTCCTTCAGGTATTTGGAGTCGAGCAGGTTGTTGCTCGCCGTGGTGCGTTGCTGCGCCAGCGTCTGCGTGAACCAAGCGGGGTTCGAGGCGAAGGCGGCGAGGACCCGGTGGGGCGACACCCACGGCACCGGGGGTTTGTCCGGGAAGGCCTCCAGCCGATGGGCCCCGTAGTAGCGCTCGTTGAGGAACGGCGCCGCGGAACGCGAGCCGTTGATGCCGGCGAAATTGTAGGTGCGGCCGTTGCGGCGGCGCTCGTCGTTGGCCTCGACGCGGTGCAACCCGCCGATCTGCAGTCCGGCGGGGAACGCGAACGCGGTGAGTTCGCGGCGGAAGTCCAGTTCGCCCACCGTGATTTTCGTGCGCATATCCAGCTCCGGGTTGGTCGAGGCGGTGTTCAGGATGTAGCTGGCGATGTCGAACGGGTCCACCGGCCGGTTGCCGTTGTCGAACACCTCGAAGTCTCCGACCCGGCCGCCACCGATGCGCAGGAGGTTCACGCGCGAGGGCGTGGCGAGGGCGACATTGAGGCCGTTGAAGAACCCGCGGCTGGAGTTGCGGCGCCACGACTTCGAATCCGAATGGCTGACGAGCGACTCGATCCTCCACGTGCTGTCATTGAAGCGGTAGCGCACGTTGCCGTTCTGGGTGACGCTGTTGTTGTCCGCGAAACTGAAGGTCTGCGGGGTGTCGCCGCGCCCCGTCGCGCCCAGGACCTGGTCGGGCGTGTAGCTCAGGCTGCGCCCGCCCGCGACGCTCGCGGTGCCGTTGTTGCCGGCCGTGGGCGTGAAGACCGACTGGTTGCTGCGCGAATTGTAGTAGGTGAGCACGTACCCGGCGGAGATCACGCCGTGCGGGCCGAGGCGCCAGTCGGCCCGCACCGAGCCGCCGTGGCGCTGGTTCCCGCGCAGGAACTCGACGTTCCGCGTCCGCCACAGGTAGGGATTGGCCGGCGTCGCGCCGGTCCCCGTCCCCGCGGCGAGGTAGTCGGTGTACCACGAGTCGGTCCGGAAGAGGGTGGTGGAGTAGAGGCCCGTGAACACCAGCCCGAACCCCGGGCTGACCGGCAGCGTGTAGTCGAAGTTGAAATCGGGGGCGAAGTTGTAGGCCTGCTCGTTGCCGGGCATCCCGGTTTTCCGGAGGGAAAGCGGCTTGCCGTTCGTCGTCAGCGCGGCCCGGTACTTGAACTCGGCGGTGCTGCGCTCGAACGCGCTCTTGCTGACCAGGTTGATCGAGCCCGACATGGTGTCCGCGGGGTTGGAGGGCAGCGGCACCTTGGTCACCTCGACGCGGGAGACGCTGTTCACCGACATGCGCGAGGTGGAAAATTCGCGCCCGCCCTGCAGGGCGTTGCCGGCCAGCGGCACTCCGTCGTAGGAGACCACCGAGTAGTTGCTCGGAAAGCCGCGGATCTGCACGGCCTCGGTCTCCAGCTCCCCGGCGAAGGTCCCAGCGACGCCCGGCAGGAAACGCAGGAAGTCGCCCGCGCTCCCGCCCACCGCATCGCCCATGCTCTCGGTCGAGATCACGTTCTTCAGGTTGGGCGAGAATCGCTGCTCGTTGATCGCGATGGACTCGATGTCGGTCTCGCGGGCCGCCGCGACCTGGAACGGGTCCAGCCGCACCACCTCCGCCTTCCCGCCGTAGCGCGTGACGCTCGACAATTCGAAGTTGGTCTCGGCGACCCTGCCCGGCCGGACCGCGACCTCCGCCACCTGCGCGTCGAGCCCGGTGTAGAACGCCTCGACCCGCGCGGAACCGGCGGGCACCTCGGCGATCCGGTAGATTCCCGCCTCGTCCGT
>VHCI01000017.1 GCA_016871775.1 Verrucomicrobiota bacterium | reverse complement strand
GAGGTTGTCGGCGTCGACGGTGAAGCTCAGCGTCGGTCGCAGCTGGTAGGCGAGGCCGAGGTTCACCAGCGTGCGCGCCATCCGGTAGAGGTTCCGGGCGGCGGAGGCGGCGCCGTAGGCCTGCAGGTACTCGCCCCCGTAGTTGACGAGCAGCCGCGTGCTAAAACCGCGGTAGCGCCAGCTAAGGCTCGTGTTCGCGGTGCGCGGCACGAAGCCGGCCACCTGACCGGTGCCCCGGCGGGTCGTACCGCCATAGTTGCCGCGGGTCTCGAGGAGGGTGTAATTGATCATCCCGCTGAGTCCCTTGAGCGCCCCCGGCAGGAAGGTGAACTGCTGCTGGTAGCTGAATTCCCAGCCCTGCACGATCGCGGTGCCCGCGTTGGCGGAGCTCAGGATGTTCCAGCCGGCATACTCCCCGTTGTAACCGTTGTCCGTGCCGGTGCCGATCGTGCCGGAATCGATGCCGCTCACGATGTAGTCCCGGATCTCCTTGTGGAACCAGCCAACCGTGAGGTTGCCCACCGGCTCAAAGTAATACTCGAGAGTGGCGTCCCAGTTGCGGGCGGTCTGGGGCAGGAGCGAGGGATTGTTGACCGTGACCGTCCGCAGGTTCTCGTTCGGGGTCTCCGCGGGCGACAAGTTGCCAAAGGCGGGCCGGCCGAAGCTCGAGGACCAGCTAAGGCGCGTCTTCAGGTTGGCGCTCCAGTCGTGCCAGGCGTGCACGCTCGGGAATGCCTTGGTATAATCACCGGTGATCTGGCGCCGGTTGTTCGCGTAGTCGCGCTGGGCGGTCCCAGCCGGGTCGGCCGTCTGCTGCGCGGCGGTGCTGAGTACCCGGGCGCGCACCCAGCCGTCGGCCTCATTCTCCGTCTTCTCCCAGCGCACGCCGCCGAGGAAGCCGGTACGTCCGGCCCAACTCTCGCGGCCTAGCTTGCCCTGCGTCATCACGTAGGGCGCCGTGACTGTCTCGACGACGTCCCGATAAGCCGTGTAGCGGGTGGTGTTGCGGAAATATAGATCCTCGCGCCACAGCGAGGGGTCGGCGACCTCGCGCGAGCGCATAAACCAAGAGGCTTCCCATTGCGGGATCGCCCGGCCGGTCATCCGCCGGTCCATCGTCAGCAGGTTGGGATCCTGCGGTAGCGGGCCGGTGCCGTTGTAGCTCCAGCGGCGGGAGGCGCTGCGGACGCCGACGTGCTGTTCCCGCCAGTGAACGCCCGCCTTGGCGAAAACGGGGGCCGCGAGCGGCAGCGTGTAGCGGGCGTCGATGCGGGCCTCGGCGACCTCGTGGATCTGGCGGTCGTTCTGATTGGAGAGGCCGTTCGCGATCGGCCGGTAGTTGGCTGGATCGGTGAAATCCAGCCCGCCATTGGCAAGAAATTGCGGGTAGAGGTCCGAGCGAGTCCGGTCGATGATCCAGCCGGTGCCGCTGATGCGGTTCGTCAGCACCGCGCCCTCGCCGTTGCCGATGTTGATGTGAGTCTGCGTGTAGCGGGCGTTTGCTTCCAGCAGGAGCCGACCCTGCTCGTGCTCCACGCCGAGGTCCACGCGGCGCAGCCGGTTGAAGAAGTTGTTCGGTCCCGTCATCGTCACGTCAATGACCGATGAAGCCACGGGGCGGACCGTCGTGATCCGGGAGGTGTAACCCGGGACGATGCTGGTGGTCGCGCTGGGCACGGTATCCTGCGCCTGACCATTGCTGAAGGCACGAACGGCGTACTGGCGCCGGTAGACCTCCGAGTGGTCGATGTACGTCGTCAGGAAGGAAAGCTTGGTTGAGGGGGTCAGCCGGTAGTCGGCCTTGAGCGTCACGTTCTTCTGGCGCCGGTGGTTGTAGAGGTCATCCCAGCGGTAGTCCCAAAGGAAGGCCGGCTGCGTGAGGGTGTTCTGGTAATCCCGCGTGGTGAAGAAGGAGCCAATCGCCGTCTCGCTGTTGAATAGGGTCAGCGAGACGCCGAGGTTGCGGCTGCCGCCGAGGACGTCGAAGACCTCCTGGTAGCCGAGGGTGAAGAGCCCGTGGAGCCTTCGGTCCTCCCGGATGGGAATCTGCTGAGTGAAGGACGGGGCGAGCCGGCCGGTCAGGGTGTAGGTGATGCGGCGCTTCTCGCGCATCGAGAGCGGCGAGCGGCTCTTGAAGTTGATCGTACCGCCGAGGGAATCAGCGCCCTTGTCCGGCGTGTGGCCCTTGACCAGCTCCACCTGCTCGAACATCGCGCCCGTGATGTTGTTGACGAAGATCGACCGCCCCATCCCGCCTTGGCCGGTCATCAGGCCGCCATCCATCGTCACGCTGTTCAGCCCTGGGCCCATCCCGCGGACGTTGAAGCCCGCAAGGTTCCCGCCCGCGTCGAGCTCCCCGTAAATTCCGGGCGAACGGATCGCGACCTCGCCGGCGTTCAGGTTCGGGAGATTCCCGAACGAGTCCGTGGCCGCGATGTTCTTCAGGTTTTCCGAGTTGCGGTAGGCCGTGATCGCGGCGGCGTCCCCCTCCCGCTCCCCGACTACCTTGAACTGGTCCAGCTTGTAGATGCCGGTCGTGAGGTCGAAGTCCTGGTTCACTCGCTGGCCCGCCGCGACCGTCACGGCGCGCCGGACGGCGTCCAGACCGATGTAGGCGACGACGAGCTCGTGCTGCCGGCGGGCACGCCGGCAAGCACGTACCGTCCGGTGTCGTCGGTGAGCGCGGAGAGCCCGAGCGGGGCGATCTCGACTCGGGCGCCGGGCAGCAGATTACGGGTGGCGGCATTGCTGACCGTGCCGGTCACGCTGCCGGGCTCGGCGCCGGTAAGCGGCAAGGCGAACGCGAGGGCAACAAGAACCAATCGGAGGAAGGTTGGGCAGCGGCGGGAGCGGGATGTCATGGGGATGGGTGCGGCCCGGGGGATACAGGGGCGGCTTCCGGGGCGGGAGGACGGAAGCGAAAGGAAAAGCGCGGCGGACCGCCTGAACAAGGCGATTCCATCGCATCTCGTGGAGCGGGCGCCCCCCTGACACACGCGGCCTTGACCGCGCTGGAGGTTCTCGGTCACCTCACCTGCAGCACAAGGAGCCCCGATGAACCCTACTCCGCGTCTGCTTGCAGGCCAAATCCTCGCGCTGGTCCTCGCCTTTGGCCCCGCTTTGCTGCTCGCCCAGCCGACCGGGGGGACCGTTACGGGACGAATCTCGAACCCAGCGACCGGAGAATACGTGCGGAACGCACGCGTGGTCGTCCGCGAGACCGGCGTCGCTGCGGTCTCCGGGGGTGGCGGCGAATACCGGCTCTACCCAGTGATGACCGGCCGCGTGAACCTCAGCGTGACCTATACCGGCTACCAGGACGCGAGCGCCACGGTAAACGTCGCCGCGGGCGCGACCGTCACGCAGGACTTCGCCCTAGTCAGCGCGCTGGCCGCGCCCGGCGAGGCGCTGAAGCTGGACGCGTTTGTCGTCTCCTCCGAAAGGGAGGGCGCGGCAAAGGCGATCATGGACCAGCGCAACTCGATGAACATCACCAACACGGTCGCCTCGGACTCCTTCGGCGACAACGCGGAGGGCAACGTGGGCGAGTTCCTCAAGCATCTGCCCGGCGTCGAGCTGGACCTGTTCTACGGGGAGGTGCGCACCGTGCGCTTGGGCGGCCTGGGCTCCGAGTACACCTCGGTGACGATGGACGGCATCGCCCTCGCCAGCGTGGATGCCAACAACAGCGGCTCGGGTGCGGCCCGCTCCTTCACGATGGAGATGGCCTCGCTGAACTCGATGGAGTCGATCGAGGTGTCCAAGACGATCAGCGCCGATGTCGACGCCAACGCGCCGGCGGGGACGATCAACCTGCGCACGAAGCGGGCGTTCGACCGCGCGGGCCGGCGGGTCTCGTGGCAGGCGAACGTCACCGCGCACTCGGAGGAGATGGACTTCCGCGCCAAGCTCGGGCCCGACGAGGATCGCCCGAGCCGCAAGTGGCGCCCCGGCGGCATCTTTGAGTACTCGGACGTCTTTCTGAACCGCTCCCTCGGCATCGTGCTTAACGTCAGCGAATCCAACGTCTACCAGGAGGCGCTCATCACCTCCCAGGCCTACAACGCGACGCCCACCGCGACCGACCCGCGCCCGCTCGTGCCGACGACCCTGAATTTCCAATGGGCGCCCCGTTTCAACAAGCGTTTCGCCACCACCCTCACCGCCGACTACCGCATCAGCCCCGAGCTCAACATCGGCCTGGGCGTCGTCTACAATTACGCGGACCTGTGGACCCCGCAGCGCACGACGATCTTCAATGCCGGGACCCGCGTGAACGTGGCCGGGGCGGACCCGCTTCTGAGTTTCGTGTCCGCGCCGACCGGCTCCGTGCAGGTGAATCCCGTGGCGGTTTCCAAGATGGGTGAGACGCTCACGCTCCTGCCCCGCTTCGGCTACAAACGGGGCAATCTCGAGGTCGAGGGCAAGTTCGCGTACACTGACTCGACCAGCTGGTACGACCCCCTTGGGCGCCGCCAGTCGATCCGCGACAGCAACTCACCTGCGGCGGCGAACGTCACCTTCCGCGCCGAGCGCTCCTCGCCGCTTTCCGCCGACTGGCGTTTCACCCAGGTCGCCGGCCCGGACATCAGCAACGGCGTGAGCTTCACGAGCCCCTCGTTCACCCTCAATGACGGCCGCTTCGGGCGCACGACCTTCTTCAGCGGCGAGGTCAACGCGATCCTGAAGACCGCGCGGTTCGTCCCGGTGACTTGGAAATCCGGCGTGAAGTCGCGCCAGCAGTTCCAGAAATTCGAGGACGACCAGCTGGCGAAGCGGTTTGACTACCTTCCGGGCGGGGGGGCCGGCGCCTGGGCCAACTACCGGTCCCCCTGGGAGTACGACCTCGGGATGAACGGCGGGGCGATCCGGTCCCTTTCGGGCGGGAACGTCTTTATGCCCAACCTCCGCGCGATCGCGGACCTCTACCGCGCCAACCCGGACGCGTTCCGGCAGAACTGGGGCACCAACGGCGACAACTTCTACGAGTCCTACGTCGCCCGGCGGCGCCGCTATTACGAGCGCGTCGACTCGGGCTTCCTGATGGGGACCGCCAGCCTACGGGGGCTCACCCTGCGGGCCGGGCTGCGCTGGGAAGGCACCAGCACCGAGGCGAGTGAGGCGGACACGCGGACCCCGGCGGAACTTCGGGCGGCGGGCTTCCCGGTGAGCGCCGCTGGCCGCGCCACGACCATCCCGGGCATTCAGTACCAGTTCCTTTCCCAGCCGCGCGTAAAGCGCACCGGCGACTACGACAACCTCTTCCCCAGCGCCTCGGTCAAGTACGGGCTGGCCCGCAACCTCGATTTCCACTTTGGCTACAGCTCCACGATCCGCCGGCCCTCCTACGTCAATCTCGCCGGCGTCTGGATCGTCAATGACACCGCGCTGACGGTCACCTCGCCTAACCCGCGCCTGAAGCCGGAGACGGCAAACAACTACGCCGCGCGGCTCGCCTATTATTTCGAGCCGGTGGGCCAACTCGCCGTCACCCTCACGGAGCGCAAGGTGCGCAACCTGTTCATCACCGACCGTCTGACCGCGCAGGAGTTCGGCTACACCGGGGACGACGAGCTGCTTGGCTACGAGTTCATCACCACCGACAACGGTCCGGGCACCATCCAGATGCGTAGCATGGAGTGGGAGTACAACCAGAGCCTCTCGTTCCTTGGCGCGCTGTTCCGGCGCCTCTCCGTGCGGGCGAGCTACACCCGGCTTTACGCGGAGGTGCCGCGCGCGAACCTGACGCCCCACCTCGCCAGCGGCGGGATCAATTACTCCTACAACCGCCTCAACCTCTACACGAACTGGAACTGGACCGATGACGTGAACACGAACCTCGCCGGTACGACCTTCCGGAGGCATCGCACCAACGTTGACGCTGGAGCCGGCTGGCGCCTGAGCCCCGCCTATAGCCTTTCGGTTAGCGTGCGAAACCTCACCGACACGCCTTACATCAACCTGCAGCGTTTCGCCGGCGGACTGACCGCGCTCACGCGGAACGAGACCGTGGGCCAGAGCTGGACGTTCGCCCTGAAGGGCACTTACTGACGTCCCCCGTCACCCCGATGAACCGCCGTCGTTTCCTCCGTCAGTCCGTCTGCGCCCTGCCCGCCGCCGCCCTGGCCCCGTCCGCGCTGCGGGCGGGCGGGGCGTCCGCCGGCCCCGTGATCCTCAGTGGCGTAGCAGCCCGGACCTCGCCAGCTGCGAAGGAACTGCGGGCGGATGTGGTGGTGATCGGCGGCGGACTCGGCGGCTGCGCGGCGGCCCTGGCCGCGGCGCGCCGGGGGCGGCGGGTGATCCTCTCTGAGGAGACGGATTGGATCGGCGGCCAGTTAACCTCCCAGGCGGTGCCGCCGGATGAGAACGCTCAGATCGAGACCGGCGGCGCAACCCGGTCCTACCGCGAGTTGCGGGAGCGCATCCGCGACCACTACCGGCGCAATTTTCCGCTGACGCCCGCCGCGCACGCGAATGCCCGGCTCAACCCGGGCAACGGCAGCGTCTCCCGGCTCTGCCACGAGCCGCGTGTCGCCCTCGCGGCCCTGCAGGAACTCCTGGCCCCGCACGTGGCCGGGGGTCGCGTGGAGATCCTGCTGTTCCACGTGCCGGTCGCGGCCCAGACCACGGGGGACCGGGTCGACGCCGTAACCGTCCGCAGCCTCGACCTCGGCCACGAGACCGTGCTGCGCGCGCCTTACTTCATCGATGCGACCGAACTCGGGGACCTGCTGCCGCTCACCGGCACGGAGTTCGTTACTGGGGCGGAGTCGCGGCGGGAGACCGGGGAGCCCCGCGCGAAGGAGCAGGCGGAGCCGGACAACCACCAGTCCTTCACCTGCTGCTTCGCGATCGATTACGTCGCGGGGGAGGATCACGTGATCGAGCGCCCGCGCGACTACGCCTTCTGGCGCGATCACGTCCCCGCCCTTCGGCCGCCGTGGTCGGGCAAGCTGCTGAGCCTCTTCTATTCGTCGCCGCGGACCCTCCAGCCCTTCAATATGGGCTTTGACCCCGAGAAGGGCACGGGACTGTTCAAGTACCGGCGGATCATCGACCGCTCGCAGTTCGCGCCCGGTACCTACCGAGGGGACATCACCCTAGTGAACTGGCCCCAGAACGACTATATGCTGGGTAACCTCGCCGGCGTTTCGCCCGCGGAGGCCGCGCGCCATACCGAGGGAGGCAAGCAGTTGAGCTTATCATGGCTTCACTGGCTACAGACCGAGTGCCCGCGCCCGGACGGCGGCACGGGTTGGAAGGGGCTGCGGCTGCGCCCGGACATTGTCGGCACGGCGGACGGCCTCGCCAAGTACCCGTACATCCGCGAGAGCCGCCGGATCCGCGCGGAATTTACCGTGAGCGAGCTGCACGTCGGCACGGAGGCCCGCCAGCGCGAGACAGGTCCGAAGACCCCGGCCGAGACCACAGCGGCCCTCTTCCCGGACAGCGTCGGGATCGGCAGCTACAACATCGACCTCCACCCCAGCAGCGGCGGCGACAACTACATCGATTTCCCCGCGCTGCCCTTCCAAATCCCGCTCGGCTGCCTTTTGCCCGTGCGGATGGAGAACCTCCTGGCCGCGAACAAGAACATCGGCACCACCCACCTCACGAATGGCTGCTATCGCCTCCACCCCGTGGAGTGGAACATCGGTGAGGCCGCCGGGGAACTGGCGGCCTTCTGCCTGGCCGGACGGCACGCGCCGCGGTCCGTTCGCAAGGCGCCGGGCCGGTTGGCGGATTTTCAGGCCCAATTGTCGGCGGCCGGGATTCCGCTGGCGTGGGAGCGCCGGCCCTGAGCGCGGCGCACCCGCCGCGCGCGCCGCTCAGGCGAACAATTCCTCGGGGCGGAAGAAACGGGCCAGCTCGGCCCGGGCGTTTTCCATGCTGTCGGAAGCGTGGGCGACGTTGACCATCATATCGGTGCCGAAGTCCCCGCGGATGGTGCCCCTGGCCGCCTTGCGCGAATCGGTCGGCCCGAGCAGGTCTCGCACGCGCTGGACCACGTTTTCGCCCTGGAGGGCCAACAGGACCACGGGCCGGCGGTTCATAAAGGCCTCGATTTCCGGATAGAAGGGCTTGGACGCGACGTGCGCGTAATGTTCCCGGAGCAGCGCGGGCGACAGCCGGCCCATCTTGCAAGCGACGACGTCGAAACCGGCCGCCTCGAAGCGGGCCACGATCGTGCCCACCAAGCGTTTCTCCATCGCGTCAGGCTTCAGGATGATGAACGTTTTCTCCATAAAAGCCCTGAACGGTAGCGGCGGCTCCGTGGGTGGGAAGCCTAGAGTTGCCCGGCGACCCGGGCTCAGAATCCGCGCTCGAGGGCGAGGAACACGCCCCGCCCGATCGCCGGGTAGCCGTGCACCTCCTCGTAGCGCTCGTCGAGCGCGTTCTCGAGCCGCCCGCGTAGATACCATTCGGAACTCAGGCGCTGCTGCGCGTACAGGCGCGCCACCACGTAGTCCTCGCCGTCGATTGTCCGGAAAGTGCGGGCGTGAACATCCTCGCGTTGGCCCGTCGCGACGAGACTGGCGCCGGCGCTGAATCCGCCGCCCCACGGCCGCCACACATCGAGCCCGCCGCGGTGCCTCGGCCGGCGCAGCAGCCGGGTCCCTGCCGTGAGGTTCTCCGCCTCCAAGTAAGCGTAATGCCCGGAGATCGTGGCGATTTCCGCCCAGCGCAGGCGCCAGGTGAGCTCCCAGCCCCGGGTGTGGGCACGCAGGATATTCTCGACGCTGCGGAAGTCCCGGGTGCTGGCAATCAGGTCCCGGAGGCCGAGCTCGAAAAGTGTCAAGCCCACGGTCCATCGCCCGCCGCCGCCGCGCCATTCGCCCCCGAGTTCCCACCCGCGGGCGCGTTCCGGTCGAAGGCCGGGGTTGCCGCGGTAGAACGCGCTTTGGCCGTAGAGATCGAGGAAACTCGGCGAACGGAAGCCGGTCCCGAAACCTGCCCCCCACCGAAATGCCGAACCGGCGGGCGCCCATGAAGCGTTGGCCCGGCCAGTGGAGGCGCGGCCGAAGGTGTCGAAGTCGTCGTTCCGCACGCCGAGGCTCAGGTGCAAGTCCGGGCGCGGACGGAATTCGTCGTGGAGGAACACCGCCGCGAGGCGCTGGCGGCGGTTGATGTTGCCGAAGCCCGTGTTGCGCGTGTGGTTCGCTTCGAGTGTGGCGCCACCGAGCAGGAGATGGCCGGACCAGCCGCGAAAGGTGCTCTGGGCATCAAGCACTCCACGCCGGTTCGTCACCCGCGTCTCCGCCGTAGGACGCGGAGCGGGAAAAGGGCTGACCGCGGCGAAGCGTCGATCCTGCCCACCGGCGAGCAAACGCGTCTGCCAAGGCCCTCGGCTCACCTGAAGTTGCGCCGTGGCCAGCAAGTTGTCCTCGCGCTCACGATTGTCGGGATCGTTCGTGAACCGGTCCCCGGGCGAACCATAGGCCCCGCGGAACCAGCGCAGCGTGGTCGTCGCCTCGAGCCCGGGCCGCAGGGTGCGGTCCAGCCGCAGCACCGCATTGTGCGAGGTGAAGGCATTGTTCGCCCGCTCGTTCCGCGTGCGCCCGCCACGCAGTGAAAGGCTCCAAGCGTCCATCCCGCGGGTACCCTGGGTGCTCACCGAACCTTGGAAGGTCCCGAAACTCCCCGCCTCCAACGCGACGCGTCCGGAAGGGGAACCCTGCCCTCGCGACGCCCGCAGTGAAATCAGCCCGCCGACCGCCTCTCCCCCGTAAAGCGTGCTCTGCGGGCCGTGGGAAACCTCTAGGCTGTCGCACGCCGCGAGGCAGGCGCCACCTAAGAAAACCGCGTAGTCCGTGTTGGGGTCGTTCAGCCGCAGGCCGTCGACCAGTAGGAGCGTCTGGTTGGAGTTCGCCCCCCGCGTGAAAACGGAGGTGATCATCCCGGCCGCCCCGGAGGTCACGGCTGGAACCCCGGCCACCTGACGCAAAGCTTCCGAGAGCGAAGTGACCTGACGGCGCGCCAATTCCTCCGCCGTCAGCCAGCCCGCGCTCGGCTTCGCGGGCCCCGCTGGCTCTGCACCCCGGGACTCGCGAAAGACGAAGGGCGGCAACGATTCTGGCGCCTGCGGACGCAACTCCGCCACCGCCACGAACCCTAGGGCTAGGGTTCCCAGCGCGCTCGCCGAGCCCCCCCAACCGGCTCGCCTGACCGCAAACCTCTGGCGATCACGAGTCGTGGTGGGGAAGCCTTGGGAGAGTTCGCTAGAGACGCTCATCGGTTCGGTATAACCCTCTTCATCTGGATGTAAAGAACGAATCAACCCATATTGATACGTAGATATGATACTTGCCAAGCGGGACGGCGAACGCCAGACTCTGCTCCGAAATGCCCGCCCGCATTCCCCCCACCGCTGCTCGTGACGATGGACTCCGCCGCCTGTTTGCGGGCCGCATTGTGGTGCTGGATGGCGCGATGGGGTCGCTGATCCAAGGCCACGGGCTCGAGGAGGCTGATTTCCGCGGCGAGCGCTTCGCCGGGCACCCGCAGGACCTCAAGGGGAACAACGACCTGCTTTGCCTGACCCGGCCCGACGTAATCGAGGGCGTCCACCGGGCCTATTTCGACGCGGGCGCCGACCTCGTCGAGACCAACACCTTCAGCAGCACCTCGATCGCGATGGCGGATTACCGCTGCGAGCCCTGGGTGCGGGAGATTAATCTGGCCGCGGTGGCGTGCGCCCGGCGCGCGGCCGAGGCGGCGGAACAGACGACGCCGGGACGGCGTTGTTTTGTCGCAGGCGCGATCGGGCCGCTCAACCGAACGCTCTCGATGTCACCGGACGTGAATCGCCCGGAGTACCGCGCGGTGACCTGGGATCAGGTGGTCGGCGCCTACACCGAACAAATCGAGGCGCTGTTGGACGGCGGGGTCGACGCGCTGCTCGTGGAGACGATCTTCGACACGTTGAACGCGAAGGCCGCCCTCTACGCGATCGCGGAGGTGCAGGAGCAGCGCGGCGCCGCGGCGCGCGTCCCGGTGTTCGTGAGCGTGACCATCACTGACGCCTCGGGACGGACCCTTTCCGGCCAAACGATTAGCGCGTTCTACCACAGCGTGGCGCACGCGCAGCCGTTCTTGGTCGGCATTAACTGTGCGCTGGGCGGCGAGGCGATGCGGCCCTACGTCGAGGAGCTTTCCCGCATCGCGGGCTGCTACGTATCCTGTTATCCCAACGCGGGCCTGCCGAACGCTTTCGGCGGTTACGACGAGACGCCGGAGGATATGGCGAAGGTGCTTGGGGATTTCGCTCGGCAGGGCTGGGTGAACCTCGTGGGCGGCTGCTGCGGCTCGACGCCGGCCCACATTGCGGCCATTGCCGCCGCCGTACGCGGCGTCGCCCCTCGGGCGGTACCCGCCGCCCGCCGCGCGTTGCGGCTGAGCGGGCTCGAACCGCTGGTGGTCGCCTGATCCGCCGTGAACACCGCCGCCCAGTTCCTCGTCATCGGGGAACGGACCAACATCACCGGTTCGCCCCGCTTCGCCAAGGCGCTCAAGGCGGGCGACTGGGGAGCCTGCCTCGCCATCGCCCGGCAGCAGGTGGAGAGCGGGGCCAACGTGATCGACATCAACGTCGACGAGGCGCTGATCGACGGGGAAGCGACAATGGTCCACTTCCTCAATCTGATCGCTGCCGAGCCCGAGATCGCACGCGTCCCGGTGATGCTGGACTCTTCCAAGTGGTCCGTGCTCGAGCGCGGGCTGCAGTGCTTGCAGGGCAAGGGCATCGTGAACTCCATTTCCCTCAAGGACGGGGAGGCGGAGTTCCTGCGGCGGGCGCGGCTGGTCCGGCGCTACGGCGCGGCCGCGGTGGTGATGGCTTTCGACGAGCAGGGCCAGGCGGCCACGCGCGACGATAAGGTGCGCATCTGCACGCGGGCCTACCGCCTCCTGACCGAAGCCATCGGCTTCCCCGCGGAGGACATCATTTTCGACCCGAACATCCTCACGGTGGCGACCGGCATTGAGGAGCACAACGGGTACGCCTTAGACTTCATCGACGCCACGCGGACCATCAAGGCGACCCTGCCCGGCGCGCGCGTGAGCGGCGGCGTCTCGAACGTGTCCTTCTCGTTCCGCGGCAACAACCCGGTTCGTGAGGCAATGCACACGGTGTTCCTGTACCACTCCGTTCAGGCGGGATTGGACATGGCGATCGTCAACGCTGGGCTGCTTGGCGTCTACGAAGAGATCCCCGCGGAGCTTCGGGACCGGGTGGAGGACGTGATTCTCAATCGCCGGCCTGACGCCACGGAACGGCTCGTGGCCCTGGCCGACGAACTCAAGCAGTCCTCCACCGAAGACGCCGTCGGCAAGCCGGCGCCGGAGGCGGAGGAGTGGCGCCGCGCCCCGGTCGCTGAGCGCCTGCGGCACGCTCTGGTCAAAGGTATCGACGCCTTCATCGAGGCGGACACCAAGGAGGCGCGCGCTTTCTACGCGCGGCCGCTCGACATCATCGAGGGGCCGTTGATGGACGGCATGCGGGTGGTTGGGGATCTTTTTGGCGCGGGCAAGATGTTCCTCCCCCAAGTGGTGAAGTCCGCCCGCGTAATGAAGAAGTCCGTGGCTGTCCTGACGCCATATATGGAGGCGGAGAAGGCGGCCGCCGGTCAGGCATCGGCCAAGGGCCGCATCCTGCTCGCGACGGTCAAGGGCGACGTTCACGACATTGGCAAGAACATCGTGGGCGTGGTGCTGGCCTGCAATAATTATGAGGTCACTGACCTCGGCGTGATGGTGCCTGCAGAGCGGATCCTCGCGGTAGCGCGCGAGTGCAAGACGGACGTCATCGGGCTCTCCGGGCTGATCACACCCTCCCTAGATGAGATGGTGCACGTGGCCCGGGAGATGACCCGCCAGCGCTTCGAGGTGCCGCTGCTGATCGGCGGGGCCACCACGAGCGCGGCGCATACGGCGGTGAAGATTGCTCCCGCCTACGCGCCGGGCGTAGTGCACGTGCTGGACGCCTCGCGGGTGGTGAACGTGGTAAGCGCGCTGCTCTCGCCGGAGCAGCGTGCCCCCTACCTCGTGGAGGTCGCCGGAAAGCAGGACCGGCTCCGCGCCGAATTCGAGGGCCGCCAAGGCAAGCGAGCCGCGTTGCCGCTCGCGGCCGCCCGCGCCCGTGCCGCCGCTTCGCGCTGGGCGGAGGTGGACATCCCCCGGCCGGAGGTACTCGGTAAGAGGATCTACGACCCGGTCCCGCTCGCGGAGATCACTACCTTGATTGACTGGGGCCCCTTTTTCAGCGCGTGGGAACTGCACGGCCGCTACCCAGACATCCTCCAGGATCCCGTGGTGGGCTCCGAGGCGAAGCGCCTCCACGCCGACGCCCTCCTGTTGCTGGAGCGGATCGTGCGCGAGCGGCTTTTCACCGCGCGGGCGGTCATAGGCTTCTGGCCGGCCAATGCCGTCGGCGACAGCGTCGAGATCTATGCAGACGAGTCCCGGTCTGCCACCCTCGGGCGGTTCCACTTCCTGCGCCAGCAACTCGAGAAGCCCGCGGCACAGGCCAACCACTGCCTCGCCGACTACGTGGCGCCGCGGGACAGCGGCCGGATCGACTACGTCGGAGGCTTCGCGGTGACCGCGGGCCACGGCGTCGAGGCCCTCGCGATGGAATTCCGGGCGGCGCACGACGACTACGGCGCGATTCTCGCACAGGCGCTGGGCGACCGGCTGGCGGAGGCGCTGGCGGAGCTGATGCATCAGCAGGCGCGCCAGACCTGCGGCTTCGGACGCGCGGAGAATCTCTCGGTGGAGGACCTCATCCGGGAGCGTTATCGAGGCATCCGACCAGCCCCCGGCTATCCCGCGTGCCCGGACCACACCGAAAAGCGAACGCTGTTCCAGCTGCTGGATGCGCCCGCCCTTACCGGCATCACGCTGACGGAGAGTTGCGCGATGCATCCGGCCAGCAGCGTGAGCGGACTCTACCTGAATCACCCCGACTCGAAGTACTTCGCGGTCGGCAAAGTCGCGCGCGACCAGATCGAGGATTATGCGGCGCGCAAGGGGCTGGCCGTCGCCGAAGCCGAAAAGTGGCTCGGCCCCTACCTCGACTACACCCCTGCGGGCTGAGCCTCCGCGGTCGGGGTTGACCGAGAGTCAGGAGGCGGAAAGCCTGCGGGCCTTCCTTCCCCATGCGCCCTCTGCCCCGCCCCTTCCACTTTCTCCTAGTTCTTGCCCTGTTCGACTCGACAGCCGTCACGGCCGCCCCGGCGGCGGAAAAACGCGCCCTGCTGATCGCGGGTACGATGAGCCACGGTCCTGGCGCGCACGAGCACAATGCCGGCGTCCTGCTGCTTCAGAAATGTCTCGCGGGGGTGCCGAGGCTCCGCACGGAGGTCTCCCTCAACGGCTGGCCGAAGGACTCGGCCGCGCTCGCCGCCGTCGACGCGGTGATCCTCTACTGCGACGGCGGGGTGAAGCATTTGGCTCTCGCGGAAAACCGCCTCGGCGTCCTCAGCGCCCTCGCCCGCCGTAGCGTCGGGATCGGGTGCATCCACTACGGGGTCGAGCCGACCAAGGAAAAAGGCCAGGCCGAGTTTCTTGATTTGATCGGGGGGGCCTTTGAAACCGACTGGTCCGTGAACCCACACTGGGACGCACACTTCAAGTCGCTGCCCGTGCACCCGGTGACCCGGGGCGTGCAGCCTTTCACAATCCGGGACGAATGGTACTTCAATATGCGGTTCAAACCGGGAATGGCCGGCGTGACACCCTTGCTGGTGGCGATTCCCGATACGTCGACCGTGTCCCGGCCTGATGGCCGCCACTCGGGTAACCCCGCCGTCCGGGCCCTCGTGGCGCGTGGTGAGGCGACGGTCGTCGCCTGGGCCCACGAGCGCCCGGATGGCGGGCGGGGCTTTGGTTTCACCGGCGCGCACTACCACGCCAACTGGGGCCACGAGGATTTCCGCCGGCTCGTGCTGAACGCGATCGTCTGGCTGGCGAAGCTGGAGGTCCCGGCGGGCGGGGTCGGGTCGCGCGTCACGCCGGAGGATCTGGCGGCCAACCTCGATCCGAAGCCGGCCGCGAAGGCGAAGGCGGCCAAGAAGGCGCCCTGAGCACCCCGCCGAGGCTCACTTCATGATGGAGTAGAGGCTCGCGAAATCGTCGGTCCAGAGCGGGGCGTTGCGGTAGTCCGAGGGTGAATCGGCCGCGGAGCGCAAGCCTTCCTGCTGCAGGAAGGCCTGATCGCGCGTGAGGATCATCCAGGTGGTGGCGTAGACCCACCACTCGGGCTCCCGGTCATCCGAGATCGCCGCGACCGCATACCCAAATTCCTCCGCGAGCCGCTCGACTACCGGGCGGAGGTCGAGGTAGCGATTCGAGATGTGGATTGCGAGCACGCCGCCGGGACGCAGCAACCGCTCGTAGACCGCGAACGCCTCGCGGGTCAGCAGGTGGACCGGGATGGCGTCGCTCGAGAAGGCGTCAAGAGCGAGTAGGTCGAAGACGGGCGGCTGTCCGCCGGCAATTTCCCTTTCCATCACGAGCCGTGCGTCGCCCATCGCGACTTCCACGGCCCCGAGGCAGTAATCCAAATACTTGAAGTTCGCTCGCGCCAAGCGCTCCACGGCCGGATTGATCTCGTAGATGCGGAGCGAATCCCCCTTCCGCGCGTAGGCTGCTAGCGTGCCGGTGCCGAGACCCACCAAGCCGAAGCGGCGCGGACCGGGCGGGAGCAGGTTCAGGGCGATCCCCACGCCGCTGGACTCGCTGTAGTACGTGGTCGGCAGGACGGACTTCTCCGGCTTGGTGAACTGGAGCCCGTGCGTGGTGGCTCCGTGCAGCAGCAGGTGGTAATTGTCCTCGGCATCACCGGGATTATAGTCGAGCACCTTGAGCGTGCCGTAGAAGTTGCGCGAGGCGCTGAGCGTGTTGGCGCTGCGATCGTTCCACCCGGCCGCGAACACGGCCCCGAGGCCGACGCAAAGCGCCATCAGGAAACCACCCATCCGGGGGGCCCACGGATCCAGCGGGCGCCACCGGCGGAAATCCAGCAGCATCACCGACTGCAGGAGCAGGCCGCCGGCGAGATAGGGCCAGCGGTCTCGCGCGAGGGCCAGCAACTCGGTGCCAAGCCCCTCCCCGCCGTCGAAGGCCGAGCGCAGCCCGGCAATGGCAAAAGGCAAGGCGAGCGCCCCAACCGCGGCGGCGAGCGCGATCTCGCGGCTACGATGCCTAAAGCAAAGCACCCCGATCAGGTAGCTTAGGAGCCAAAGGCCGACCTGCAGCTCCCGGTAGTCGTCGAACACGGCCGGCCCGACAATCGCGACCAAAAAGCCGCCCAGCGCACCGCCGAGCGAGATGTGCAGGAAGTAGGAGGTGAGCCCCCGCGGGGCCGGCTTCAGGCGATACAGCTCCCCGTGGCAGACCATGCAGGCCAGGAACAGCACCGCGTTATAGAGGATGATCTGCAGGCGCATCGGCGCGTCGGTGCCCGCCGGGATCAGCAGCGCGACGGCGGCCGCCCCGGGGACCAGCAGCGCGAGAAAGACTCCGCGGTGATACCAGCGGTCGTGGTCGAAGCAGATGATGAACGACAGGAGGTACAGGCTCAGCGGCAGCACCCACAGAAACGGGATAACCGCCACCTCCTGGCAGAGCTTGTTGGTGGCCGCCAGGAGCAGGACGGATGCGACCAGCGGCAGCGCAACCCAGAGCAGACGATCCACCGCGGAGACCGCGGGCGCCGGTTCCTCCCCGGGTGGAAGCTCCGCGCTCCGGCTCTCCGCCGCCGGCGCGAGGCGCCACACCAGCCACGCACAGACCGCGCAGCAAAGCACGAAGCCCACCAGCCCCCACGACCACATCGCCGCCTGCGCCTGGCGCGTGAACCGGACCTCGAAGAAGGCGGGATAGCTCAGGAGCGCGAGCAAAGAGCCGACATTGGAGAGCGCGTAGAGCCGGTATGGAGACACCCCCGGTTGTATCTGGCTAAACCAGCGCTGCATTAGCGGTCCGGTCGAGGAGAGGACGAAGTAAGGCACCCCGATGGACGCGGCCAGCAGCAGGAGGATCTGGAGGTTAGGGTCACCGTCCGTACGCACCCGCCACGACTCCGAGGGCGTGATGGGCAGGAGCGCCAGGGCCACGGCCAGCAGCAGGAGGTGCAGGATCACCTGCCGGCGCGAGCTCAGGCGCGAGGTAGAGAAGTGCGCGTAGGCGTACCCGCCCAGCAGCAGCGTCTGGAAGAACAGCAGGCAGGTGGTCCAAACCCCCGGTCCGCCCCCGAACCAGGGCAGGATGTACTTTCCGATCAGGGGCTGGACCTGGAACAGGAGGAAGGCGCCGGTGAAGATCGTAAGCGCGAAGGGAAGCATGCGGGCAGCGGGGTAAGGAGGGTGCGGGCGCGTCAAGAAGGGTGCCCGCACTGGGGCTCAAGGCAGGGGATTAACCGGCGCCAAGCGCCTGCCGGAGCCGCTTCAACTCAGCGCGTTTGGCCTGCTGCTCGGCCAACTGACGGTGCGCGCCCTCGAGCACTGCCGGCGGCGCCTTGTTGACAAAGGCAGTGTTCGCGAGCCGAGCCTCGGTGGCGGCGATGTGCCGGCCGATCTGCTCCAGCTCCCGTTCCAGCCGCACTCGCTCGGCGCCGGCATCGACGGAACTCGCGAGGTCGAGATAGACCGTGCCCAGCGGCGTCACCGCGGCCGGCGCGCCGTCCACGCGTTCGCGGCGGAGCACCTCCACCGCGCCCACCATGCGCGCCACCTTGGCGAGGTTGGCCTCGAGGATCGCCCACTCGGCGTCCCGCGCGGTCACTAGGAAACGCACGTCGCGCCGGCTCGCCAACTGGTGCTCGGCCTTCAGCGCGCGCACCGCGGCGACCCAGCCCTTGAGCCGCACCACCGCGGCGACCGCCGCCGGGTCAAGGTGGATCTCGTAGCCTGCGGAGGAAGAGACGGTTTGCGCAGTACTCTCCAACCGAGCGTCCTCGATGAAGGTGCCCGCCGGACCGTAGCCCAGCTGCGCCCAAAGTTCCTCCGTGATGAACGGGATGAAAGGGTGAAGGAGCAGCAGCGTCTGCCGCAGTACGAGATCCTGGAGCGCAAGGCAGTTGGCCCGCGTCTCCGGCGCCTGGAGCCGGGCCTTCGACCCTTCGACGTACCAGTCGCAGAAGTCGTTCCAGAAAAAGCCGTACAACTGCTGCGCGGCAGCGCTGAACTCGAACTCCTGAAACTGCCGGTTCACCTCGCGGGTAGTGGTGAACAGCCGGTCGAGCAGCGCGTGGTCGTCGGCGTCAAAACGGGCCGGTTCGATCCGCGCGAAGATGGCGCGCAGCGACGTGGTGTCGCCGGTCACCCCGCTCAACTGGCGGAAGCGGCAGGCGTTCCAGAGCTTGTTGCAGAAGTTCTTGCCGCTCTCGATCCGCTCCTCCTGGAACCGGATATCTTGGCCCTGCGGCGCGATCGAGACGATGCCGAAGCGGAGCCCATCGGCGCCGTAGCGCTCGATAAGGTCAAGCGGGTCAGGCGAGTTGCCGAGAGACTTCGACATCTTCCGGCCCTGCGCGTCCCGGATGATACCGGTGAAGTACACGTGCCGGAAAGGGATGCGCCGGTCGATCGGTTCCCCGGGGCGCATGAATTCCAGCCCGGCCATAATCATCCGCGCCACCCAGAAGAAAATGATGTCGGGTCCGGTGACGAGCGTTGTGGTCGGGTAGAAGCGATCGAGGCCGGCTGCGCGCTGCGCCTCCGGGTCGGGCCAGCCGAGGGTCGCGAATGGCCAGAGCCACGACGACGCCCACGTGTCGAGGACGTCCTCTTCCTGGACCCAGGAGGAGGGTTCGGCGGGCCCCTCCAGCGAAATGTGCACCTTGGCGGGGTCACGCAGGTCGGCCTCCGTCAGCGCGTCGCGGTCCAAGCCTCGGCGGTACCATACGGGGATCCGGTGGCCCCACCACAGCTGACGGCTGATGCACCAGTCTTGGATATTCTCTAGCCAGTGCAGGTAAACCTTGCTCCAGCGCGCCGGGTGGAAGCGGATGTGGCCGTCGCGGACGGCCGCCTTGGCCTCCTCCACCCGCGGATAACGGAGCCACCACTGCCAGGTGAGTCGCGGCTCCACGGGGACTTCCGCGCGCTCGGAATAGCCGACGTTATTGCCGTAGGGCTCCTCGGCGACGAGCGCGCCGGACGCTCGGAGCAGCTCCGCGGCAAGCTTGCGGGCGGCGAACCGGTCCTTCCCTGCGAGTTCGGGGCCCGCGAGTTCGTTCATCTGCCCGGTGGCGGTGATGACCTCGACGGCCGGCAACTGGTGGCGGTTGCCGATCTCGAAGTCCGCCTTGTCGTGGGCGGGGGTGATCTTGAGGGCGCCCGTGCCGAACTCCCGGTCCACGGCGGGATCCGCGATGACCGGGATCTCGGCGGGCGGACCAAGGGGCCGACGCACCTTCCGGCCAATCCAGCCGGCGTACCGCGGGTCCTCTGGGTGCACCGCGATGGCGGTGTCCCCGGGGATCGTCTCCGGCCGGGTGGTCTTGACCTCAAGGAAGAGGCCGGGCGCGTCCACCCGTTCGTAGCGTACCCGGTAGAGGAAGCCATTGACCGGCTTCATGATGACCTCCTCGTCGCTCAGGGCGGTCTGGGAGGCGGGGCACCAGTTCACCATCCGCTTGCCGCGGTAGATGTGCCCGCGGCGGAACAGCTCCACGAACACGGTCAGCACCGCGCGGGAATAATGCGTGTCCATCGTGAACTGGGTGCGGTCCCAGTCGCAGGAGGCTCCGAGGCGGCGGAGTTGCTCGAGGATGATATTGCCCTTGTCGTGGCGCCAGGCCCAGACCTGATCGAGGAACTTCTCGCGGCCAAAGTCGTGGCGCGTCTTCTTCTGCTTGCGCAGCTCGCGCTCGACGACGGTCTGGGTCGCGATTCCGGCGTGGTCGGTGCCGGGGAGCCAGAGCGCGGCGCGCCCCTCAAGCCGGGCGCGGCGGATAAGGATGTCTTGGAGCGTGTTGTTGAGCACGTGGCCCATCGTGAGCACGCCGGTGACATTGGGTGGCGGGATGACGATGGTGTAGGGCTCGCGGCCGGGCTCGTCGTGGGCAGCGAACTGGCCGCTCGCCAGCCAGCTGGCGTACCACTTCCGCTCGACGTCACGCGGTTCGTAGCTCTTGGAAATTTCGGGCATCGGCTCGGTAAGAACGGGGGGCGGAGAGCCAACCGGCGGCGCGGGGGGGTGGCAAGTGGTTTACGCCCGAGCGGCGCATTCCGGCTTTGGACGTTGAAAGCGCGGGCGAAGCCTGTCCGATAAATGGGATTATGCCCGAAGAGATCCCCGCCCGCGCCGCCGCGCAGCTCGCCTTCCCCGGGGAGGTGTCCTTGCCGGAGCGGGTCGCGGCCTGCCGGGAGTTCCTGCGCCGCGAGCAGGGGGGGCTGCGCGCGCGCCACGCCGCAGGCGGGGGTGGCCGGGAGATCTGCCGGGAGCAGTCGTGGCTGTTGGACGCCCTCCTTGGTCACCTATTCGAGTACGCGTTGCGCTCGTACGCGGGCCCCGGGGCCGGATCCTCCTTGCCGGTCACTTTAGTGGCCCTCGGCGGTTACGGGCGGGAGGAGCTCTCGCCGTGGAGTGACGTCGACGTGATGTTCCTCTGCAGCCAAAAGATCGCGCGGAACGCCGCCCTGCCGCTACGCGAGCATCTTTCGCAGCAGATCCTCTACCCCCTCTGGGACTGCGGCCTGAAGGTCGGCCATTCCACCCGCACGATCGACGAGGCGGTGGCGGAGGCCCGGCGCAACATGCAGACCAAGACGGCGATGCTGGAGTCGCGGCGCGTGGCGGGCTCGCAGCAGCTTTTCGACACCTTTACCCAGGCCTACCGCGCCTACTACACGGGCGAGAACCCCAAGGACTACATCGCCGCCCGCCTCGATGACCAAGCGGGACGGCGGGCCAAGTTCGCGGACACCGTTTTCAACCAGGAGCCGGACATCAAAAACGGCGTCGGCGGCCTGCGCGACTACCAGAGCACCGTCTGGATGGTTCGCGTGCGCCTCGACCTCACGCGGATCGAGGAGCTGGCTGACCTGAATTACGTGCGGGCGGAGGAGATGGCGGAGTTCCAGCGGGCGTACGACTTCCTGCTGCGGGTGCGCAACGAGCTGCACTTTATCAGCCCACGCGCGACCGACGTGATGAGCCTTGACCAGCAGCCCCGCCTCGCGGAGGCGCTCGGCTTCGCCGGCCCTGACCCGCTCGCGCAGGTCGAGGCCTTCATGCAGGAGTACTACCGGGCCGCGCAGACCGTTTTCCGGGTCTCCAAACTGGTGGAGGACCGGCTCGCCCTCAGCATCGGCCGCGGCGGCGGCGAGCGGCGCTCTTTTAAGGACACCCTGCTCGCCGCCCGCTTCCAGCGTGCCCGGCGCCTTGACGGCTTCATCGTCCGGGGGCGGGAACTCGCGGCCTACCAGCCGACGGTTTTTCAGGAAGATCCGGTGCGGCTCGTCCGGGTCTTCCGCCACAGCCAGACGCTCGGTTCTCCTCCCGACTTACAACTGCGGGAACTAATTCGTGAATCCCTGGCCCTCCTCACCCGCGAGGTGGCGGCCTCCGCCGACGCCACCGTCAGCTTCCGCGCGATTCTGGGCGAGGTGGGCGCGGTCGAACCCGTGCTCACCCGAATGCACGAGCTCGGCGTCCTCGGGCGGCTGGTGCCCGAGTTCGACGGGCTCACCTGCCTCGTGCAGCACGAGTACTATCACCGGTACACCGCCGACGTGCATACCCTAAGCGCGATCCGGGAGCTAGACCGTATCTTCACCGCGGCGGAACCGATCACCCTAAAGTACCGCGAGGCCCTGCACGAGACCAAGGACCCCGCCCTGCTCTACCTTACCCTGTTGCTCCACGACATCGGCAAGGCGGAGGGCATCCGCGGGCACGCTGAAAGCGGCATGCGCCTCGCCCTGCCGATTCTGGAGCGATTTGGAGTGGAACCCGTTGATCGGGAGCTTGTTGCGTTCGTTATTAAAAATCACCTTCTGATGGCACGCTTCTGGCAGAGGCGGGACGTTGATGACCCCGGTACTGCCGCCGCTTTCGCCGAACTCGTGGGAGACGCCGAGCGTCTCCGGCACCTTTATGTCCACACCTTTTGCGACGCCCGAGGCACCGCAGCGGACCTGTGGAACAGCTACAAGGATACGCTGCACACCGCCCTTTTTCGCGCCACCCTTGACCGGCTCAAGCTGGGCGAGGAGGCAGACGCCGCCCTGATTCAAAGAAAAACCATGACGCAACAGCAGCTCATCACCCAGACGATCCCGGGCATCAGCGCCGACGAGATCACTGCCCACTTCGGCCTGCTGCCTGACCGTTACTTTGTGCATACGGATGCAGCGGAGATCGCGCTCCACCTGCAGATGGTCAACCGCCTCCTCCGCTCGATCACCACCGCGGACTCCGTCGGCTCGCTGCGCCCCGTCATCGAGTGGAAGGACGATCTGAATCGCTCCCTCACCGTAGTAAATGTCGTAACGTGGGACCGGGCCGGGCTGTTCTACAAGCTGGCGGGCGCGTTCAGCGTCGCGGGACTAAACATTCTGGGCGCAAAGGTAATTTCGCGCACGGACCACATCGCGATCGACACCTTCCACGTGGCGGAGCCTGGCCTTGGTCCCGTGCAGAGCATCCCGGCGCAGGAGAAGTTCGCCCGGATCATCGAGGAAGCCCTGATGACGAACCGAGATCTCCTGCCTGACATTTTGGCCCAGGCGCGCAAGATCGCGGCTTCTCGCTATCTGCAGGTCACCCCTGGGGAGACCCTCCAGAGCTCGTTCCCGCCGATGATCGACGTCTACCATGAACTGTCGATGCAGCGGACCATCGTGGAGGTGCAGGCGCGGGACCAGATCGGACTCCTCTATCGCCTTGCGAAGGCGATCTCGGACCACGGGTTCGACATCACCTTCGCCCGCATCGGCACCGAGCGTGGCGTGGCCATCGACACTTTCTACATTGAAGGGGCGAACCAAGAGCCTGTGGTGGGCCCGGAACGCCTCAAGGCGCTCCGGACCTCCCTCAACGAGGTCATCGCCGCCCCGTTGACGGCCAGTGCCTGACTCCGCCGCAGCTCCAACGCCCGACTCCAGCCCGCCTAACACGCGCCGGCTCGCGGCCCTGCACGCCATTGCCACGCTCGCGGGCCGGGACTTGTCCCCGGATTCGCTTCTGCAGTCTGTGCTCGACGTCTGCGTCCGGAACTTCGCGGCCGATGCCGGCGCGATTTCGCTCTTCAATCCCGAGACGGCCACGCTGGAGACCGCCGCGCAACGGGGCGACTTCGGCGAGGCCGGCGGCCCCTACGCGCTGCCAGCGGGCCACGGTGTAACCGGCTGGTGCGCCAAAAATCGGCGTGCTCTGCTAGTCCCGGACGTCCGCGCGGAAATCCGCTACATCGCGGCGCGCCCCGGGGCCCGCTGCGAGCTCACCGCCCCGCTGCTGGACGGCGAATCACTCATCGGCGTGATCGACCTCGAGAGTGACCGGCCCGGCGGTTTCGAGGCTGCGGATCTCCCTCGCCTCGAGGAACTGGCCGCGGAAGCCGCGCGGGTCCTCGCGCTTCGCTGGCGCCAAGCGCACCTCGAAACCAAGGCCCGCCAACTGGAATCCCTGATCGCGGCCGGACAGTCCCTCGTTGCCCGACTCGAGCCGGGCGACCTATTCCGCGCGTTCACCCGGGAGGCGCGGCGGATGTTCCCCGAGTCCGCGTGCGCGCTGTACCTGCATGATTCGGAGCTGGGCGTCCTCCGGCGCGCGTCGCTGGAAGGCGGGGCGTGGGATCCGGAGGCACCCGCAGAGGTGCCGCTTGAGGACTGCCTTTGCGCGACCGTCATCCAGACGCGCCGCGCCGTCTGGTTCCCGGAGGTGGCGGACCTCGACCACGCCGAATTGCGGGATCTGCCCCGTGAACCTGCCCGCGGATCCCTGCTTGCCACCCCGCTGACCTTCGAGAGCGAGGTCGTCGGCGTGATGGCCGTGTTCAGCGGCCGGACGCACCGCTTCGACAACGACGAAAAGCGCCTCTGTGCGGCCTTCGCCGCCCTCGGGGCGGTGGCAGTGCAGAACGCCCGCCTTTACTCGCGCGTGTTCCAGACCGAGGACGCCCTCCGCCGCAACGAGCGCCTGACCACGCTGGGACTGCTTGCGGCCGAGATCGCCCACGAGATTCGCAATCCGCTCACGGTGATTAAACTGCTATACCAAGGCAGCCTCCGGATCGACTATCCTGAGGGTGACCCCCGCAGCACCGATCAGCGGGTGATCGACGAAAAGCTGGTCCAATTGGAGGCCATCGTCACCCGGGTGCTGGGCTTCGCGCAGGCGCCGACCGACCTGCACTCCCGCTGGCCGCTGGCAGACGTCGTCACCGACACGCTGGCGCTGGTGCGCCTTAAGTTCGCGCAGCAGAACGTGATGGTGGAGTTTCCCCCGCCACCGCGTCCGCTTTTCGTCGAAGGCCACAAGGGGCAGTTGCAGCAGGTGCTGCTAAACTTGCTGCTGAACTCGGCGCAGGCGATGCCCGCGGGCGGTCGCATCACGGTGCGCGCGGAATTGGATCCGGCCCCCGCCGGCCCTGCGGTCACGCTCGATGTGGAGGACACGGGGGGAGGCGTCCCGGAAGCGCTGCGTGGGCGGATCTTCGACTCCTTCCTGTCCGGGCGCCCGGATGGCACAGGGCTAGGCCTTGCCATCGCCAAGCGCATCCTGCGTTCCCACCGCGGAGACATCCACATGCTGCGCACGAGCCCGGAGGGCACGACCATGCGTATTAGCCTGCCTGCCGCGCCGTGAATCCTGCCTCCCCTCCCGATTCCCGCCGTCGCCGGCTCGCCCGGCAGTTATTCTGGCTCGGCCTCGGCCTTGTCCTAGCCGGGCTCGCCCTCCTGTTTCTCGCCCGCCCGTTGCCGCTGCCGGCCCGGTTGCTCGCGGGGACCGTGGACGTGATCGTGGGCGCGGTGCTCCTCGCGGTCTGGAACCAGAAGTTCCGGGACCGCAAGCCGCTCCGCGGCGCGCGGGTCAGCGGCGCGCCGCCGGCGTCACGTTGACGTGAATAACCCGCGCGGGCGAGAACCCGTTGAACCAAGTCGCCGACGCATTGCTGTAGGCGCCGATGTTCTCGGCGTACACCAAATCATCCAACTCGAGTTCGGGCAGCTCATCAGACAGCGAGAGCACGTCGAGGCCGTCGCAGGTCTGGCCGAACACCGCGCAGATCTCCTTCGGCCCGTTGCGGAACGCCTGCAGCGGGTATTTGCAGTGATCGAAGATGATGCCTGAGAACGTGTGGTAGACGCTGTCGTCGATGTAGTAGCAGGGCTTGCCGTCTCGGCGCGCCTTGCCGATCACGCTCGCCACCGACATCGCAGCACTGGCCACCATGTAGCGACCCGGCTCGGCGATAATCTCCACGTCCCGCGGGAAGAGCCGTTCGAACTCGGCGTTGATCTTCCGCGCGAGCAGCTCGATCGGCGGGACGTCGCGGTGGTAGGGCGCAGGGAAGCCGCCACCGATGTCGAGGATCTTCATCGGCTGCCCGCGGCTGCGGGCCTCCGCCATCACGGCCGCCGCGAGGTTCAGCGACTGGACGTAGTTCTCGAAATTGCAGCACTGACTACCCACGTGGAAGCTCACGCCCTCGGCAACGAGGCCGAGGTCGGCGGCCGCGACCAGCAAGTCCACCGCCTCCGAGGCCTCGCAGCCGAATTTGGAGGAAAGCTCGACGACCGAGCCGGTGTTCGGCACCCGCAGCCGTAGCACCACCCCCGCGTCGGGCGCGTAGCGGCGGATCTTCCGGAGCTCCGTCAGGTTATCGAAGGTGACCAGCGGCTTGTAGCGGTTGAGGGCCTCAAGGGTCTGCCGCGGCTTGGTCGGATTCGCGTAGATGATCTTGTCCCAGATGAACTGCTGGCGCTCGCGCGCCGGCAGCCTCCGGATATTCTCATAAACCAGCATGAACTCCGGCAGCGAGGCGACGTCGAAGCTGGCGCCGGCTCGGTAAAGGGTGCGGATGATTTCTGGCTCCGCGTTGGCCTTCACGGCATAGTACGCCTGCACTTTCGGGAAGTGCTTCCGGAAGGCGGCGTAGTTGCGGCGGATCACGGCGTGATCGATGACCACAAGAGGTGTGCCGTACTGGCGGGCGAGGGTCTGGAGCTGGCGTGGATTCACGGTGGAGACTGGGCCGCCCGGAGGCGGCCTGCGGGGGCGCGTCGTCAGCCCGGGCTCAGTCCAGGTCCGGCTCGGAGCCGTCGATCATCTTCACCCGGTTGTGCGCGAAATACTCGCGGGTGAGCGCCTTCATGCAGGCAGCACGCTGATCGTAGAGCCGGCGCAGCTTGCGGCGCTTGCGACGGGCAAGCGCGTAGTGGGTCATCAGCGGCAGCGCGATCGTGCTGTCCGTGTAGCACACGACCGCGTCCGGCAGGCGTGCCGGATCGACCTTGCCCCACGAGACCGCTTCGGAGGGCGTCGCGCCGCTCAGGCCGCCCGTGTCCGGCCGGGCATCGGTGATCTGCAGGAAGAAGTCTTGGCCGAATTCCTTGATGCGGAGAACCTCCTGGATCTGTGGCTCCGTCTGCAGCATGAAGTTCTTCGGGCTGCCGCCGCCGAGCAGGACCACGGCGCTGCGGCCGCCGCCGCGCTTGGCCGCGAGGACGAAGCTGGTCGTCTCGTTGACGTCGATCGATGGGTTGATGCGGAGCTTGCTGCCGCGCAGTTCCACGCCCGCCACGTTCATCCCGATGGTGGAGTCGCCGGGCGACGAGGTATAGCAGGGCACCCCGGCACGGAAGGCGGCGGCCATCACGGAGACGTCCTTCAGGCCGTTCTTGCGCTCCCACTCGGCTGCGTAACGGCCGATGAGGTGGTGCAGCTCCGCAGTGCCCATCTCCTTCTGGAATTCCGGCTGGAGCATGATCTCGCGCAGAATCTCGTCGGTCGCCATCAGACCGTCGCTGTACGGGATGACCACGTCGTAGATGCGGACAAGGTCGTTGTCGCGCAGGTCCGTGTCATCGAACTTCGGGCTGCCGGCGTGCACTGGGAAGTTCAGCGCGAAGTGCAGGTCGTGGTAGAGGTTGGCGCCCGTGGATACGATCCAGTCCACGAAGCCCGCCTTGATCAGCGGGATGATGCTGGAGCAGCCAAGGCCGGCGGGGGTGAGCGCGCCGGAGACGCTGAGGCCAACGGTGACGTCGGGCTCGAGCATCCGGTTGGTGAAGAGTTGGACCCCCTCGCGGAGCCGGGCGCCGTTGTAGGCGAGGAAGGTGGCGTCGATCAGGTCGGACAGCTTCTCCTTGCCGGTGATGTTGCGCGGCTGGATCCGCGGCCCGGCCATGTATCTGGCCTTGTGGGGGCATTGCTTCTGCTTGAGCCAGTCCGGGGTCTCGAAAAGCTCCTCCCGTTGCCTCAAGTTCCGACGTTCAGTGCGCGCCATAGATGAATAGTACGCGATCACTTCGGCTGGCGCGCTCCCTCATGCAAACCTTTTTGCGCGCCGCGCACACCATTCAGCCGGGCGCCGCGGGGTCGCGGCCCGCCCACGCGCGTTCCGGGCTTGAGCCCCGGCGCGCGGGGAGCCCATATCCGCGGCCGCCATGCCCGCTCCCGCCGCCTCCCCTTCCCCCACCCAGCTTGGATTCGCGATGCCCGCTGAATGGGAGCGCCACGAGGCCACCTGGCTCGGCTGGCCCCATCACCCAACCGACTGGCCAGATAAGCTCTCCACCATCCACTGGGTCTACGGCGAGATGGTCCGCAAGCTCACCGCGGGGGAAATTGTCCGCATCCTAGTCAATGACCACCGGGAGGAGCTTCAGGCCCGTCGGGTGCTGAGCCGCGCGCACGTCGACCTCACGCGGATCGAGTTCGTCCCCCACCGCACCAACCGCGGGTGGACCCGGGACAGCGGCCCCATCTTCGTGCAGCGGCCCCGCGGCCGCGGCCGCGAGACCGCGATCGTGCATTTCCACTTCAACGCGTGGGCCAAGTACCGGGATTGGCAGCACGACCACCGGGTGCCGGAGATCGCGGCCCGCCGGCTGGGCCAGACCCTCTTCGAGGCGACCCGCGAGGACGGCCGCCCCTTCGTGCTTGAGGGCGGAGGGATCGACGTGAACGGGCGCGGCACCATCCTCACCACTGAGGAGTGCTACCTCCACCCCAGGGTGCAGGTGCGCAACCCCGGCGTTGGCCGCGCGGAGTTCGAACGGGTGGTGAAGGCGAACCTCGGCGCCACCAACGTCTTCTGGCTCGGCGACGGCCTCGTCGGCGATGACACCCACGGACACGTCGACGACCTGTGCCGCTTCGTGAACCCGCGCACGGTCGTGCTGATCCGCGAGGATAATCGCCGGGACGTAAACTACCGGCCGCTCGCTGAGAACTGGGAACGCATCCGAGATCTGCGGCTGGAGGACGGCTCGAAGCCCGAGGTGGTTGCCCTGCCGATGCCCGGGCCTCAGCAGTTCGACGGGATGCGGCTGCCAGCCAGCTACGCGAACTTCTACATCGGGAACGCCTACGTGCTCGTGCCCACCTTCAATGATCCAAACGACCGGATCGCGCTCGGGACGCTCGCCGAGCTGTTCCCGGAGCGGAAGGTGGTCGGCATCCACGCCGCCGACCTCGTGCTCGGTTTCGGCACCCTGCACTGCCTGACTCAGCAGCAGCCGGCCTGAGCAGGGCGCGGAGACCGGACTTGCGTCGCCTCCGCACGCAAACTCATCGTGCCGCGCGGCGGTCGCCGCGCCAGCACCCTATGATCCTCCCCGCCCTCGTCCGTCCCGCCCTTTGGCTCCTCCTGCTCGCCTTGCCCGCGCGCGCCGCGGATCGGCCGAACATCCTCTGGCTGACCAGCGAGGACCACGGAATCGAGATGGGCTGCTACGGGGACCAGCTGGCGCGGACGCCCAACGTCGACGCGCTCGCGGCCAAGGGGATGATCTTCCGCCGGGCGTGGTCCGTACATCCCGTGTGCGCTCCGGCGCGCACCGCAATCATCTCGGGCCTTTACGCGCAGAGCAGCGGCGGCCTGCATATGCGCTCGATGGTCACGCTGGGGGCCGGCCAGCGGATGTATCCCCAGTTCCTGCGCGACACAGGCTACTACGCGACCAACAACAGCAAGGAGGACTATAATCTCCGCAAGCCCGAGGGCGTCTGGGATGACTCCTCTGGGCAGGCCCACTGGCGCAACCGCCCTGCGGGGCGCCCGTTCTTCGCCATCTTCAACTCCACCAAGAGCCACGAGAGCCAGATCCGCACTCGGCCGCATCAGGCGATCACCGATCCGACAAAGGTGCGCGTGCCGGCCTATCACCCGGACACCCCCGAGGTGCGGCAGGACTGGGCGCAGTACTACGACAAGGTGAGCGAGGCCGACGCCGACGCGGGCGCGCGCCTGCGCGAGCTGGAGGCGGCGGGTCTAGCCGAGGACACGATCGTGTTCTACTACGGGGACCACGGCAGCGGGATGCCCCGCAGCAAACGCTGGCCCTCGAACTCCGGCCTGCACGTGCCGATGGTCGTCTTTTTCCCGCCCAAGTGGCGGCCGCTCGCGCCGAAGGAGTACCAGCCCGGCGGGCGCTCGGACCGCCTCGTCAGCTTCGTCGACCTCGCGCCGACCGTGCTGAGCATTGCGGGGGTGAAGCCGCCGGCCTATATGCAGGGACACGCCTTCGCCGGGCCGCACCAGGTCGCGGGCCCCAAATTCCTCCACGGCGCGCGCGGGCGGATGGACGAGCGGATGGACGCGGTGCGGAGCGTCACGGACGGCCGCTACGTCTACCTGCGCAACTTCCACCAGCACGTCTCCCAGGGCCAGCGAGTGGACTACCAATTCCAGACCCCGACGACCCAAATCTGGCGGGAGCGCTTCGACGCCGGACAGGCCACCGAGGCGCAATCCCTCTTTTGGCGCACGCCGAAGGCGCCGGAGGAGCTCTACGACTTGCAGGGCGATCCCGACGAGGTGCGCAACCTCGCGAGTTCGGCGGTCCACCGCGCCATCCTCGAGCGATTGCGCGAGGAGATGCGCGGCCACGCTGAGCGCGTCCGCGACCTCGGCTTCCTGCCGGAGGGAGAGATTCACAGCCGTGCCGCCGGCACGACTCCGTATGACTTCGCGCGCGACGAGGCGCGCTTCCCGTTCGGTCGCATCTACGCCGCAGCGGACCTCGCCTCGGGGCTCGATCCGGCCGCGATTCCGCGTCTGGGCGCGTTGCTCGCGGACGGCGACTCGGCGGTACGGCACTGGGCCGCGCTCGGGCTGCTGATGCGGGGGCCCTTCGCCGTCAACGCCGCGGTCGCCCCCCTGCGGGAGGCGCTCCGCGACGGCTCCCGTCTGGTGCGGATCGTGGCGGCACAGGCGCTCGCGCAGGACGGCCCCCCAGCGGAGTTGCCGGGTGCCTTGGCCGCGCTCCGCGAGTTGCTCCCGCCCGCTCAAAACGGGTTTTTCGTTTCTACGTCCGCCCTCGCCGCGGTCGAGGCCCTCGGCGCCAAGGCCGCGCCGCTGCACGAGGTGGTGCGCACGATGAATCCGCAGGGTCCCGCCCCGGATACGCGCTACGACTCGTACATCCCGCGCCAGATCGCCAACCTCACCGGTGCGCCTGCCGCCGCCCCCGAGGGCGAGGGCGTGCGCAAGGCCAAAGGCCGCCGCAAGAACACCAAGGACTAAACCCGCTTTCCCTCGATGCGTGTCCTCCTCATCCTGACCCTGTGCGGCAACTTCGCTGCGACCGCGGCCGAGCGTCCGACCAAGCCCAACGTGCTGTTCTTTGCCGTGGACGACCTCCGGCCGGAGTTCGGCGCCTATGGCGCGGGTTATGTGCGCAGCCCCAACCTCGACCGCCTTGCCCGCGCGGGCGTGACCTTCACCCGCGCCTACTGCCAGCAGGCCGTATGCTCCCCGTCCCGGACCGCCGTGATGACCGGTACCCGTCCCGACACCAGCAAGGTCTGGGATCTCGAGACGCACTTCCGCAAGGCACTGCCGGACGTCGTGACGGTCGGCCAGCACTTCAAGCAGCATGGCTACTTCGTGCAGGGGATGGGCAAGATCTTCCACGGGGGCTTTGACGACGCACCCACTTGGTCCGTGCCGTGGCAAACGCCGAGGGCCAGCGGGGCCTACGCGCGGCCTGAGAACGTGGCCCTCACGCAGCGGGCGCCGGCCGCGGCCGCACCTGGCGACCGGAGGGCCGCGCGGAAGGCGGCGAAGGGCCCCCGCGGTCCGGCTTTCGAGTCGGCGGACGTTCCTGATAATTACTACACTGACGGCCGCACCGCGGATCTCGCGGTGGAGACCCTGCGCGAACTCGGGAAGAAGAGCGCCCCCTTCTTCCTCGCCGTCGGCTTCGCCAAGCCGCACCTCCCGTTCGTGGCGCCCAAGAAGTACTGGGACCTCTACGATCCCGCGAAGATCACCCTCGCACCCAACCGCTTCCGGCCCCGTGGAGCGCCCGAGTACGCGATTTTACCCGGAGGGGAGTTGCGCTCCTACCACGGGATTCCCGAGGGCCCGATCCCCGATGACCTCGCTCGCCAGCTTAAGCACGGCTACTATGCTGCCATCAGTTATATGGACGCGCAACTCGGCCGCGTGCTCGACGAGCTTGAGCGCTCCGGCTTGAGGCAGAACACGATGATCGTTCTCTGGGGCGACCACGGCTGGAAGCTCGGGGAGCATGATGCTTGGTGCAAACACTCGAACTCCGAGAACGACACCAACGCCCCGCTCCTGCTCTCCGCCCCTTGGCTGGGGACGGCCGGCGCCAAGTCGCGGGCCTTGGTGGAGTTCGTCGACATCTATCCCACCCTCGCCGACCTCGCTGGTTTGCCACTGCCCGGCCACCTCGAGGGTTGGAGCTTAAAACCCGTCCTCGAGCAGCCCGATCGTCCGTGGAAGACCGCCGCCTTCAGCCAGTATCCGCGCTCGAATGGCGGCCGTAACCTAATGGGCTACTCGATGCGGACCGAGCGCCATCGCTTCACGGTCTGGGTCGAGCGGGGCAACCCCGCGAAGGTGGAGGCCATCGAGCTCTACGATCATCAGGCTGATCCGCAGGAGAACCAGAACCTTGCGGCCGAGCCTGGGCAGCAGACGCTCGTCCAACGCCTGATGACGCAATGGCGGACCGGTTGGCGTGGCGCCCTCCCTCGCTAGGATCTTCCCCGATGCTTCGCCTCCTGCGCCTGCTTCCGCTCGGTCTTGTCCTCGCCTCCAGCGGGGCAGCGGCACCGACCCCGTCGAACGTGCTACTGGTCGTTGTCGACGACCTGAACACTCTGCTGGGCGCCTACGGGCACGGGCACGTCAAGTCCCCGGCGATCGACCGCCTGGCGGCGCGGGGCGCCCGCTTTGATCGCGCGTATGCCCAGTACACGCTCTGCAATCCGAGCCGGGTGTCCTTCCTAAGCGGGCGCCGGCCGGAGACCAGCGGGGTCTACATCCTCGGTACCCCCGCGCGGACCGCGCTTCCGGACGCGGTGCTGTTGCCGGAACACTTCCGCCGTCAGGGCTATTTCACGGCCGGCGTGGGGAAGGTCTTCCACAGTGTGCGCACGAGTGACCCCGCGGCGTGGGATCAATACGAGGACGGTGCAGGTGAGGACCCGGAGGAGAAGGCGGCAATCGAGTCGCGGTATGGCGGCGGGGACGGCCGGCCCCGCGCGCACGTCCTCAGCTCGGACGGCTCCCGCACGCGCGACGGCCTGAACGCCCGCACCATTCGCCGCCTGCTCGGGGAGCGCGCGGCCGCGGGCGGATCTTTCTTCCTCGCCCTCGGCTTCCACAAGCCGCACCTCCCGTGGACGGCGCCCCGCCGGTTCTTCGATCTCTACCCTCCCGCCAGCATCCCCCTCCCCGCGGAGCTGCCGCTGCGCGAGGTTCCGCCGATCGCGTTGCAGACGGAGCTAACCGGTTTCGCCCAGCCTGACTCTCGTGCCGCCGCGATCCAGGGCTACCTCGCATGCGTCTCGTTCATCGACGAGCAACTGGGGTTGGTCCTCGATGAGTTGGACCGCTTAAAACTCACGGAGACCACGATCGTGGTGCTCTTCAGCGATCACGGCTTCCACCTCGGGGACCACGGGGGCCTGTGGGCGAAACTCACCGCCTTTGACGCCTCCACCCGCGTGCCGCTCCTCGCTGCGGGCCCCGGCATACCCCACGGCACGGTTGTTTCCACCCCAGTAGAACTGCTCGATGTCTACCCCACGCTGGTCGACCTCGCCGGCTTGCCGAAGCCAGCGGGCCTCGAGGGTCGCTCCCTGCGACCGCTCCTCGCCAACCCCAGCAGCACCGGACACGCCCACAGCCTCGTCTACCACTACGACCTTGGCCGCCGGCTCGATGTGGCGGGCCGCACCGTGATCGGGCCTCGTTGGCGCTACACCGAATGGGGCGGTGGCGAATTCGGCCGCGAGCTCTATTGGCGAGCCGACGACCCAGAGGAGTACCACAACCGGATCGCCGATCCCGCCCTCACCTCCACGCTGGCGGAGGCCCGCGCCCAGCTGGCAAAGCTGCCTGCGCCCAAACCAGGCCCCGCCAACCGTCCCCGCGCGATTGATCCCGACGCCAAGCAGGCAAAGCAGAAGCGGAATTAAGGGCCCGTCAGGGCCGGGCACCGACGATGGGCTGCACCCACGCCGTCTCCCATTCGCCGGGCACGCTCCCGTCCGCCTTGGGCTTGGAAGAGATCACCTTCGCGCGGACGTAGAGTTCATCCCCCTGCAGGCGATATTCAGCGCGCGCGCCAGTGCTCTCCGCAAGCACGGCCCCTACCTGCGGGCTATATCGGCGGTGAGCGAGGGTGCGGCGGGCCGGTTTCTCATCGGCGGGTGCCGTCATCTCCTCGCTGCGACGTTCGAAACCGCGCCGGGTGCCAATGAACTGGATGCGGTACGACACCCCCGCCTCCGGCTCCACCTCGACGGCAAGCCGCCCTGATTCGCGCACCACCTCCCGCAGGGCCACCCCCGAGGAGCCATAGAAATCACCCGCCTCCAGCGCGCGAATCAGCGACTCCGCGGTCAGGTGGCGGGCCCGCACCATCACCCAGCCGCGCCCGGAACTGCTCCGGCCGGGACCAACCTTGTGGTAGTGGTGCGAATCATCCGTGGCCACGCCGTAGACCACGCTGAAATTGAGCTCGGAGAGGCGGAACGCGAGGATCGCGTCCCACATCGCGTCCATGCTGAGGCGGGTGGCGTCACCCGCGTTCTCGACTCCGGGATGGCCGTTGTAGACTTCGAAGAACCGAAGCCGCTCAACGCGCATCATCTCCTCGGCGGTTACGCCCCAGCGGAAGTTCGGGTGGTTGAGGTGGGCGAACATCGGCTGGCCAGTCCGCTCGCGCTGGGCATCCACCGCCTCGAGCGTGCGCTGCATCACAGTGATCGCGTCCGCGGCGTTCACCGCGGGCACGAGATCGCGGGGGTTGGTCACATTGATGTGGACTGGACTGGTGAGCGCGGCGGCCGTCTCTGACTTCGGCCGGGACCACGCGCCACTGATCTCTTCCGCGGGGATGAGCAGGAACCTGCCCGGCTCGTTGAGAAGCGGCGCGAACTCCGCCAGCGGTTTCAGCCGCACCTCGCGGCGGCCCGAGTTCTCCCGCAACTCCACCCAATCCGCGCCGAAGCGCCGCAGGTACTTCTGCAGGACCTCCCCGCCGCCACGCTGCACCACCTCACCCATGAGGGACACCGGGGCCTTCAACTCGAACCAGAAGGTGCCCTCGGACAGTATGTTGTGGTCCGACAGCGCGAGGAAGTGATAGCCAGCGCGCTTGTACCAGTCGGCGATCATCTCCGGGTAGTCATCCCCGTCGCTCCAGAGCGAGTGGGTGTGGGTGTTTCCCTTGTACCAACGGGGCGCGTCGCCCGCGGGGGCGGCGGCGAACAGGGACGGTAGCAGGAGGGTGAGAAGCAGCAGGGGCATGCGCATCGGGCACGAAAAACCTTCATGAGAGTGGCGCACACCGCGGCAGCGTCCACGCCAAAGGTATCCTTCTCCCTGATTTCTTGCCTTGGCGCGTCGGCACCGAACGCGTCCGCAACGAAGCGTGTCGTACGATCCGTCCACCTGGTTCACCCTGCAATGGTGCGCCCGGCCGCTGGGTGCGTGCTTGGTAGGCCTAGTGCTGCTGATCGCCGCGGGCGCGGGCCTCCCATGCGCGGAGCAGTTGGGCCCCGCGGATAGATTCTATTCGCCGCGTTGGCTACGATCGCGGCCGGAAATCTGCGGCTCGGGCTCGCGGGGGCGTGGGCGCGACGCTGGGACTTGCCGGCTACGCGCTCTTTCCCGGGGTTCAGGCAAACCGCGATCCCCACGTCTAAGCTTGATCGACCTTCGGGAGTTCCTCGGTGCTTGCGCCGGCCGAGGGACTCGGGTCCCGAATCAGGCAAAACGCCGCATCCGGTCCCGTACGTCCGTCTGTAGCCGTTCCAGGTAACCCAGCGTGTACGCCTCCGGAGACAGCGCGGGATCTCGAATCAGCGGGGTCAGGTCCATCGCCCAAGTAATACCTGCCATACGGTCCGTCGCATGCGAGGTGTGGAACGTAGCGTGCGCCTGTCGGCGGCCGACGGTAGCGCGGTCGTAGCGCTTGCCGCCAGCGACTTGGGAATCGAAGACCTTGAGCAGGTCGAGGGCGAGGGAGGGATGGCGGCCCGCGTCCAGAGCGACCTTGTCGGCATCCACCAGCCAGTCCAGGTCGCGCCAGACCTCGCAGCCGAGCACGCGGCGGGGCCGTCGGGCGACCGGCAGGCGGCGCAGCGCCTCAAGGCAGCGCAGGAATACCGCCACGTGAGTGTCGTGCTTGTCGGCCGGATTGTGCAGATAGACGATCTGCGCCAAACAGCCCCCGAAGATCAGGTCGAGGTCGGCCGAGACGCCTGGGTGCCCGGGTGACTTCACCGCGCTGCTGGGATGCGCGAGCTGGAGCTGGATCGCGTACTGTCCCAAGCGCGCGGCCGCACGCTGCTCCTCGGCGCGGATCCTCTGCATCTGCGCGTCATCGAGGAGCTCGTAGGGGCCAGTGCGCGGGGAACCCGCTCCATTGGTGACCACGACGCCGCCGAACGCGAACCCGGGTTGGTCGAGGCAATCGCTGATGCCCGCGTGCGCCATAATCTCGATGTCATCCTGGTGCGCGCCGAAGCAGAGGTGCGTGACCCGGCCGAGCGCCGCCGCGGCGCTCGAGTCGGCAGCGGAAAACAGGATGTCGGCCTGAGGTTGGGAGAGCTTCATCGGTAGGGTCAGGCGGAGCGGAGGGCGGGCAGGCTCGCGGCCGCGATCGCCTGACCGTGGCGTTTGTCCTTCTCGTCCGGGGTGAGCAAGCGGACCCGCGCGGCAAGTTCCCGAAAGTCGGCGCGGAGGACCTCGCGGGCACGCTGCAGCAACAGGTCGCCGCCGGCGCCGGAGGTGACGCGGCCCAGTACGAGGAGGTGGCGCAAAGCGTAAAAGTCGGCGTAGTGGGCGATCGCGTAGCCGAAGGAGGTGCCGATCGACTCGTAGATTCGGGCGGCCCGCTCGTCCCCGGCCGCCATCGCCTCCTGCACGCGAATCAGCTTTTCCGGCAGGGTCAAGCTGGCGGGAAAATCCAGCCCGGCGGCGGGGGCGAGCCGACCGACCGCCTGCTGAGAGAAGTATTGCGCGCCACAACCGGCGTCACCGGACCATTCGTCCCGCGGGGCATCCGGGTGATAGTCGACCGGCGCGAAGGCCAGCTCGTTCAGCCACGGGGTGATGCCGCCGGAGGGCGTCACGTAGCCCGCGGCGAGGCTGGTGCCCATCGCGATGCCGAGCACCGCTCCGTCGCCGAGGCTCAACGAGCCGGCGAGCGCAGTAACCTCGCCGTCGTTGGCGACCTCGAAGGGCACGCCTCCCCAGCGGTTTTGAAGGGTGAAGAATATCCGGCGCACGTGCGGGTCAAACGCCGCGGCCGGCACCCCTCGGAACAGGGAGGCGACCCGCACCTCGTTGTTCACGTAAACGCCTGCGGCGCTGCCGCCGATCGCGTCCACCCTTGGCAGGTGGCGGGCCGCCCGGACGAGGGAGTCGTGGATCCCCTCAAGGTGGTAGGCGGGATCCTGCTGGAAATAGGGTTCCCAGGCGATCTCCTCCGAGAAGACCACTTTGCCGTCGATGAGCGCGGCGGCCTTGCGGTCGCTGCCGCCGAGATCAAAGCCGATCCGGCACCCATCGAGGTGGCGCCCGACCGGCAGGACGGCGACCGCCTCCGCGGGCAGTTCAGCGAGCGGGCACGCCTCGATCCGGAACCCGGCCTGGTAGGTGTGCTCACCCATGAAGGCGTGGTCAAAGGCGCGCGCGCCGGTGGAGGCGTACACCGTCGCGAGATGGCGGGCTACCTCGTCGGCTCCACCTACGGAGACGTGGCAGCCGCCTCGTTGCCAGAGGAGGAACTTCAGCAAGCGCTCAGCGAAAATTAGGGTCAGCGCCGCCTGCGGGTGACCCGCGCCCAGCACGCGACTGTCGCGCCGCGAGACCGCGCCGCCTGGGGAGCGGAGCACCAGCGCAAAGGGCCGGGATCCGGGATCCCGAGCGACCAGCGACCCATAGGCGCGGTTCCATAGGGCGGCTGGGACAAAGTCCCGTTCCAGAGACGGCCGCAGGGAGGGGGCCAAGGGGAGCATCGGAGACACGATCAGCCGAGGCGCGCACGGGAGAAGCCCTCGAGGGCCTCGTAGTCGGCCAACCCCAGCTTGTCGTAATTGGCCGCTAGGGCACGGTTCTCCTGCTCCGCCTGCTGCCAGGGCTCGCGGAGACCAGCGGCCACAGGCGTCTGGCTGCGCTGGGACTTGTGGTGGAACACGGCTTGGATCTTCTGCGCTAGCTCACGCGGGCTGAGCGGCACTGCCATCTCGATTTCCGCCGCCTCCCACGGTTGCTCGACCCCGCGGTACGCCCAGATCCGGCAGTCTTTAGCCCATGCCTCGCCAGCCACCTGCCGCCACGCCTGCTGGACCAAGTGGTAGCCAACCGCGGTAATTGAGCTTGGGTCGTCCCGCTCGCCCGTGAGGAAAATCTGGTTTGGCGTCAGCTCGCGCAGCAGCTTAGCCACCGCTGCCAGGTCCTCCGCGCCGGGCGCGAACTGGCGGTAGCGCCCACGCTCGTAGAACGCGAGGTCGAGGAAGCGGGCCTGGCCCGGAGCGTAGCCGCAGTCCCGCAGCGAGGCGCGCGCCTCCCCGCGACGCAGCAAACCCTTGAGCCGACGGATCGACGTCGAGTCCGCGGCGAAAGCCGCCTTCTCGAGCAGTTCCTGGCGGGTGGTCCGCGCAAACTCTGCCACCCGCCCTTCGGAACGCGCAACAGTCTCCGCAATGTCGCCCACGAGGTCCGCTGCCATCACCGCCTCCTCGTCTGGCACGGCGAGATTCCCGGAGGTCAGGTAGGCGACCGTGACGTCGTGACCCTGGTCCTTGAGCCGGCGCAGCGTGCCTCCCATCCCGAGCACATCGTGGGAGGGCTCCGGGCTAAAGACCACGACCCGCTTTGGGAACGGCAGGGCCCGCTCGGGGCGCGAGCTGTCGTCCGCGTTGGGCTTGCCGCCGGGCCAACCGGTGATCGTGCGCTGGATCTCGTTGAAGATCCGAATGTTCAACCCGTAGCTGGGGCCCTGCTCGGTCAGGAGGTCCGCCATCCCGTGCTCACTGTAGTCCTCGTCAAGCAGCTTCAACACCGGTTTCCCGACGGCCTGCGAGAGCCACATTACGGCGCGGCGGGCGAGCGCCGGGCTCCATTCGACCGAGGTGACCAACCACGGGTGGCGGACGCGGGTGAGCGCGGAGGCCGCGGCCGCGTCGAGCAGGAAACGAACCTGCGGGTGCCCCTGGAGGAAGCTAGCCGGTAGCGCGTCCGACGGCGGAGCCTCAACCGCGGCGGCGACGACGGCAGCCTTGGACTCACCCCACGCGAGCAGCACGATGCGGCGCGCGTCGAGAATGGAACCGACACCCATCGTGATCGCGTGACGGGGCACGTTAGCCTCTCCGAGGAAGTCGCGGGCCGCGTCGCGCCGAGTGAGACCGTCGAGGGTGACGAGGCGGCTGCGGGATTCCCGGCTGGAGCCGGGCTCGTTGAAGCCGATGTGGCCCGTACGGCCAATGCCGAGCACCTGCAGGTCAAGGCCACCCGCCGCGCGGATCCGCTCCTCGTAGCGGCGGCACGACGCGAACACCTCGCCGCGCGGCACGGTGCCGTCCGGCACGTTCACGTTGGCCGCCGGGATGTCGACGTGGTTGAAGAGCTGCTCGTGCATGAAGCGCCAGTAGCTCTCCGGGTGCTCACGCGGGAGCCCGTAGTACTCGTCGAGATTAAATGCGATGACGTTGCGGAAGCTCAGGCCCTCCTCGCGATGTAGCCGGATCAGCTGCCGGTACAGCCGGACTGGGGTGGAACCGGTGGCGAGGCCAAGCACCGTCGGCTTGCCGGCTTGGTCATGGGCGCGGATCAACTCGGCGATCTCGCCCGCCAAACGGGCGCAGGCGTCATCGGCCCCCGGGAAAATTTCGGTCGCGATGCGCTCGCGCTGCTGGGACTCGCTGGAGGTAGGGATCATGGGAGCGGAAGCGGTGGCGGTTGAGCTGCGGCGGGTGCGGGCGGCGAGGCGCCAGACCACCGCCTCCATCGCCTCGCGCTGGTACTCGAGGCTCCGCACCAGCGCAAACTGGCTGCGGGCCCGATCAAGGTTTTGGCTGTCGCGATGGATGCGGAAGTAGGCGTCGCCCTCGAGGTGATCGGTGAGGAAGCGCATCCCGATCTCGAGACTAATCAGCCGGCCCGCGAACGCGAGTTGCCCCATTTCGGCCTCGTTCAGCAACCCACTCGTGCCCGCGAGGTAGCCCTCGACCAAGGCCTCGAAGATCTCCGGCCGCGCACGCACTTTCGCAAGGTCACGCTCGTCCTCCGGCGCGGCGTTCGTCGCAGAACGCACCAAGTCGCCGAAGTCGTAGAGCGCCAGCCCCGGCATCACCGTATCGAGGTCGATGACGCAGAGTCCAGCGCCGGTCCGGTCATCGATCAGGACGTTGTTAAGCTTGGTGTCGTTGTGGGTGACGCGTTCGGGCAGTTGCCCCTGGGCATGGAGATCGAGCAGCCGGTCGACCATCGGCTCACGCCTGCGGACAAAGGCCAGTTCGGCGGCAACCCCCGCCGTCCGACCCCGCCGGTCCTCGGCTGCGGCTTTCATCAGGACGTCAAAGCGGCGCCGCGTGTGGTGGAAGTCTGGAATCGTCTCCCGCAGGCGCTCCCCGGGAAGGTCGCCGAGCATCCGCTGGAACTCCCCGAACGCACGCGCCGCCTCCCGCGCCATCTCCGGGCTCCGGATCACGTCGTGCGAGGTCGCGTCCGCAATAAACACATAACAGCGCCACGCGCCGGTCGCGTCCCGAAGGAGGTTTTCCCCACCCCGGGTCGGGATTAGCGTGAGGACCCGCCGTTGCGGGTCCGGCACCCCGGCGGCTAGCGCCCGCCGCCCGGCATGGGCCGTAACCCGAGCGACATTCGCCATCACGGCGTCCACATCGCGGAAGACGTGCTCGTTGATTCGCTGGAGGATGTAGCGGGTGGCGACGCCGGCCTGCTCGAAGGTGACCGCGAACGTGTCGTTGATGTGCCCGTTGCCGTGAGGCGCCCCGCCGCAGTAGGTGCCGCTGAGCCGGAAGGCGGCGGCGACCGAACGGAGGGCGGCGGCGTCGATGGTCGCGGAGGACATCCGAAACATCCAAGGACCCGCCGCGGCCGGCGCAACACGAGTTTTCGGGTCAGGCCGCGAGCGCGTGGCACGCGAGGAAGAGTTCCTCGTCGTCGAGGGCGGGCACTCGGGCGAGCTGCGAGCAGACCATCGGTTCCCAGAGGGACGCCCGAAGGGGGGCGAGTAGCCGCGGCGGCAGGTCTGGCTCAGCCACCCGGCGCAGGATCGCGAGTGCCTGGCGACTGGCTGGCAGGCCGAGCCATTGCAGAAGCCCAAAGGTGCCCTCCCGCTCGTGCACCGCCGAGATCTCCGCCCACGCGGCGGCGCCTCCACCCCGTAACTCCGAATGCGCGGCGAGGAAGCACGTTAGTACAGGCGTCTGATGCAGTTCCGAGAGAAGATCTGGGCACCGCAGGGCCACCAGCAGCGCCGCCATCCGGCCGTGCACGTAACGGGGCAGCAACCCACGCACCTCCGGCGGCACGAACTCCAGGAACCGCCGCCAGGCCGCCCCGCCTACCCCGAGGGCCGCCGAGGCCAGCGCTCCCGGGGACGGATCCTCCGCCTCCCAGTGGCCGGGGATCACCTCGCGGTGAAACGCCGCCTCGGGCCAAGCGGTAACACGGTAGCGGTAACCATCGTGGATCCAGTGCAGGAATCCGGGGGCGGCGGCGAGGCCGGAAGCGCGGCGGGGGGAGTTCATGACCGCAGTGTACCCCCCGGGTGGGACATAGCTTGTCCCAGCCGGCAAAACCTGTCCGGCTTCCCGCGTGCCCGCCCCCTACCACACTTCCCGGCCCCCGATGGAAAGGATGCTGCGAATCCACGACGAGCTGCGCCGCGGTGCCTTTACGAACTGCACCAAGCTGGCCGCCGCCCTTGAGGTCTCCCGCAAGACCATCGTGCGCGACATCGCCTTTATGCGCGACCGCCTCGACCTTCCGGTCGAGTTCGACCCCCTCATCAACGCCTACCGCTACACGCACCCGGTCGCCGCCTTCCCCACCATCAACGTCACTGAGGGCGAGCTGCTCGCCCTCCTCGTTGCCCGTAAGGCACTTGAGCAGTACCGCGGCACCCCGTTCCACCGGCAGCTGGAGGCCTCGTTCGACAAGCTGACCGGCGGGCTCAAGGATCGGATCTCCTTTTCCCCCGCCGACGAGCTGCAGTCCGTGTCCTTTCGCAACACTGGACTCGGCCGCGCGGACCTTGTCGTGTTCAATGCTTTGAGCACCGCCGTCCTGCGCCAACGGGCGGTAGAGTTCGAGTACCGCAAGCCAGGGGAATCCCGAGCGGCGCGCCGCCGCGTCGACCCCTACCACCTCGCGCACCGCGAAAACCTCTGGTACCTCGTCGCCCACGACCCGGAGCGTGGCGCCCTCCGCACCTTCGCCCTGCCGCGCATTGGGCGCGTGAAGGTCCTGCACGCCCGCTTCACCCGGCCGTCCGACTTCTCCCCCGAGCGTTTCTTCGCCTCCGCCCTCGGGGTGCTGGGTGGAGCCGGGAACTTCCGAGTCGTCGTGCGCTTTTCTGCCGCCGTCGCCGACCGCGTCCGAGAGCGGGAGTGGCATGAATCCCAGGAACTCAGCCCACGACCAGAGGGAGGCGTGGAGCTCTCCATCCGGCTGGGGGCCCTAGCCGAGGTCGCGGGTTGGATCCTTTCGTGGGGGCCCGACGCTGAGGTGGTACGCCCGCCGGAACTGCGGCGCCGCCTCGCCGCCGCCGCCACCGCCCTGGCGGCGCGTTATTCCGCGGATTCCGCGTGACCTTTCCCCAGTCCGCCCGTCAGGGCCCTACGCCGACACTCTGGTGTTGCAGCCTGCGCTTCTGTAAGCGTCCTTCCCTCCACTGCCCGCTCCCTTCCCCATGGCCAAATCCAAAAGTTACGCTGGTCTCATGCTCGTTCTCCTCCTGCTCGCCGCGGGTGGCGGAGGCACCTGGTATTTCCTCGGCGCCAAGACCGAGAAGAAGCCCGAGTTCCAGACGGTGAAGGTGGCCCGGGGCGACATTGTCCAGTCGGTCACTGCCACCGGCGACCTTCAACCCGTAGTGACCGTGGACGTCGGCGCCCAGGTCTCCGGCCAGATCAAGGAGGTGCTAGTAGACTACAATTCCAAGGTGAAGGCCGGCGATGTGCTGGCCAAGATCGACGAGTCGACCTTTATTCAGCGCCTGCGCCAAGCTGAGGCCGACCTTGAGTCGACCAAGGCGAACAACCAGCTCCTCAAGCTCAATGTGGAACGCACCACCGGGCTGCACCGCCAAAATCTTGTCTCACAGGCGGAGCTCGACAACGTCCTCGCTCAGCTGGCGCAGTCCAACGCCCAGCTCCTGACCCGCGGGGCAGCCGTGGAGAACGCCAAGGTGGACCTTTCCCGCTGCGTCATCACCGCTCCGATCGAAGGGATGATCCTCGACCGCCGCACGGACAAGGGCCGCACGGTCAACGCGAATATGAACGCGCCCGTGCTTTTCGTTTTGGTGAACGACCTCACGAGGATGCAGATCAACGCCGCTGTGGCCGAGGCGGACATCGGCACGATCTCCGAAGGGCAGGAGGTCAAATTCACGGTGGACGCGTTCCCCAACCGTACCTTCCCTGGTAAAGTCCGGATGGTCCGCAACGCCGCCAGCGTGCAGCAAAGCGTGGTCTCCTACGCCACCATGATCGACGTGGCCAACGAGGACCTCCGGCTGAAGCCCGGGATGACGGCCAATGTCTCCATCATCGTGCAGCAGCGGACCAACGTTTTCCGGGTGGCCAACGGCGCGCTGCGCGTGCGCGTGCCCCAGGAA
>VHCI01000016.1 GCA_016871775.1 Verrucomicrobiota bacterium | reverse complement strand
TCGACTTCAGCACGATCACGCCGACCATCAACGAGAACACCGGCGCGGTCACCTACCCGGTGCGGCTCTACGCCATCGCCCGCGACAGCAACAACAACCAGACGGTCTCGCCCACGGTCAACCTGACCATCTTCCCGGCCACCAGCGCCCCGCCGACCATTCAGGTCCAGGCGTTGACCCCGACGAACATCACCGCTGGCACCCAGTTCTTCATGCAGGCGAACCTCAACGACCCGGATGGCAACGTGAGCACCGTCCAGCTCTACGCCAACGGCAGCCTCGTGGGGAATTTCCCGAATCCGCAGCAGGGCCAGCTCCTGACCTACACCGCCAACACCGCGGGACGGTTCAATCTGTACGCGGTCGCCACGGACGAGACTGGCAACACCGCCGTTTCCACCCCCTCCATCGTCATCAACGTCACGGCCGTCACCGCCCCCACCACCGCCATCACCCGGCCCGAGGACAACAGCACCGCGACGACCGTCGGTTCCCCCGTGTTCCTCGAGGGCACCGCCGTCAATGCCGTGACGACCCAGGTCCCGACCCTCCAGTTCATCGCCACCGCGGTCGGCGGCGCCCGCCAGGTCATCAACGGCACCCGTGTCGGCACCACCACCAGCTACCGTGCGATCTGGACCCCCACCAATCCCGATACCTACACGATCACGACCCAGGCCTCTGTCGGCAACGTCTCGGGCACGAGCACGACCTCCCGCCGGGTGGTCGTCAGCGATGTCGTGGGCCTGGCCCCGACGATCAGTCTCACCCGCTCGCCCGGGGTCCTCGGCTACCCGACCTCGGCCCAGACCGCCTCCTCCGCGGACTTCGCGGCCACCGCGCAGGATCCCGACGGCGCCGTCGTTGCCGTCGAGTTCTTCCTCAACCGCTTCAGCATCGGTCAGGCGCGCCGGGATCCGCAGGGCAATACCTGGCGCCTGCAGGCCTCGTTCGCGGGGCTTCAGCCCGGGGCGACCGAGATCGTGGCTCTCGCCCGCGACAGCTCGGGCAACGTCGTCCCCTCGGCCACGGGCTCCATCAACGTGACCGCCGCCGCCAGCATCGCCCCCTCGATCACGATCACGCCCTCGACGACCAACCCCGCCTTTAACCGTCAGGTACAGCTCCGCGCCAACGCGCGGGACACGGATGGCACGGTGACAAACGTGCAGTACTTCGCCAACGCGCTGCCCATCACCTCCTCGACCAACGCCGGCTCCCTCTTCCTCTCGAATTGGACCCCGGCCGCCGAGGGCAAGTACCTGCTGTGGGCGCTCGCCACCGACAGCTCCGGCATCACCACGGTCTCCCCGACGATCGAGCTCAACGTCCGCCGCAACAATCCGGTCCTCGAGAACGCGGCCTTCATCCTGCAGACCTATCAGGACATCGCGAACACGACCAACATCAACCCGTTGGTGTTCGACGATCTCGACGAGCGGCTTGGTTCCGGCGCGCTCAGCCGCGCCGACTTCGTCGCCTCCCTACTCGATCAGCCCGGTTTCCTCGCGCCGGTCCAGTTCCTCGCCACCTACCAGGTGCTGATGGGGCGCTGGCCGACGCCCCAGGACTACACCAACTTCCTCGCGATCGCCCGGGGCAGCCTGAGCAACGCCGTGGGCGGGGTGCTCTTCGCGAACGATTACTTCGCCAAGTACGGCGCGGTGCCCACGACCGCCCTGCTTAACAACCCGGCGAGCGCCATCCCGGCGCGCACCTTCCTCGACCGCCTGTGGGCCAACGCCGCGTCCAGCCCCTCGACCAACCGCGAGACCGATCTCGTCCGGTTCATGAGCAATAACGTGCTGAGCACAAATATCGGCCGGGGCTACAACGTGATCGGAGTTAATCAGGCGATCGCTGAGTTCGTGGTCAACACGAACGCCGCCAACACCGCCCTCTGGAACCGCGCTCGCGCTGCCGCGATCTTCTACCAGCTCGCCCGCCCGCCGGTTACGGTGACCTACGAGGAGATCACCGCCCGCGTGGACGCCCTGCTGCGTCTTCCCGACACGAAGTCGATCGTCGAGGCCGTGCTCAAGGACGAGCTCTACGGCTACCGCTACGTGACGATCACCCGGCACCCGCAGTCGCTGGTGGTCGCGCCGCGCTCCGGGGCGATCTTCGCGGTCGAGGCGCAGGGTGCGCCGCCCTTGGTCTACCAGTGGCTGCTCAATGGCGCCCCCATCCCCGGGGCCACCAGCCCGGTGCTCAGCCTCACCAACGTGGATACCAGCCGCGTCGGCACCTACACCGCGGTCATCACCTCCGCCGCGGGGGTCGCCACCTCCGATCCCGCGACGCTCACGCTCTCCAATGTCACCACGCGGCTCGCGAACATCTCGACCCGCGGCCAGACCTCGGCGGGTGCGAACGTGCTGATCGGCGGCTTTGTGGTAAACGCCCCGGCCGGCCAGACCCGTCAGATGCTGATCCGGGTGGTCGGCCCGACGCTCTCCAGCGCGCCCTTCAACCTCGCGAACACCCTGAACAATCCGGCGCTCGCCCTCTACGTTGGGACGAACCAGAACCCCGTGCTGACGAACGACGACTGGGGCACGCAGGCCGCCGGTGCCGCGCAGGTGCAGGCGATCCAGCAGGCGACCAATCGTGCCGCCGCCTTCGCGCTGCAGCCCAATTCCCGGGATGCCGCGATCCTCGCCACCTTACCCGCCGGCCCCTACACCGTGCAGGCCCAGATCGGTCCCGGCTCCACCAACAACGCCGGCCTGGTCCTGATCGAGGTCTACGATGTCACGCAGGGCGGTCCAGCCGCCCCCAAGGCCATCAATGTCTCCACCCGCGGGGCGGTCGGCACCGGGGCCAATTCGCTCATCGCCGGCTTCGTGGTCACGGGGCAGGTCTCCCGCCGGATGTTGATCCGCGGTGCCGGTCCGACCCTCGCCAACCTCGGGGTCCCCGGGGTGCTGGCCGACCCGATCCTGACGCTCTCCGCCCAGTCCACGGGCCAGGTGCTGCGCACGAACGACAACTGGGGCAGCGGGGAAGAGGCGCCTATCATCGCCAGCGCGGCCTCCGCCGCCGGCGCCTTCCCGTTCCCGGCCGGCAGCCGTGACGCGGCGATGATCGTGATGCTTCCCCCCGGGGCCTACACGGTCCAACTGGCCGGCGTGGGCGGTGGGACCGGCGTGGGCATCGTCGAGGTCTACGACGTCGATCCCTGACCTACGGCCTCCGGGGCGCATCCCGTCCCGCTCGCTTCCTTCCCGGGTATTCGCCGGGAAGGGAAGGGCGCCGCGGCCGAAGGTTAGCGGATCCGGTCGGTCCGTGCCCTAGCCCCCGGCTCACTCCGCCACCGTGAGGGCCCGGCGAAAGACCGCGGGGGAAAGTCGTTCCGGCAACACGTGGGTCTCCCAGAGTACCACGGAGCTCTCGCGGCGCTGGTAGCGGGTGTCATCCGCGGTGCGGGCGATGCGTTCCAGTGAGGCAGGGGCCTCGACGGTCGGCCGAGTTTGGTCCGTCAGGAGCGTGGCGCGCTGCAGCACCGCCAGAAACAGCCCGTCCCTCCGGCGTTCGGCCTGGAGGAACCGCAGGTACGCTTCCAGGCTCCGGAGCTCCGCCGCGGGCACGGTTCGCGGCCTCCCGGTCAGTTCATCGAGCACTCGCCCCGGGGCGAGGACCACCTCGAGGGTCCGGCCGGACCAATCGGCAGCGATGGGCAGCGGCACGCTGAGGTGACCGCCCCGGCCGTGGGGATCCCGCCACGACAGGTCCGCCGTGACCTCGGCGCCCGGCGCGGCGGTGGCCCGGGACAACACGAAGCGATCCACGGTGATGCCGGGCGATTCGCGGAGCGCCCCCACCTCCAGCCGGATGGCGTCCGGGTACACGCGGCCCAGCGGATTTTGCAGCACCGCCGCGAGGGATTGAACGATCTCCCCCAGCGACTGCGCGAAGCCCTGCGCGCCCGCGTGGAGCACGGTCTGGCGCCATTCGAGCCCTCCGGAAAAGCGTAGGTGACTGGCCACGCGAAACCCCTCGAGAAAGCCCGCGTCATTCGCGCCCAGGACGGCCTGGCTCACCCCGGCTCCCACCACCAGCGGCGCCAGTTGGGGGTGCCGCGCCGCGGCAAAGCGGAGCGGTGCCGCGCCTCCTGGCCGGGTGATCTCGACCGGGATCATCGCCGGCCCCGGCCCCAGTTCCCCCGCCACCGCGGAAAGCCGGTCCTGCCGGATGGTGCCGATCACGGGGCCGACGTTCGCCACCTTCACGGATTGCATCTGCGAGGGCAGGATGGTCAGCACTTCGGCGTGGCAGAGCGGCAGCGCCACCTCGCCCAGCGCAAGCAGGGGATGGCCGAAGGCCACGATCTCCCGGCCGCGCACCAGCGAGACGGTGCCGGTCGCCGCGAGGGTGATGTCGCCCGTCGCCAGCGCCACCGCGACCGCGCCGCCGGGAGCCAGCCGCGGTTCCGCGGCCGCCACCACGCCCTGGGCCGGGCTGGCCACCCCCCCGGGCACGACGGGGCCGAGGCCAAGTTCGGCCAGCAGGGGACCGAGGGCCGCCACCGCGACCGGCGAGAGCCCGGCCAGGCTGAAGGCCGGCTGCAAGGGCGTCGCCGGGGAAACGCCGCCCGATCCGCCGCTGAGCCGCATTCCCGGGGAGGGGAGGGCGCGCACCTCCTCCAGGTCGGCCACGGGCGTGAAGCCCGCGTGGCGCACCGTCTCAAAGCGCTGGATCTGGTAACTGAGGGCTCCCGCGAGCTTTCCGTCCACGTACAGCGGGCTCCCGCTCATGCCCGCCACCGCGCCCATCGGTTGCACGCGCGGATCCGTCAGCTCGCAGACAATCAGGGACTTTCCTGGACCGAGGCCGTTTTGGATCACCCCAGAGACCACTACGGCGAAAGGCTCCGGCTCCGTGCCCTGGAAGACCGTCCAAACCTCGCCACGCCGGCCCGGGGTCAGCTCCGAAAGCGGCAACGGCGGGGCGTCCACGGGGGGCGCCGCCAGCAGCGCCGAGGATGCGGCGAGCAGGGCGGCCCAACGCCGGGGATCAAAGGCCGGCGATCGCATCGCTGAGTGCGGCGCAGGCTTGATCGATGTCACGACCCTCGTGGGCCGTGCTCAAAAAACCGGCCTCGTAGGCGCTCGGGGCGAGATAAACCCCGCGCTCGAGGCAGGAATGGAACAGCCGGCCGAAGAGTTTGGCGTCAGAGCGCAGGGCCGACGCGTAATCGCGCACCGGGTCCGGATTGAAGAACAGGCTGAACATCGAGCCGCGCTGCGGAAACTGCACCGGCAGACCCTTGGCGCTCGCCGCGTCCAACACCGCCGCGCGCAACTGCCCGCCCAGCCGCTCGAGCCGTCGGTACGGCTCATCCGTCGCCAGCATCCGCAGGCTGGCAATGCCTGCGGCCATCGCCAGTGGGTTACCGCTTAGCGTTCCAGCCTGATAGACCGGTCCGAGGGGTGCGAGATGGTCCATCACTTCCGCCCGCCCGCCAAAGGCGCCCACCGGCAACCCGCCGCCGATGATCTTCCCGAGGCAGGTTAGGTCGGGCGTGATGCCCTCCAGTTCCTGCACCCCGCCGCGCGCGAGCCGGAAACCGGTCATCACCTCATCGAAGATCAGCAGCGCCCCGTGGCGCGCGGTCACCTCGCGGGTGAACGCCAGATATCCGGGTTCGGGCGCGATGAAGCCCACGTTGCCGCAGCACGGCTCGAGGATCACCGCGGCGATCTCCCCCGGGTGCGCGGCGAACGCCGCCTCCAGCGCCGCCCGGTCATTGTAGGGCAGCACCAGCGTCTCCCGCGCGAACGCCGCCGGCACGCCCGCGCTGTCCGGATGACCGTGGGTCAGCGCGCCGGACCCCGCCTTGATCAGCAGCGAGTCGGAGTGCCCGTGGTAGCAGCCCGAGAACTTGATGATCTTGTCCCGCCCAGTGAAGCCGCGGGCAAGCCGGAGCGCCGACATCGTCGCCTCGGTGCCGCTGTTACACATCCGCACCTTCCGAATCGAGGGTACGTAGCGCGTGATGAGCTCCGCCATCTCGACCTCCAGTGGATTTGGGGTGCCGAACGAGGTGCCCTGCTCGAGGGCTTCCGCCAACGCGGCGCGGATCACGGGGTGGTTGTGCCCGTGAATCGCTGGGCCCCAAGTGCAGACGAAGTCGATCAGCTCGCGCCCGTCCGCGGTGTGAAGCCGGGCGCCGTGCGCCGCGCGCGTGAAGAAGGGGGCGCCCCCAACGGAACGGAAGGCGCGCACGGGGGAATTGACTCCTCCCGGGATCAGTTCCCGGGCGCGGGCGAAGAGATCGGCGGACGAAGTCATTGGGAAAATCAGCCGGCGTAGCGCTGCACGATCGGGATCCGGCGCCCCACGCCGAAGGCGAGAGGGGTGACCTTGAGCCCCGGGGCAGCCTGCTTCCGCTTGTACTCGCTGGCGTCCACCTTCCGGATCACATCCCGGACCATCGGCTCCGGGAAACCGCGCGCCACGAGTTCTGCCCTCGCCAGGCCCTCCTCGACGTAGCCAACCAGCAGCGCGTCGAGCGTGTCGTAGGGCGGCAGGGAGTCCTGGTCGGTTTGGCCCGGCCGCAGCTCGGCGCTCGGCGGCTTCTCGATGGAGGACCGGGGGATGATCTCGCGCTCCCGATTGATCCAGCGGGCGAGGGCGTAGACCTGCGTCTTGTACACGTCGCTGATGACCGCCAGCCCGCCGCACATATCGCCGTAAAGGGTGCAGTACCCCACCGCCATCTCGCTCTTGTTACCCGTGGTCAGAAGCAGGGCTCCGAACTTGTTGGACAGGGCCATCATCAGGACCCCGCGGGTCCGGGCCTGCAGGTTCTCTTCGGTGACGTCAGGAGCGCGGCCCGCGAAGACCGGCGCCAAGGCCGCCTCGCCCCCCGCCACGATGCCCGCGATCGGGATGGTCTCGCAACGGATCCCGAGGTTGGCCGCCAACTCCTGCGCGTCCGTGCGGGAGTGCGCGGACGAGATCGCTGAAGGGAGAGAGACGCCGGTCACATTTTCCGGGCCGAAGGCCGCCGCCGCGATCACGCCGACCACGGCGGAATCGATTCCCCCGGAAAGGGCCACGAGCGCGCGGCGGAAGCCGCTCTTGTGCCCGTAGTCCCTGAGCCCGAGGACGAGCGCGGCAAACAGGTCGGCCGCGGCATCCGCCGGGGCCAGCGCCTCCTCCGGCGCGTTCCCGCCCGGCGGCGGCAGGGTGACCACGCGCAGTTCCTCCCGGAACGCGGCCAGGCTCACAACCATCTGCCCCTTCGCGTCCGCCAGCAGGCTCCGTCCGTCAAAGATCAGCTCATCGTTGCCGCCCACCGCGTTCACGTAAGCCACGGGGCAGCCCAGCCGGCGCGCGGCGTCCGCCACCACCAGCCGCCGCCGGACGTGCTCCTTCCCAAGGCACCAGGGGCTGGCGGAAAGGTTAACCATCAGGTCGCAGCCCGTGGCGTCCAACTGGTCCAGCGGAAGCGGGCCCGCGTAGCGGCGAGGGCCGAGCTGCGGGTTGGTCCAGATATCCTCGCAGAGGGTTACGCCGATGCGCCGCCCCGCGTGCGTGATCACCAGCGGTCCGGTCGCCGCCTCGAAATAGCGATCCTCGTCAAACACGTCGTAGGTCGGCAGGAGGCACTTGCGTGCCATCGCTCCGACCCGCCCGCCACGACAGAAGGCGGCGGCGTTGAAGCACGGCCGGCCCGCGTCCGCGGCGTTCGGCTCCACCGTGCCGACTAGCGCCGGCACGGCCCCGGTCCCGGCCGCGATCTCGGCCAGCGAATTTGCCACGTCCGACACGAAGCCCCGGCGGAAGAGCAGGTCCCGCGGCGGGTAGCCGCAGGTCGCCAGTTCCGGGAACACCACCAGCTCCGCCCCCTGCGCCACTAGCGCGCGGTATGCCCCCAGGATCAGCCGGCGGTTGCCGTCCAGATCGCCCACGGTGGGATTTATTTGCGCGAGTCCAAGACGCATTGAGAGGTTGAGCTTAAGGGCTTTGCCGCGCGTGACAACTCGCAACCCGGGCTTGCAGCATCCCCCTCCGGCGGCGTTTGCTCGCCCCGTCGCATGCGTCTCCCCCGCGTCCCCGGTCTCCTCCTGCTCGGCCTGCTCCGCCTTCCGCTTCCGGGCGCCGAGAGCGGGGCGCTGACCCTAGAGGATGCGCTCACCGCGGTTGAGCGCGTGAGTCTCACGGTACTGCTCAGCCGCGAATCGGCGGTGCAGGCACTTGAGGTCGCCCATCTGCAGCGCGCGGCCAACCTCCCGAACCTTTCGGCCTCCCTCCAGCAGCGCCGGTCCCAGGGCGTCAGCATCGCCACGGTCGTGGTCACCTCCGGCCGGCCTGCGAACCGCTTCGACGCGCTCCTCACGGGTTCCTACGCGCTCTACAATCCAAGCCTCCGCGTGCTCGCCGAGGCCTCCCGCACGGGAGCCGAGGTGGCCCGCGCCAACCTCGCGGCCGCCCTCCAAGCGGTGCTCGCGGATGTCGCGGGCGGCTACTTCCTCAACCTGCGCAACCTCCGGCGCCGGGAGGCGCTCGATGCCAATATCGCCCGCGCCCAGGCCCTGCTCGGGCTCGCGCGGAGCCAGTTTGCCGCTGGCGTGGCCACCCAGATTGACGTTACCCGGGCCGAGGCCCAGCTCGCACTCTCTGAACAGGCCAGGCTCCAGCACGACACCGCCGTGCTGCAGAGCCAGCTGCTGCTCCAGCGGATCCTCGACCTGCCCTTGGGCCAGCCACTGCAACTGGTCGGTTTCGAGGTTCGCCGGACGTCCGGCACCCTGCAGGCGCTGGGCGCGGAGGGGACCGCCTTCGAGCGTCGCGCGGAGCACCTAGCTGCCCGCCTCGCTGTCGACCAATCCCGCCTCAACCTCCGCGCGACCGAGCGGGAACGCTGGCCCGCGGTCACGCTTAGCGGCAATTATGGCGTGGCCTCGCCCCGCTTCGACGATGAAGGGAAGCAGGATCAGTGGGCCTTCGGGGTCGGGGTCGCGATGCCCGTGTTCGACGGGTTCCGGCTCAGCGCCAGCCGCCGCAGCGCCCAATCCCGTCTCCGGTCCCAGGAGGCGCGGCTGCACCATCTTGAGCTGCAGATTTCCGCTGAACTGCGGCTCGCGGCTCAGGACGCTGCCTCGCGCCACGCGCAAGTGTCTGTCGCGGAGAAGGGCCTCGGGCTCTCCCGCGAGGAGCTCCGCCTCGCGCAGCAGCGTTACCAGCAGGGGGTGGCGGACAACCGGGAGGTCGTCGAGGCCCAGAACCGCCTCGCTCAAGCCGAGGACAACCTCGTCGAGGCGGTGCACCAGTACAACCTGAGCCGCGTCGAGTTCGCCCGCGCCCGCGGGGACGTCCGCACGATCCTCGCGGAACGCGCCCTGTGACACCAGCTCCCGCCGGGCTCATCCTCGCCTCCGCCTCCCCGCGGCGGCAGGAACTGCTGGCCCGCCTCGGCCTGCCTTTCACGGTCGTCGTGGCCCGCGTCACCGAGGACGAGGCGCCCGATGCCGATCCCCGCCGCCTCGTCGCACATAATGCCGCCCTCAAGGCCGCCTGGGTCGCCGCCCGCTTCCCTGCGGCGACCGTCCTCGGGGCAGACACCACCATCTGCATCAACGGCCACGTGCTAAACAAACCCACCGACGCCGCCGATGCCCGCGCGATGCTCTGGCGGCTCAGCGGACGAACCCACACGGTCCACACCGGTCTCGCGCTCCGCCGCGGCAGGGACGGACTAGCCCTCGATGTGGTGGTCGATAGTGCGGTCCGATTCCGCGCCCTCGATCAAACGACGATCGAGGCCTACTTGTCCAAGGTGTATACCCTCGACAAGGCGGGCGGCTACGCGATCCAGGAACACCCCGACCTGATCATTGCGGGTTACGAGGGATCCCTGACGAACATTATCGGCCTGCCGCTGTCGGAGACAAAACAGATTTTGACCCGCGCCGGCCTCGCCCCAGACTTTTCCCCTTCCGGCACGTCCCTGTGAACCGATGATGACGAGCGACACCATCCTCCGGCCCCCGCCGCTGACCGTGCTGCGGCGCGCCGTGGCCCGCGGCGTGCGGGATCCGGATACCCGCTCGGTGCTGATCGGCCTCGCCGGGGTCGTCCTCATCCACCTGCTGCTCTGGCTGCTCGGGCCCGCGGTGCTTCGCTTCAAGGCCGTGCCGGTGACCGCCCGCCCGGAGTCGACGGAGCGGAACTTCTCCATCGAGTTGGAGCCGGAGGTCCAGGTGCAGCCCCAGCCGATGCCCGCGGCCCCATTCCGCTTCGTGGAGACCAATCCCGAGGCGCCGGAGAACGTGCCGGACAAGACGAACAACTTCGCCGCCCAGAACCAGCAGGTCGCCCAGCAGAAGCCCACGCCCGAGGGCCGCAGCGACCGCCCCGCGCTCGAAGGCCGCACCGACATCGAGTCCACCCAAATCGTGAGTGGACGGCTGACGCAGCCGCAGGAGTTCACTGCGGCCCCGCCGCTCCCGGCGGAGGCGCCTCCTTCGCCCGAAGTGGTCCCGGCCCCGCGGCGCGAACAGAATCCCCTTTCCGGTGGCGAAAAGGTCGAGGGCGACAACCGCGAGGGCTACGGTAGCAGTCTCGCCAAGCGCCTGGATCGCGCTCAGCCAGTGCCGGAACGCGTGGAAGGCGCCAACGAGGGGGAGGGGACGACCGCCCAGCCCGCCCCGCGCCCCGCGATCGATCCGCTCCGGCCGCAGGCCCGGCCGCAACTGGTGAAGACCATCCAGACCCGCCCGGCGATCCTCGCAGAGAACAAGTTCGGTACCACCAACATCGGCCCGACGGCCGTCGACGCGCGCTGGAGCAACTACGGGGCCTACCTCCAGCGGATGATCGATTCGGTGCAGATCCAATGGGAGCGGATCGTCATCGAGCAGAAAGCCAATCCGGTCGGCGGTAGCTCCGTCACGGTCAAGTTCGCGATGAATGACGAGGGCCGTATCGTGGACATCGGGGTGGAGAACTCGACCGCGAATGACACCGCCACCCGCGCCTGCGTGAGCGCGATCACCGACCGGATGCCCTACGGCCCCTGGACCGACGATATGAAGGCGGTGCTCGGGGACCGGCAGCAGATGACGTTCACGTTCTATTATCAGTGAGCGGCTTGCCGGACACCTCCGACCTGCCCCTAGGCCGCGGCGTCACGCTCCTCCACGCGGATGCGCAAGGGGTGCTCGCTTTCGCCAAGCCGGCCGGACTGCTCTCCCATCCTAATGAGCCCGGGGATGAGCCACGCTCCACGCTCCGCGCCCGCTACGATCTGGAGGCCGAGGCCTACGAGTGGGAGTCGCCTGCAGGCGGCCTGGTGCGCCGCTGCTGGCTGCTTAACCGGATCGACTCCGCCACCTCGGGCGTGCTGCTCGGGTGCCTGCGGCAGGATCTCGCGACCGAGATCCGGGCCCAATTCCGCCACAAGCAGGTCCGGAAGGTGTATTTTGCGCTCGTCTTCGGCGCCCCCCGCGCCCCGCTCGAACTCTGGCGGGACCTGCTGGCGGTAGAGCGCCGGGAAGGCCGCCTGCGCACCTCCGCCCGGTCAGGCAACATCCCCGCCGAGTGCCGGATGAGCGTCGCACGCCGGGGCCTGGGCGAGCCCCGCCTGACCCTCCTGCGGCTCGAGCCCCGCACCGGCCGCAGCCACCAATTGCGGGTGCAGTGCGCGCAACGCGGCCTGCCCATCGTCGGCGACCAGACCTACGGCGACTTCCCCCGGAACCGCGAGTTCGCATGCAGCGCCGGTACCCGCCGGCTCTTCCTTCACGCCGCCGAGACCACCTTCGAGTACCGGTGGGTGGGCGCGCCCCATTCCTTTGCCGCCCGAGCGCCCGTGCCGCCCGAGTTCGAGCGGGCCCTCTGATCTTCCCCGACCCCGGAGCGGCCGCGAAAATCCGATTTGTCCTCCGGCCCCGCGCGGCCCAAATCTCCCGGGATGATCTTGCCCAAGTCCAACCGCCTGACGCCGGCCCAGCTCGCCGAGGTCACCGGGATCGTAGCCGAATTCGGCTGTACCATCCAGCCGATCATCGGCGCCATGCGCACGATCTACGCGATCGTAGGGGACGAGCGGGACGACCTGATGATCAACCGGCTCGAGGGCCTCGATTACGTCGAGCGCATCGATCGCATCCAGTCGCCGTTCAAGCTGATGGACAAGCGCTCGGATCTCGCCAGCCACCGCATCTGCCTCGGGGGCGTGACCCTCGGCGAGGAACTCTTCGTGATCGCCGGGCCCTGCACCATCGACCCGAAGAACCCGAATTACTTCTATGAGAGCGCCGCCGCGGTGAAGGAGGCCGGCGCCCAGATGATCCGCGGTGGGGTTTGGAAGCCGCGCACCAATCCGTACGCCTTCCAGGGCGATTCCCGCTCGCTGGACATCCTGTTGGAAGGCTCCCGGCGCACGGGCCTCCCGGTCGACACCGAGGTTATGGAGGAGTCCCACATCGGCCTCGCCCTCGAGGCGGGCGTGACCTGCCTCCAGGTCGGTGCGCGCAACGCCCTCAATTACTCCCTGCTCCGCGCCATCGGCCGCGCGGTGGCTGGCCGCCCGACGGCCGTCCTGCTCAAACGCAGCATCCATATGGGCCCGGTGAACGAGTTCATCTCGGCCGCCGAGTACATCGCCGCCTTCGGCAACCCCAACATCCTGCTCTGCCCGCGCGGCACCGCCCCGGGGCTTGACGGATACCGCAATCACCCGGACGAGAGCATCACGCCGCTACTGAAGGAGAAGACCTGGGCCCCCGTGGTGGTCGACCCCTCCCATTCCGTGGGGAAGGCCGCCTACGTGCCCGCCAGCGCCCTCGCCGCGGTGGCCTACGGGGCCGACGGGCTGTGCCTCGAGGCGCACGTCAGCCCCAGCCACGGCATCGGCGACGATCCCAAGCAGGCGCTCACCCCCAGAGGGCTGGCCGAGACGATCCGGCAGGCACGCGCCCTCTGGCGGCTGCGCCGCGGGCTCACAGCAGGCTGAGCTGGGGATCGTCCGCCGCCGCCACCCGCAGCTTCCGGCGCGGGCGCGCTTCCGGGGCCGGCAACTCGACATCCGGGTTCTCGCCCTCGAGGCGGCCGAGGATCGTTCGCGCCCGGGCGATCACGGTGGGCGGCAGTCCCGCGAGCCGCGCGACCTGGATGCCGTAACTGCGATCCGCCGCACCGGGCACGATCCGCCGCACGAACAAGATCTCATCATTCCACTCCTTCACCGCTACGGAGAAATTCCGCAGACGCGGCAGGTGCCGCTCCAACTGGGTCAGCTCCTGGTAATGGGTCGCGAACAGAGTCCGCGGGCCCCGCTCCTGGCCTTGGTGCAGGTGCTCGACCACCGCCCACGCGATGGCCAAGCCATCGTAGGTCGAGGTGCCCCGGCCGATCTCGTCGAGGATGATCAGCGAGCGCTCAGTCGCGTTGTTGAGGATGTTCGCGGTCTCGTTCATCTCGACCATAAAGGTCGAATTGCCCCGCGCCAGGTCGTCGCTCGCCCCCACGCGGGAGAAGATCCGGTCCACCAGCCCAATCCGGCACCGTCGCGCCGGAACCCAGCAGCCGATTTGCGCGAGCAAAGTGATCAGGGCCACCTGCCGGATGTAGGTCGATTTGCCCGCCATATTCGGGCCCGTGAGCAGCATCAACTGCGCTTCGTCCGCCCGCAGCGCGGTGTCGTTCGGCACGAAGCCCGCCGTGCCCCCGAGCCCCACGGCCGCGTCGGGCGCCCGCAACACCTGTTCCACGACGGGATGCCGCCCCTCCGTGATCTCGAGCGCCTCGCCCTCGTCGAGCTCGGGCCGGCAATAGTCCCATTCGCGGGCCAGTAGCGCCCAGCCGGCCAGCACGTCCAGCTCCGCCAGGGTTTCGGCCGCCCGCATCAGGGCAATGGCCTCATCCAGCACGGCCGCGACGAGGGTGGAGAACAGCTCCAGCTCCCGCGCCTGTGCCCCCTCCTCGGCGTGAAAGATCTCCTTCTCCTTCGACCGCAACGCCTCGGTGACGTACCGCTCCCCGCCCACGGTGGTCTGCCGGCGGATGTAGTCGGCGGGCACAAGGTGCAAGTTCGCCTTGGTTACCTCGATATAATAGCCGAAGTTCTGAGTGAACCGCACTTTAAGGCTCCGGATGCCAGTGCGCTCCTGCTCCGCGCGCTCGAGGTCTAAAAGCCACGCGCGGTTGCCGCTAGTCAACGCGCGCAGGCGGTCCAGCTCCGCATCGTGCCCGGACCGGATGAAGTTGCCGTCGGCGAGGTCGTTCGGGAGCTCCTCGGCCAGCCCGCGGCGGAGCAGGTCAAGCAACGCCGGCTGCTCCGTGAGGGCTTCCGCAGCGCCGGCGAGCGGCGATTTCGGGCCGAAGGCCGCCAGCACCGTCCGCAGGCCCGGCAGGCGCTCCAGGGTGTCGCGGATGCCGCCCAGCTCCCGCGGATTGCGCAAACGGTTCTGGAGGCGGCCCAGGATCCGCGGGATGTCGCGCACCGCGTGGAGGAGATCGTGCAACTCGCTGAGGCGCAGCGGCTGCGTCAGCAGGTCGCCAACGATCGTCTGGCGCCGCCGGATCTCCGGCCGATCTAGGGTGGGCGCGGCCAGCCAGCGCTCCAGGAGCCGCGCGCCAGAGGCGGTGGCGGTGCGGTTGACGGCCTGGATCAGGGAACCCTCCCGCGAACCACGGCTGGAGCTGAAGATCTCGAGATTGCGCAGAGTCGCGGGATCGAGGAGCAGCGCTCGCCCGCTCCGGTACTCCTGCAGCCGGGAGAGGTTCTCTGGCCGGGCCCGGAGATTCTCGGTCACGTACTGCACCAGCGCGCCCGCGGGCCCCAGTCCGGGGTGGTCCGCGGCAAGGCCGAAACCTTCGAGGTTGAGCACCCGCAGTGCGTCCAGCACCGCGCGCGCGCCAGCCCGCGGGTCAAAATGGTAACCGGGCAGCTCCGAGACCAGCCGCTCGACCGCGAACGCGTGCAGGGCCTTCAGGCCCGCCTCCTCGGCCGGCGCCGCCGCCCAGCGCTCCCGCTCCCCCTCGATCACCAGCAGCTCGGCCGGCGCGAGGGCGGTCAGCACGGGCAGCAGGTTCGCCGGCCGGGCGTCGGTCGCGACGCGGAACTCGCCCGTCGAAAGGTCGAGCCAGGCCGCGTGCAGGCCCGCGCGGTCCGCCACCACGGCCGCGAGGTAGTGGTTACGCCCCGCCTCCATCTGGCCGGGCGCCAAGGTGGTGCCCGGGGAGAGGATGCGCGTAAGCTGGCGGCGCACCAGCTTACCCGCCTTGGCCGGCTCCGCTTGGTCGCAGAGGGCCACCTTGCGGCCGGCGGCGAGCAGCTTGGTCACGTACCCATCCGCCGCGTGCGCCGGCAGGCCCGCCATCGGCACGTCGTTTCGGCGGGTCAGGGTCAGGCCTAGCAGGCGGGAGGCCGTCACGGCGTCCTCGAAGAACAGCTCGAAGAAATCCCCCAGCCGGAAGAGCAGCAGGGTGTCCTTCGGCAGGCCGCGGCGCACCTCGAAGTACTGCTGCATCATGGGCGTTAGCTTCGCGTCCGACATCCGGCCGAGACGAAGGACGCGGCGGCCCGGAGGCAAGCTCCGGCCCGACCCGGAAACCCGGGGTCCGCTCAGCGCGCCGCGGGTAGGCGCAGGGGACGGGGATCTGACACCCAGCCGGCCGGCCGCTGGCCTAGGCCGGGTCGATCGGTGTCCCCCAGCTCCACGCGCGCCGCGGCGGCCGCCCGCTCAAGCTGGGCCACGATCTCGGGCTGTTGAGCGTGGAGGTCCTTGGTCTCCCCAGGGTCCCGCGTCACGTCGAACAGTTGGGCCTTCCGCGGCCCGCCCGCCTTGCCGACGGTGCTCGTCGCCCGCGCCGCGAGTGCGAGGTGCAGCTTCCACGGGCCGGAACGCACGGCCTGCAACTGCTCGCCATTGTAATAGAAAAAGGCCTCGTGCGGGCTGCGGGCGTCGGGTTCCCCCGCGAGCAGCGGCCAAACGTCGCGCCCGTCGATGGCCATGGCGGGCAGCCTTCCGCCAGCAAGGCGGACGAAGGTCGGCAGGACATCCATCAGCGTGGTGAGCTCCGCGCACTCGCGCCCGGCCGGCACGCGGCCCGGGGCCCAGACGATCCCGGGCACGCGCATCCCGCCCTCGTTCGTGGTGTAGCCCCAGCCGCCGAGGGGCCGGTTGCTGCCCTGCTCGGGGTCACGGCGCGGGGCCCCGTTGTCCGAGGTCCAGAGCACGAGGGTGTGCTCCGCCAAGTCCGTCTCACGGAGGGCGGCGAGGATCTGCCCCGCCGCCCAATCCAGCTCCTCGACCGCGTCGCCCCAGGGACCATTGCGGGAACGCCCGCGGAAGGCCGGGCTGGCATGCGGCGCCCGGGTGCTGCCTGGCATTGCGTGGGCCACATACAGGAAGAACGGCCGCTCCCGGTGTTCCCGGATGAAGCGCACCGCCGCCTCCGCCTCGCGCTGGGTGAGGTGGTCGCGGTCGACTGGGGCCTCGATGACCTCCTCGTTCCGCAACAACGGCAGGTCCGGCCAAGGCTGGCCCTCGCGCGGCGTCATATCGTCGCTGTAGGGCACGCCGAGGTAGGACTCGAAACCCTGCCGGGTGGGCAGGAACGGCGCCTGATCACCGAGGTGCCATTTGCCAATCATCGCGGTCGCGTAGCCGCGCGCCCGCAGCAACTCGGCGATCGTCTCTTCCGCGGGATGCAGCCCGATCGGCTCAACCGGTTGCAGCACGGCCCCGCCCCGCGCGTTGCGGTGCAGGTTCACCCGGCGGGGATACGAGCCCGTCATCAGGGCCGCGCGCGACGGCGTGCAGACGCCGCTGGCCGCGTAAAGATGGGTGAGCCGCATTCCCTCGCGCGCCATCCGGTCGAGCTCCGGCGTGCGATGGACGGTCGAGCCGAATGGGGCGGTGTCGCCGAAGCCGAGATTGTCGCAGAGCAGCACAATCAGGTTTGGCGGGCGGGGTGGCGGCGAAGCCCCGTGGAGGACGCTGAAAGGCGCCAGCACGGGCAGCAGGACGCCGGTCACGGCGCGCGTGGACCGGAGCAGGCGGAACGCCGAGGGTTTGCTTCCACCAGCGGGGACAGGCGAGGAAAGCACGCCTTGAGGTTGGCCGAGCGCGGCGCGGTAGGTCAAGGGGCGGTCGCGGCGCAGGTTGCGTTTCCGTGGCGTCCGCACATAAAGTTCGACAGGATCGGTCTGCCGGCTACTTATTCACCAGTAATTCACACCCTACCGATGGAACATATGCGTGGGGCGGAAGCCCCGGTCTCGCGGTTCAAGGTCTCGGCCAAGGTGAAGACGTTCGTCCTCGATACGAATGTTCTCCTCCACGATCCCCAGTGCATCTTGAAGTTTCAGGACAATAACCTGGCGATCCCGGTGGAGGTCCTCGAGGAGCTCGACGCCATCAAGGGCGAGCAGTCCACGGAGCGCGGCCGCAATGCGCGGCGCGTGCACCGGATGCTGCAGGAACTGCTCCCCGACACCCGCTCGATGCACGAGGGCGTCGAGCTCGAGACTGGCGGCACGCTATCCATCATCATCAACCCCTACCTGCTCACCCCGGGACACTGGTCGCCGGCGATGGGCCGCCTGCGAGCGATTTTGCCGGACCTCACCAAAAAGGACAACCGCATCCTCGCCTGCGCGCTGTTTGTGCAGGAACGCTTTCCTCCCCCGACGATCCTCGTCACAAAGGACGTGAACGTGCAGCTGAAGGCCCGCGCCGTCGGGCTCGAGTCCCAGGACTATCTTAACGACAAGGTGCCCGCGACCGACGACGAGGCCAGCTATCGAGAGGTGGCGCTCGATCAGTACGCGTTGCAGCGCTTCTGCTCCGAGGGTGCGTACGCGCTGCCGTCCTCCGCCGCGGCTCCACTGGTCCTCAACGAGTACGTGCTGCTGCGCTCGCCCGAAGGTAAGACGATGCCCGCGCGGCACTATGGCGAGGGGGTCTTACGTCGCCTCAAGTTGCCCGACTGCGTCAAGGCTCCCGGCGGCATCCCCATCCGCGCGCGCAACCTCGAGCAGCAGTTCCTGATGGACGCCCTGCTCGACGAGGCCATCTCGCTCATCACGTGTTTCGGCAAGGCGGGCACCGGCAAGACCCTCCTTTCGACCGCCTGCGCGCTGCACCAGCTACAGGACGACCACTGCCGATACGACGGGCTCTCGATTTCGCGTCCCATCATCAGCCTCGGCAAGGACCTAGGGTTCCTACCGGGCTCCCTTGAGGAAAAGATGCGCCCGTGGCTGCAGCCGTACCACGATGCGCTCGAGGTCCTCATTCCCTCGAAGCCGCCTAGGGAACCGCAGTTCGCCACCAAAAAGGTGACGCGGCGGAAGGGCAGGCGGCAGGAGCTCGCGCCCGCTCCCAGTGCGGCGCCAGCCGGCGCGCCGGGCACGGCCGCGAAGCCATACGAGCGGTTGTTGCGCAGCGGAATGGTGGAGATCGAAGCCCTCGCCTTCATCCGCGGTCGCTCCATCGCGCGGCGGTTCTTCATTCTCGACGAGGCGCAACAGCTCACGCCCCACGAGGTGAAGACGGTCATCACGCGCATCAGCGAGGGTTCGAAGATCGTGCTGATCGGCGACCCCGCGCAGATCGATAACCCGTACGTCGACGCCCGCAGCAACGGCCTCGTCTATTGCCACAACCGGATGAAGGGCCAACCGCTCGCGGCCCACGTGAAGCTGACCAAGGGCGAACGCTCACGCCTCGCTGAACTGGCCGCCGACCTGCTCTAGCTGCGCCCTCCCCAGCAGCCCGCGGAGGTCTGCCAAGCTCAGCTTTGCGGCAGCGGCGTCACCCGCTTCGAAAACTTCGGCGAGCAGGGTTCGTTTCTCCTCCTGCAGCGCCAATACCCGCTCCTCGACGGTACCGGTCGCGATCAACTTGTAGCTGGTTACCGTCCGCGTCTGCCCGATGCGATGCGCACGATCGGTCGCCTGCGCCTCCGCCGCCGGGTTCCACCATGGGTCCAAGTGCACCACGGTGTCCGCGCCCGTCAGGTTCAGGCCGGTGCCGCCCGCCTTCAGGGAAAGCAGGAACACCGGCACGCTCGGTCCGGACTGGAAGCGGTCCACCTCCGCTTGCCGCTGCGGCGGGGACATCGTGCCGTCCAGCCGGCACCACGGAATGCCCTGCGACTCCAACTCCTGGCCAACGAGGTCCAGCAGGCGCGTGAACTGGGAAAAGACGAGCAACCGGTGCCCGTCATCCACGGCCTCCGCGAGGAGTTCGCGGAAGGCTTCAAGCTTGGCGGAAATCGTCACGCCCGACTCCTCGGGCAGATTGGCCACCAGCCGCGGATCGCAGCAGATCTGCCGCAGGCGCAGCAGCTGAGTGAGGGCCGCGAGGCGCAGCCGGGATTCGCCGGCACCAGAGGCGGCAAGATCGATTAGTTCCCGTTCGCTTTCCTGCTCGACGCGGCGGTACAGAGCCGCCTGCGCGTCGGTTAACTTGACCCAGAGGACCTGTTCAAGGCGCGGCGGTAGCTCAGGGGCCACCGCCCGCTTGGTCCGACGCAGGAGGTAAGGTGCCGCCTGCCGGCGCAGCCGTTCATCGTGCCAATTCCGCTCCTCGGCGCTCAGACCGGCGGGGAGCCGCGGCAGGTAGCCGGGCAGCAGGAATTCGAGCAGTGAACGCAGGTCCGCGAGGGAGTTCTCCAGCGGCGTGCCGGTGAGGAGAAAGCGCGTGCGTGCCCGCAGGGCGCGCAAAGCCGCTGCGCTTTGCGAAAGCCGGTTCTTGATGTGCTGGGCCTCATCGGCCACCACGGCCGCGAATCCCACCGCAGAGAAGAGCTCCTGGTCGCGGACGAGAGTGCCGTAGCTTGTGATCAGGAGGTCCACCCGCGCCAGATCGGCCGCGTGCGTCAGTCGGCCGACGCCGTGATGCAACTCCATGCGCAAGTGGGGCGTGAAGCGGGCGGCCTCTCGGCGCCAGTTTTCCAACAGCGAGGCCGGGCACACCACCAAGCTAGTGCCGACCGTTCCGTGCGCCGGCTGGTGGACCGCCGCCAGCAACGCGAGCGCCTGCAGGGTCTTCCCGAGGCCCATTTCATCCGCGACGATTCCGGCCAAGCCGTTTCGGTGCAGATGCCACAGCCATGCCACGCCCAAGCGCTGGTAGGGCCGCAGGATGGCGTTGAGGCCGGCAGGCACGGGTGCCGGCTCCAAGGCGGATAAGCGTTCAACTGCCCCGGTCAGACGCTGCCAGTCCTCCGGGGGACGGAAGCCCGGGGCAAAGTCCTCCAATAACTCTGCGACTTCGGCCACGCGGCTGCGCGGCACCCGCTGGCGCGTCAAGGGGGCCATCGCGACTCGCGGATCTCCGACGAGAGCCTGTTGCGCTCGGGCGAGACGCCCCGTCAGCTCGGGATCGATCAGCATCACCCGTCCTTTGGCCTCCAGATAGCTACGGCCGGCCGCGAGCGCGGCCCGGAGTTCGGCCTCCGAGGCGCCCTCCGCGGCGAGTCCCAGCTCCACGCTGAATTGTTCCCCGGTAGTATCCACCTTCGCGGCGAGCCGCGCGGGCACGAGGTGCGCGGTGTGCCGCGTGAAGGCCGGAGTGAAGCGGGCGGCCAGCGCCCCCCTGAGCCGCTCGCCATGGCGCGCAAGGAAGGAGAGCGTCCGGTGCCGGTCTCGCAGCCACCAACGCCCGTTTGAGGGCTCCAGCAGGAACCCAGCCTCTTTTACCAAAGCGATGCATTCCGAATAATGAGGATGTTCCCGCGAGGGCAGGGTCAGCGCTAAGTAGTGCTCGGTCCCGTCCACCTCTAGCGGCCTGGCTTCTGGCTCCGCTCTCGGACGCAGGTTCCGCCCAGTCGGCCCCGCGGCCACGGGCGCCGCCGGTTCCCGCAGGAGATCATCGTGCCGCCACGCCACCGCGGTGCCACTCTCCACGAAGATCTGTTGCCCGGCGGCTGCCCGGCTCAATTCGCCCAGTTGCCGGCGGTTCAACTGCAGCACTCCCAGAGGCTGCGGACCGCACCAGCGTTGCAACAAGACCAGCACCGGGAGCAGTTCCGTCGGCGGCGCCGCGCTCAGATTAAGCTCCACCCGGACGGCGACCGCGTCCCGTGCCGCAGCGGCGAGGAGGTTGGGCGGCAGGTGGATCCGGAGCATCGCGCCAGCCAGCAAAGGGCCCGAGCAGGCCGCAAGAGCTTACTCGTTCGGCGACCCGTGCGGTGGGAAAAGTTCCCCGCTGAGCAGCAGGAAAACTTATTCACAAAATGAACCCAAGTGCTGACCGGCGCGTCTCAGGGTGCGGTATGCCCAAGCTCCCACCCAGCTCTGCGCGCGCCCTTCTTCGGACCGGCCTGCGCCTGTTTGTCCTCTCGGTGGTCGTCGAGTCCGTGGAGGCCTCCCCAGAACGCGCCGCCACCCTCGAGGCGATCCGCTTGATCGAGAATCCCCGCAACCTATCCCGCCCGGGTCCCGGCGGCGAACTCGGTCCCTGGCAGTTCAAGGCCGAGACGTGGCGGATGCACTCAACCCGTCCTTTTGCGGACGCACTCGACCGCAAGGAAGCATTCCGCGTCGCCTGCCAGCACTACGATTGGATCTGCCGGGGACTGGCTAAGGCGAAGAAACCGCAGGACCCTTACCACGTTGCCCTCGCTTGGAACAGCGGCCTGAACGCGGTGCTGCGGGGCCAATCTCCCGGGCGGGCGCATCGCTATGCCGAACGGGCCGCCAACCTCGCGGAAACGCTCCGCCACGAGCCGCTGGTCGCCGCGCACGACCCCTCCCCAACGGCGCTGCTGCGAGGGCCCTGACGGCCAGCGAACCCAGTGCGCGGGAGCCAACCTTCGCGCCGGGTCCTGGTCAGGCGAAGAGTTTGTGGTTCACTTTGCCGTGGACGTCCGTCAGCCGGAAGTCTCGGCCCTGAAAACGGAAGGTGAGCTTGGTGTGATCGAGGCCAAGCAGGTGCAGGAGGGTGGCGTGGATATCGTGCACGTGCATCGGGTCCCGCACCGCATTGAAGCCAAGCTCATCGGTCTCGCCGATCACCTCGCCCGCCTTCACCCCGCCGCCGGCGAACCACATCGTGAACGCATCGATGTGGTGGTTGCGCCCGGTGGTGTCGCGGTTCTCGCCCATCGGGGTGCGGCCGAACTCGCCACCCCAGATGACTAGGGTGTCCTTCAGGAGCCCGCGTTCCTTCAGGTCCTGCACGAGGGCGGCCTGGCCTTGGTCCACCTCGCGGCAGACCGTCTCGAAGTCCGCCTGCAGGTTCTCCCCGGGCCCGCCGTGGCTGTCCCAATTGGTGTGGTACAGCTGCACGAAACGCACGCCCCGCTCGACGAGCCGCCGCGCGAGGAGGCAGTTCCGGGCGAAGGAAGGACGCTGGTCCTCGATGCCGAAGAGCTTCATCGTGGCCGCGCTCTCGGACTTGAGGTCGATGAGTTCCGGAGCGCTGGACTGCATCCTCGACGCCATTTCGTAGGCGGCGATGCGGGTGGCGATCTCTGGGTCGCCGGTGGCGACGGCGCGCTGCAGGTTAAGGTCGCGCAGCGCATCGAGCGCGTCCCGCTGGCCGTCCGCGGTGACCGCCGTCGGCCGGGTCAGGTTGAGGATCGGTTCCCCGGTGCCGCGGAAGGGTACGCCTTGGAAGGTCGTGGGCAGGAAGCCGGAGCCCCAGTTGACGGCACCGCCGCGCGGACCGCGGGGGCCGGATTGGAGGACCACGAAGCCGGGGAGATCCTGGCATTCGCTGCCGAGGCCGTAGTTCAGCCAAGAACCCATGCTGGGGCGGCCGAATTGGCCGGACCCCGTGTTCATAAAGAGCTTCGCGGGGGCGTGGTTGAAGAGGGTCGCCTGGCACGACTTCACCATCGTGAGTTCATCGACGATGCGCGCCGTGTGCGGGAAGAGCTCGGAGACCCACATCCCGCTGCGACCGTGCTGCGCGAACTGGCGGCGCGTGCCCATCAGCCGCGTTCCGTGGCTGGAGTCCATAAAGGCGAAGCGTTTACCCTCGATGAATGAGGTCGGGATGGGCTGGCCGTTCAGCTCGACCAGCTTGGGCTTGTGGTCGAAGAGCTCCAGCTGGCTGGGCCCGCCGGCCATGAAGAGGTAGATGATGTTTTTTGCCCGCGCCGGGAAGTGGGTTGGCTTTGGGGCGAGGGGGCTCGAGGGCGCAGCGGAGGTCCCGCGCGCCTGGTTGAGCATCGAGGCGAGGGCGATGCCGCCGAGCCCGACCGCGCAGCGGCCAAGAAAGTGGCGGCGCGTGCGGGCGGCGAGAAAGTCTGGCGAGGTCGCGGAAGGGAGGCGCGGATTCATTCGCGGGTGATGGTCTCGTCTAGGTTCAGGAGCACGCGGGCCACAGCGATCCAGGCCGCGCGCTGGCGGGCCCTGGGCTCGCCGGTCTCCGCGGCCAAGCGCTGGCCGTGGAGGGCTGCGAGACGGTCGCGCTCAAGCGCGCTCGGCAGCCGGGCCGTGCTCAGACGGAAGGCGTGAGCCAGTTGCTCCGCCAAGGGCGAGCTGGCTCGCTCCCGGAGAACGCGGTCGGCAAGACCCTCGGCAAGCTCGAAGAACTGCTGGTCATTAAGCAGGGTCAGCGCCTGCAGCGGGGTGTTGGAACGCAGCCGCCGGGTGCAGCTGCTGAAGCCGTCGGCGGCATCAAATACCGCCAGCGCTGGGTGCGGGGTCGCGCGCCAGAAATGGGTGTAGAGTCCGCGGCGGTAACGGTCCTCGCCTGTGCTCGCCTTCCACTCGCGTTTGACCTGGCCCAGGCTCATCACGCCGTCCGGCTGCGGAGGATAGACCGGGGGACCGCCGAGCCGCGGCACAAGCAGGCCGCTGGCGGTGAGGGCGGTGTCCCGCACCAGCTCGGCATCGAGCCGGAGCCGCTGCTGGCGGGCCAGCAGACGGTTAAGCGGATCAACGAGGGCGAGGTCCTCGCGGGCGTGCGAAGCCTGACGGTAGGTGGCCGAGGAGACGATGAGCCGATGGAGCGCCTTGAGGCTCCAGCTGCGAGCGGTGAACTCGGTCGCCAGCCAGTCGAGCAGTTCCGGGTGCGAGGGCGGCAGGCCCTGCGAGCCGAAATCGTTCTCCGTCTCCACAAGGCCGAGGCCGAAGTATTGCTGCCAGACGCGGTTGACGATCACTCGCGCGGTCAGGGGATGGTTCGGGTTGGCAGTCCAGCGGGCGAGGTCCAGCCGGTTCGGCCGCGGTCCGGCGCTGCGCAGGGGCGGCAAAATGGCCGGCGTGCCGGGCTCCACCCGCTCGCCGAGGCGCGTGAAGTCGCCCTGTAAAAACAGGTGGCTTGGTCGCGGCTCCGGCAACTCCTCCATCACGAGCGTCGTGGTCGCGCCCGGCACCGGGCGCTGCAACTCGGCCAGCCGGCCGGACAACCCCTCGAACTCCGCATCCGCGGGGCGGGCCAAGGGGTAGACGCTGCGGCGTTGGGCGAAGGACTGTTTTCCCCAGGGAACGTCAAGGGCGGCCCGCAGGCTCGCCGGGCGCTGGGCGGCCCGTTTCTCCGCGGGCAGCGCCTGCCGCCAGGATTCGAGGGCCGCGGCGTGGGTGGTGAACAGCGCTTCCAGCTTCTCCTGAACCTCGGCGACGCGCGCCTCCAGTCCCTCGTCGACCTTGCCGTCCGGCCCGAGGGTGAGGTTGCCGGTGGACCGGGAGCGGCGGCCACCGTGGCCGTCATCCACGCTACTGTTAAAGAACGCGAACAGCTGGTAGTACTCCCGGTGGGAAATCGGGTCGAACTTGTGGTCGTGGCACTGGGCGCACGAGACCGTCAGTCCGAGGAAGGCGGTGCCGTACGTATTCACGCGATCGAACACGGACTCGATGCGGAACTGTTCCGGATCAATGCCTCCTTCCTGGTTGATCTGAGTGTTGCGGTTGAAGCCCGTCGCGATCCGCTGCTCCACCGTGGCCATCGGCAACAGGTCGCCGGCCAGTTGCTCGACAATGAACTGGTCGTAGGGCAGGTCGCGGTTCAGGGCAGACACCACCCAATCGCGGAATTTCCAGATCTGCCGAGGCGCATCGATGCTGTAGCCGTTCGAATCACCGTAACGAGCCGCGTCGAGCCAGGGACGGGCCCAGCGCTCGCCGTAGTGCGGGGAGGCGAGCAGGCGGTCGACGGCGCGTTCCCAAGCGCCGGGAGCTTGGTCCGCAAGGAAGGTGTCCATCTCCGCCGGGGTTGGCGGCAGCCCGGTCAGATCCAAGGAGGCGCGGCGCAACAAAGTCACGCGGTCCGCCTCCGGAGCGGGTGCCACCTTTGCCGAGGCGAGGCGCTGGAGGATAAACGCGTCGATAGGGCTTCGCGACCAGGGCGCAGGTGCCCCGAGGACGACCGGGACGGGCGGCCGCGAAGGGAGTCGATAGGCCCAGTGCTCGAAGCGGCCGGGTTCCTCCTGGTCTGGAGCGAGCGCGCCGGCCTCGACCCACGCCTTGAGCACCGCGACCTCCGCGGCGCCCAGCGGGGGCTTCTTGTAGGGCATCCGCGGAATGTCCGCGTGGGTATCCAAAATCACGGATAGGAGGAGGCTCTCCCGGCCGCCGGGCGTGCGGACGGTGGATCCGCTGGCCCCGCCGAGGCGCACATTCGCCGCGGTGTCGAGCCGGAGGCCGGCCTCCTCCTTGGCCCCGCCGTGGCACCGGACGCAGTGCTGCGTGAGTATGGGCTTCACCTCGCGCAGGTAGTGGGGCGCGGCCGGGGCGGGCAGGGCGGAAGCGACCGCGGCCAGCGGCAGAAGCGCACGGAGGGGAGGGGGACGAAGCATGACTCAGCTTAAGGAGGGTCGCACCCGCCGCCTTGGCAAGCCGCGGGTGCGGCGACGGAAAACGCGCCCGCCGCTAGAAACGCCCGAAATTACCGGGGCCGCCGCGGCCGCGCATCGCTTCCATCTGGCGCATCAACTTCTTCCCGCCGCCGCCCTTCATCATTTTCATCATCTGCTGCATCTGCTGGAACTGCTTCAGCACTTGGTTCACGTCGACGATCTTCACGCCCGCGCCGTCGGCGACACGCTTGCGGCGGCTACCGTTGAGGATCTCCGGCTTCCGGCGCTCCTGCTTGGTCATCGACTTGATGATCGCCTCGGTCCGCGCCATCTGGCGGTCTGCACCCTCCGGAAGCTGCATCCCGTTCATTCCCGGTATCATCCCTAAAATGCTCTGCATCGAGCCCATCCTCTTTACCTGCTGCATCTGCGCGAGGAAGTCCTCGAGGTTGAAATCAGCCTGCCGGAGCTTCTCGGCCATCCGCTCCGCCTCCTTCTGGTCGATGTTCTCCTGAGCCTTCTCGACGAGCGAAACCACATCGCCCATCCCGAGGATCCGCGATGCCAGCCGATCCGGATGGAACGCCTCGAAGTCCTCCGCCTTCTCGCCGGTGCCGATGAACTTGATCGGCACGCCGGTCACGGCCTTGATCGAGAACGCGGCCCCGCCCCGGGCATCTCCGTCGAGCTTGGTCAGGATCAGCCCCGTCAACCGCAGCGCGTCGTGGAACGCCTGCGCAACGTTGACCGCCTCTTGGCCGAGGGCGCCGTCCGCCACCAGCAGCACCTCGTCCGGCTGCACGCGCTCCCGCAGGCGGCGGACTTCCTCGATGAGGTCCGCATCGATCTGGAGGCGCCCCGCGGTGTCGAATAGGACGCAGTCCGCTCCCGCCGCGCGGGCCGCGTCCAGCCCGGCCGTGCCGATGGCCGGCACGTCGCGCGACTGGCGGTCGGCGTAGAAGCCTAGCTCCTCCTGCCGGGCGAGGATTTCCAGTTGGTCGATCGCAGCGGGGCGGTAGATGTCGGCGCCGATGACAAACGGCTTGCTCCCGCGCCGCCGCAGCAGGCGGCCGAGTTTGGCGGTGGAAGTGGTCTTGCCGGAGCCGTGGAGGCCGACCAGCAGCACCTTCAGGGGCCGGGTGGCGGAGAGGCCGGTGGAACCCTCGCCGAGGAGGCGCACAAGCTCGTCGTGGATCACCTTGACCACCTGCTGTCCCGGGGCGACGCCCTTCAGAACTTCCTGGCCCACGCACTGGAGCTGCACGCGGTCGGTGAAGTCCCGGACCACCCGGAAGTGCACGTCGGCGGAAAGGAGGGCAGTGCGCACCTCCTGCAGAGCGGCGGCGATGTTTTCCTCAGTCAGCTTGCCTGCGCCGCGGAGGTTGCGCAGCGCGCCGGTAAGTTTCTCGGTGAGGGAGGCGAACATGGGAGCGAGAGAGCTGGAGCGATTTTGGGCGGGTTGCAATCCGGCGATCGCGCACGGGGCAACTTCGTCCTCGTCAAAGCCAGGGTGATGGCCGATAACCACCGGTTCTATGAATCCAGTGCTCAAGCTCCTGATCGACGGCGGCAGCCTTACCACCGGCCAACTGGCCCAGGTGGCCGGGCTGACCGAGGCGGAGGTGCACCAGCACCTAGAGCAGCTGCGACGAGAGGGGATCTTCCTCGGCTGGCGCCCGGTGCTTGACCTGTCCCGCGAGGCCGGGGCCGCCCTCGCCGTGCGCGCCGTGATCGAGGTCAAGGTCACCCCGGAGCGGGGCGGTGGATTCAACCGGCTCGCGGAGCGGATTGCTCGGTTCGACGAGATCGAGTCCTGCTACTTGGTCTCGGGCGGCTACGACCTGCTGGTCTTTGTCCGGGGCGCCACCCTCCAGCGGGTAGCCTCCTTCGTTTCCGAAAAGCTCTCCACGATCGAGGGGGTGCTCTCAACCTCCACCCATTTCATGCTCCGCTGCTACAAGGAACAGGGGTTCCTGCTCGGGGCGGACGAATCCCAGACGCAGCGGCTCAACGTCGCGCCCTGAACGCTCCCATCCGATGAGCACCGACGCGCAACGTTGGGTGGCCGGCCACATCGCCAGCCTCCCGAAGAGCGGGATTCGCGACTTCTTCGAACTGGTCGCAAAAATGAAGGGGCAGGACGTGATTTCCCTCGGAGTGGGGGAGCCCGACTTTGTCACGCCCTGGCATGTCCGCGAGGCTGCCATCTACGCCCTCGAGCGGGGCAAGACTTACTACACGTCCAACCTCGGGATGATCGAGCTGCGGCGCGAGGTCTCCACCTACGTGGAGCGGCACTTCGGGGTCACCTATCGGCCCGAGGATCAGGTGATCGTGACTGTAGGGGTGAGCGAGGCACTAGACCTCGCCTTTCGCGCCTTCTGCAACCCGGGTGACAAGGTGATGTTTCACCAGCCCTGCTATGTCAGCTACCATCCTAGCATCTCGCTGGTTCACGGGGCCGGCATCGCGGTGCCGACCTTTGCCCAAGACAACTTCGCCCTCACCGCGGCCGCCCTCCGCGCCGCGTGGCAGCCCGGCGCCAAGATCCTGATGCTCAATCTCCCCTGCAACCCTACGGGCGGCACCTGCACCCGCGGGCAGCTCGAGGAGATCGCCGCCTTCTGCCGCGAGAAGGACTTGCTGGTGCTCAGTGACGAGATCTACTCGGAACTCACCTTCGAGGGTATCCACACCAGCATCGCCAGCCTCCCCGGAATGGCTGAGCGCACGATCTTCCTCCACGGTTTTTCCAAGGCCTTCGCGATGACCGGGTGGCGTATTGGCTACGCCTGCGGCCCGGCCCCGTTGATCGACGCGATGATGAAGGTCCACCAGTACGCGATGATGTGTGCCTCCATCATCGCCCAGGAAGGCGCCTTGGAGGCCCTCAAGCACGGCTGGGACAACGTCGTCCGGATGCGGGAGCAGTACCACCGCCGCCGAAACCTTATCGTCCGCCGCCTCAACGAATCCGGCCTGAGCTGCCACCTGCCGCGCGGGAGCTTCTACGCCTTCCCGGACATCACCGCCACCGGCCTCTCCGAGCAGGACTTTTCGGTCGGCCTGCTCCAGCAGCAAAAGGTCGCCGTTGTTCCCGGCCTTGCCTTCGGCGTGAACGGCCGCGGGCACGTCCGCGCCTGCTTCGCCACCGCCTCCGACCAGGTGATGGAGGCCTGCGACCGCATCGACCGCTTCGTCCAAGGGCTCCGGAAGTGAGCCTCCCGAGGAACCGCATCGTGGCGATTGTCGGCCGGCCCAATGTCGGCAAGAGTCGTCTATTCAACCGGCTCGCCGGGCGCCGCATCTCCATCGTCCACGACCAGCCGGGTGTTACCCGCGACGTCATTTCGGCCGAGGTGGCCAAGGGCGGGTACACGCTGCTCGACACCGGCGGGCTGGGGTACGCGGGCGAGGATACCCCGGCGGCCCTCACCCGGGCCTCCGAGCGCCAGGTCGAGTTCGCCATCGCCACGGCCGGGCTGATCATCTTCGTCGTCGATGGCCTGTCCGGGATCGCGGCGCTCGATGAGCGGATCGCGGCGAAGCTGCGCCGGGCCAAGCGCGAGGTCCGCCTGGTGGTCAACAAGGCGGATTTCGGCGACGAGAAGGTTGCGCTTGATGAAGCGTACCGCCTTGGCTTCGGCGAACCTCTGCGGATTTCCGCGGAACACGGGCGCGGCGAGTCTGAGTTGCGCGCCGCTATCGCCGAGGCGCTGGGCCCGGCCCCGGAGGCCGCCCCGGTCCGCACCGCGGCGGATCCCCTCTGCGTCTGCTTCATCGGCCGGCCGAACGTCGGCAAGTCCTCCCTGAGCAACCGCCTGCTCCAGAGCGAGCGCCTGATCGTGAGCGATGTGCCTGGCACCACCAGGGATTCGATCGAGCTGCCCTTCAAGTTCCTCGGGCGGGACGGAAAGCAGCATCCCTTCCGCCTGATCGACACCGCCGGTATTAAGGCGGCGACCAAGCTCGCGTCCCCGGTGGAATATTTCTCCCGCCTCCGTTCGCTCGACGCGATCAAGCGCACGGATGTGGTCTTTCTGGTCCTCGATGCGCTTGAGGGAGTGACCCAGCAGGACAAGGCGATCGCCGGCGAGGCTGTGAAGGAGGGCAAGCCGATCGTGGTTGTCGTCAACAAGTGGGATCTGGTGAAGGAGGCGTTTAAGGCTCGGGGCGGATTCGAGCCTTACAAGAGCGAGCGCGATTACCGGGAAAAGTATGAGAAGGCCCTCTTCGACCGACTGTTCTTCACGCCCGGATCCCCGGTGATCTTCGTGTCGGCGGTGAGCGGATATGAGGTAGACCGGATGCTCAATGCGGCGGTGAAGTTGAACCGGGCGCTGGATAAGCGGATTCCGACCGCGAAACTGAACCAACAGCTGACCTTCTTGGCTGAGCGGAACCCGCCCGCCGCGATCGCCGGCCGCCGCTTCCGGATTTATTACGCCACGCAGACGGGCAACCGCCCGTTCCGGATCCGGCTCTTCTGCAACCGCGAGGAAAAGCTTTCCGAGCAGTACCGACGTTATCTCGAGGCGGGGTTGGTGGAGAGATTCGTCCTGCACGGCTGCCCGGTGTTCTTCGATCTGGTCGGCAAGACCCGCGACGACGAACGCGCCGCGGCCCACGCCGGAGGATCCGGGAGCAGCCGCGATAGTCAGCCACGTCCCCGCTGGGCCGCCGCAGAGGAACGGGTCATCGCGGAGGACTAGGCCCGGCTCAGCGCCGCTGGCGCTGGCGGTACTCGTCGCCGTTCATCAGGGCCCGGCGCAAATCCCGCTCGGTGAGGCCCTTTTCCCGCATCTGGCGCTCGTAATTGGCCATGCCCGCGGGGTCAGGATCACGCCCGAGCACCTCGCGGTAGGCGCGGGTGATGATCTCGCGAACGTTGCGCCCGCGCCCCTCCTGGCTGCGCCGTAGATCCTCCCGGATTTGCCCCTGCGTCCAGCCCTCGCGCCATTTCGCCTGGTAATGGGCAAGGCCGGCCGGATCCGCGGCGCGCCCCAGCACCTCCCGGTACATCCGTCGGATGGCAGCTTCCGGCTGGATGGCACGCGCTTCCGGGCTGCGTTGGAGCTGTTGGATAACCTCCCGTTCGCTCCAGCCTTCGTGCATCAACCGATCCCGATACGTGCGAAGGCCGGTCGAATCGGCAGGTCGATCCAAGACCTCACGGTAGGCGTGTTCGACCATCCGCTCGGCGGTCCGGCGGTCAATTCGCGGCCGCGGCGGCTCCACGATCACGAGCCGGGGCGGCGGGGGAAGGGCCGGGACGAACACCAGCGACGCGGGGCCCTGGTTCGGATCGGTGGGGGCCGGGGGAGCGTAGTTTGGCCCGCGTACCTCGATCGCGGCGATGGCCCGATCCCAAGTCTGTCTGCCCATCGGCTGAGAGTAGAGGTCAGGGATGCTGGCCGCGATCTCCAGCCGCTCGCCGCGGAGCCCGGGCGCGCTGGCCACCGTGGCCCTGCCCGCACCTTCGATCCGGACCGAGGAGATGGCCCCGCGCCACGGCTGCTGGTTGGCGCGCCGCAGCGTGGCCAGATCCTCGACGCGCGCCCCCGCCTCCACCCGCAGGGCCTCCCCCTGGAAATTCGGCTCCGTGAAGAAAACGACCGCATCCGCGGCCGCCGCCCGCGCGAGCAAGGCCAGCAGCAGGCAGGGAAGCTGCCAAAAGATGGGGCGGCGTGGCATCGGCTAGCGGGCGAAAAAGGGGTTGTGGATTTTCTCCTGATCGAGGGTGGTCAACGGTCCGTGCCCGCAGGCGAGCACGGTGTCACGGGGCAAAGACAGGATCTTCCGGCGATTGTTGCGCAGCTGGTCCTTAAAATGGGTGGCGCTGCCGCCCATCGAACCCGCGAAGATCGAATCGCCGACCACGGCTAGGGGCCAGCTGAGGCCCGTGACATAGAAGGTGGTCTGGCCGGGTGAATGACCGGTGGTGAGCAGGGTCTTCACCGCGAGGGCGCCAACGTGGAAATGGGCGTTCTCCGGGAATGCGCGCGCGCCCGAATGCGCCACTGGCTCCAGTTCGCTGCTCCAGACTTCCGCCCCCGTGGTCGCAGCCAGGCGCTGCAGGTCTGCGATATGGTCAGGATGGGTATGGGTCAGGAATACATAACGCAGGCGCAGGCTCTCGGCCGCGATAATGTCCAGCATCGCGGTGCAGTCCGCGCCCGTGTCAAACGCCGCCGCGACCCGGGCCCGCGGGTCCCAAATCAGGTAACTGTTGACCAGCATCTCCCCGTGCCGGGTGCTGAAGGCTGCGAACCCGGTGGGGAAGTCGGGGATCCTGGGATACCAACTCTGGTGCGCCAGCGCCTCGAGGGCATCTGGAGAAAGGCCGAGATGGCGTGCCACCCGCCGCAAGACGGCGTCCTTGGCTTGGCCGGACTGGAGCGACTGGAGATCCTCGAGGCTCACCTCGGCGCGGCGAGACAGATCGGCGTCACTGATACCGAGGCCACGCTGCGCCTTGGCGATTACGTCCTGACAATTGTCTTCGAGAAGCAAATGCGGCATCTGGGAGGGGATACGGTGGCGGGCGGTAACCGGCAAGTCGGATGCGCCCCGGGTTTGCCGTTGCCACGGTCGGGGCGGGGTCTTTGCCTTCATGGCTTTCTCTCGTATGAGCACCCCGGCGGAATACCTGTCCTCCCTTTATTCGCTCACCGGCAAGGTGGCCGTTGTCATCGGCGGCACCGGCGAATTGTGCGGGGCGATGGCGGAGGGCCTCGCCGGAGCTGGCGCCGAGGTCGTCTTGGTCGGGCGGCAGGCGGAGAAGGCCGCACCCCGTCTTGAACGCATCCGCGCCGCTGGCGGGCGCGGATATTTCCTCGCGGCTGAGGCTTCAGAAAAGGCTTCCCTAGCGGCCCTGCTCGCGACCGTGCGCGAGCGGTCCGGGCACATTGATATTGTGGTCAACGGGGCCGGGGTGAACTCGGCGACCCCTTTCCTCGACATCTCGGAGGACGAGTTTGACCGCATCATGCGCGTGAACCTGAAAGGGGTGTTCTTGGGCTGTCAGGTGTTCGGCCGCTACTTGGTCGAGCGCGGGCAGGGCGGCAGCATCATCAACCTAGGCTCGATGAGCGCCGTGGTCCCGCTCTCCCGGGTTTTCACCTATTCGGCCTCGAAGGCAGCCGTGCATAATCTCACGAAGAACCTCGCCCGCGAGTGGGCCCCTCAGCGGATTCGCGTGAACACGCTGGTGCCCGGCTTTTTCCCGGCCGAGCAAAACCGCAAGATCCTCTCGCCGGACCGCGTAGCCAGCATCCTCGGCCACACCCCAATGAAGCGCTTCGGCGAGGCCCGCGAGCTGATCGGCGCCACCCTGCTGCTCTCCAGTGACCGGCCGGCGGCTTCGTTACCGGAGCAGAAGTGATCGTGGATGGCGGCTACCATGCGATGACAATTTGAGCTATAGCATTCTTTCGGAGGAAAATAAAACTTGATATAAACGGCTCAATCAGCATAGATACCCCGATCTTATGTTATCAAAAAAGCTGAAGAAGTTACAGGCTGCGAGGGATCGTCTCGCCAGCCTCGAGAAGAAAATGGAAGCCGAGCTGGCGGCGCTGCCCGCCCAGTTCGGTTTCGAGTCCGCGCAGGCGTTCGCGAATGCGGTGGTGAAGGCCTCCGCCGGCGGCGCCCGTCCGGCGGGCAAGATCGGCCGGCGCAAAGCGGGGGCGAAGCCGAAAGGAAAGCGCAAGCGGAGCAAGGTGACTGACGACCTTCGGAATCAAGTTAAGCAACTCGTTGAGGCGGGCCAGAGCGGCGCCAAGATCAAGGCCGCCACAGGGCTCTCCCTACCGACGATCCAGAACATTAAGAAGGCGTTTGGGCTGGTGAAAGCCCGGGCCTCCTCCTGATTACCACCCCGTGGTGTCTCGCCCCCGCCAGAGCGGGGGCTTTTTCATTTAGCTACGGTAGCGGTCCGATGACCATTGTCCGCTTTGGTGCTATAAAGACGCCGATGGACAAGAGGACGAGTTATATCCAAGCCAATAGTAATGGCCGCCTGCACCCCGCCGACGAGCCTGCGGTCTCGCCCCTGAACCGGGGCTACCTCTATGGCGACGCGGTGTACGAGGTCTGGAGGACCCACGCGGGAGTGCTGTTTGCGTTCGCGGAGCATTGGGCGCGACTTGAGCGCTCGGCCTCCGCCTTGCATCTGGCCTTGCCGTTGACGGCCACGCAGTGCCGGGAGGAGATCGCCCGCACCGCGGCGGCATTCCGCAGCCGCACGGGCGAGTCGGGCGAACTCTATGTCCGCCTGCAGGTCACGCGCGGGGCCGGGCCGATCGGGCTGGATCCAGGGCTCGCGGACCGCCCGGACTGGACGCTGCTGGTACAACGCGCCCCGGCGCCCGTCTCCCGCGCCCTGCGGCTGGCCATTCCCCGCGCGCTGCGGCGCAACCCCGCCGAGTGCCTGAACCCCGCGTGGAAGACCGGCAATTACCTGAACAATCTGCTCGGAGTGGGGGAGGCCCGCCGCTGTGGCGCCGACGATGCGCTTTTCCTGAATCAGGCCGGTGATCTAACCGAGGTCTCCGCCGCTTCCCTAGTCCTGGTCGAAGGCACCCGGCTGATCACCCCACGCTTGGAGGATGGCCTACTTGCCGGGATCACCCGCTCGCTCCTGCTGACGCAGGTGGCTCCGGCCGCGGGCTTGGCTGTCGAGGAGCGATCCATCCGTCCGGCCGAGCTGGGTTGTTTCTCCGAGGCGATGGCACTCTCTACGACCAAGGATGTCGTGCCCGTGGCGGCAATTGACGGCAAAGAGTGGCCGGAGGCACCTGGACCAGTCACCCGGCGTTTGATGACCGCTTGGCAGAAATGGGTTTATGGGTATGCGCAGCGCAATCCCGGACTCCGGGTGTGAAACCTACCGGGGGAGAGCGGATTCAGCCCTTAGCCGAGGGCGGCGAGAATCGCGTTGAAGGTCGCGCTGGGGCGGAGTGCGACGGAAGCCTTTGCGGGATCCGGACGATAGTAGCCACCCACGTCCACCCGGCGGCCTTGCGCGGCTAGGAGGTCCTGCGTGATCCCCATCTCGTGCTCGGTGAGCCGAGCGGCGATGGGCGCGAATTTTGCCCGCAGCGCAGCATCGCGGGTCTGTGCGGCCAGCGCCTGTGCCCAATAGAGTGCCAGGTAGAAGTGGCTCCCGCGATTGTCCGTGGTGCCCAGCTTGCGTCCCGGGGAACGGTCGAGCTCCAAGAACTTGCCCGTCGCCTGGTCTAGGGTGTCCGCCAGGACCCGAGCAGGCGCATGGGTGAAGACCTGGGCGAGGTGCTCGAGCGAGGCAGCCAGCGCGAAGAACTCGCCCAGCGAGTCCCAGCGTAGATAGCCCTCTTGCATGAACTGCTCAACGTGTTTCGGTGCGGAGCCACCGGCGCCGGTCTCAAACAGACCGCCGCCTTTCATTAGGGGGACGATGGACAGCATCTTCGCACTGGTGCCGACCTCGAGGATCGGGAAGAGGTCCGTGAGGTAGTCGCGAAGCACGTTGCCCGTCACCGATACCGTGTCCTGACCAGCGCGCAGGCGCTCAAGGGTAACCTCGCAGGCGGCAGCAGGGGCGAGGATGCGCAGGTCGAGCCCGGCCGTGTCCAGTTGCGCAAGGGTGGCGCGGACCTTGGCGATCAGCTGGGCATCGTGAGCGCGGAGCTCGTCCAACCAGAAGATGGCCGGCGTGGCGCTGAGGCGGGCGCGATTGACCGCCAGCTTCACCCAGTCCTGCACGGCCGCGTCCTTGGTCTGGCAGGCGCGCCAGATGTCGCCCTCCTCGACGCGGTGGGCCACGAGTATGCAGCCCTGCTCGTCCACCACGCGGACCTCGCCCGCGCCCGGGGCGACGAAGGTCTTGTTGTGGGAGCCGTATTCCTCGGCAGCCTGTGCCATCAGCCCGACGTTGGGCACCGTGCCCATCGTCCGGGGGTCGAAGGCACCGTGGGTGCGGCAGAAGTCGATGGTGGCCGCGTAGACCCCCGCGTACGAGCTGTCCGGGATCACCGCAAGGGTGTCCTGCAGCTTGCCCTGAGCATCGTACATCTTGCCGCCAGCGCGGATCATCGCGGGCATCGAGGCATCGATGATCACGTCGCTGGGGACATGCAGGTTGGTAATGCCCTCATCCGAATTGACCATTGCCAAGGCAGGACCTGCGGCGAGGGCGGCCTTGAGGTCCGCCTCGAGGACCGCGCGCTCCGCTGCGGGCAGGCGCGGCAGCTTCTCGATCAGGTCACCGAGGCCGTTATTCCAGTCCACGCCAAGTTGGACGAGGGTCGCCGCGTGCTGGGTGCAGAAGTCCGCGAAGTAGGCCTGCACCGCGTACCCGAACAGCATCGGGTCAGAGACCTTCATCATCGTGGCCTTGAGGTGCAGCGAGAACAGGACGCCCTCCCTGCGGGCGCGCTTCAGCTGGGCCGCGTAGAATTCCTTCAGGGCCCGCACGCTGATGAACGTGCCGTCGAGGATTTCCCCCGCCTTGAGCGAAAGCTTTGGTAGCAATACTCGGGCCGCCCCGTGAGCGGAGATGAACTCGATTCGCGCCGTGGTCGGGGCCGCCAGGGTCACCGAGCGCTCGTTGCGGGCGAAATCATACTGTCCCATCGTCGCGACGCGGGTCCGCGAGGCACCGCTCCAAGCACCCATCGTGTGCGGGTGGGCGCGGGCGTACTCCTTGACCGCTCTGGGCGCCCGGCGGTCGGAGTTGCCCTCGCGCAGGACCGGATTCACGGCGCTGCCCTTGACCTTGTCGTAGCGGTCCTTCACGTCCCTCTCCACGTTGGTGGACGGGGTCTCGGGGTAGTCAGGGAGGGCAAAACCCTGCCCCCGTAACTCCGCGATCGCTTCTTTCAGCTGAGGTACGGAGGCACTGATGTTGGGCAGCTTGATGATGTTTGCCTCCGGCCGCAGGGTCAGGGCGCCCAGTTCGGCCAGATGATCCGCCTGCCGCTGGCCCTCGGGCAGTCGGTCCGCAAAGGAGGCCAGGATGCGTCCAGCCAAGGAGATGTCCCGCGTTTCCACGGCGATGCCCGCCGTCCGCACAAAGGCTTGGACGATGGGCAGGAACGAGAACGTGGCTAGCGCGGGGGCCTCGTCGGTCTGGGTGTAGATCAGGGTGGGCTGAGCGGGCATGGCTTTGCGGTAAAAAGGCGAAGGGGAACCGAAGGGCCCGGGCGGGTCAAAAGTAAATGCGGGACCGGGGCCGCGGCCGGCTGGTTTTGGCCCGGTAATCGAGGTCACGGAAAGATTTGATTGCGTTCGGTCTGCGCCCAGCTCTTCCTTTCGCCCTTTCTATTACGCCTGCTCCCGATGGTCGGGGCGACAGGTGGAACGAAATCATGAGCCAAAAGTTTAAACTCAACGTCGCCGCCCGAGCCCAAACCGGCCGCAGCGCCTCCCGGCGTCTCCGCAAAGCCCAGCGGGTCCCGGCCGTGCTATACGGAAAGCACACCAAGCCCGAATCTCTTTCCATCGATGCTCCGGAGTTCGTGCGCTTGCTAAAGGCCGTCGGCGGTCGCGCCGTCTTAGTCGATCTCCAGCGAGGCGATCAGTCCGCGCCGATCAGCTCTTTCCTGCAGGAGGTCCAGCGGGACCCGCTCACCGACAAGTACCTGCACATCGACCTGCAGGAGGTGAAGGCGGACGAGAAGTTCGAGATTCGGGTGCCGGTGCACTTGAACGGCGAGTCCTTCGGCGTGAAAAACCAGAGCGGCGTTTTGGAGATGGCGACCCCCGCGCTCCGGATCCGCGTTCTTCCGAAAGACCTGCCTGAGGCGATCGTGGTCGACGTCACTGAGCTGAAGGTCGGTGAGACAATCAAGGTAGGCAGCCTGAAGGCCCTCCCGGGCGTGGATTTCCTCGATTCCAAGGGCCAGCCCGTCGTCGCGTGCGTGGAGCCCGTTGCCGAGGTCGTGCAAGCCGCGGCCGCCGCGGCCGCTCCGGCCGAGGGTGCCGTCGCCGCGCCCGTCGAGGGGGCCGCCACTGCCGCCGCCCCCGCCGCAGCTGGCGACGCGAAGGCTGCCGCTCCGGCCACCGCCGGCGCGAAAACCGCCGCGCCCGCCACGGTGGCCAAGCCCGCCGCCGCCCCGGCCAAGAAGTAATTCTCCGCAGGTTCGCGGCCGTCCCAGCCGAGGGCCGGCCGCTCGGTTCGAAGTTCTTTGAGTCATGTTCCACTCGCTCGTCGTCGGCCTAGGTAATCCGGGCCGCGAATACCGCGATACTCGGCACAACCTGGGCTGGCAGGTGCTCGATGCCCTAGCCGCCCGAGAGCGGCTGGAGTGGCGCCCCGCGCCGCAGTTTCGCGCGGAGGTCGCGCGTTGGGATCGTCCCGGCTCCCCGGCGTGCTGGCTGGTCAAACCGCAGACGTTTATGAACGCCAGCGGCGAGTCCGTCGGCACCTTGTCCCGCTATTACCAGATTCCCGCCGCGGAGATCGTCGCTGTTTACGATGACCTCACCCTCGACCTTGGCCTGATCAAGGTTTCAGTCGGGGGCGGCTCCGCCGGTCACAACGGGCTAGCCAGCCTCGTCCAGCATCTAGATGGACCCTTTGTCCGCTACCGCCTAGGCATCGGCCCCCGGGAGCGCGCCGCGATGGAACTGACCGACTTTGTCCTCGGAACCTTCTCTCCCGATCAATCCACTCTCGTTTCCCAGCGCTTGCCGCATTTCCTCCAAGGCCTCGATCTCCTGCTTACCCGGGGCGCCGGGGCCGCTATGAACCAGCTCAACCGCCGAGATTCCAAATGAACCCGTCCCACCGTAGCTACCACGCCTCCTTCATCCTCGATAACCGGGGCAAGGAGGAGACCGTCGACCAGATCGTCGAGGGCGTTAAGAAGGTCATCACCGAGGTTAAGGGTGAGGTCGCCTCCGTCGAGAGCATCGGGCGCAAGGACTTTGTCCGCGTGACCGACCGCAAGTTCACGGGTGCCCATTACGTGCGCATCCGCTTCTCCGGACCCGCCGAGGCGCCGGCCGCGCTGCGCGAGAAGCTGCGCCTCAACGGCAGCGTCTACCGCACGTTCATCCAGAACGCCTGAGGCGCCCTTCACCGCCATGCCCGCACTGAACAAAGTCCTGTTAATGGGAAACCTGACTCGCGACCCCGAGTTGCGCGTCACTCCCAAAGGGACCCCGATCTGCCAGTTCGCCCTCGCGATCAACCGGCAGTTCAAGATGGAGTCCGGGGAGAGCCGCGAGGAAGTCATCTACGTAGACGTTGAGGCGTGGGGCAAACAGGGCGAGACGATCGCCAAGTACTGCACCAAGGGCCGCCCGCTCTACGTCGAGGGCCGGCTTAAGCTCGACCAGTGGGAGGACAAGAACACCAAGGAGAAGCGCAGCCGGATGAAGGTCGTGCTGGAGCAATTTCAGTTCCTGGGTGACGGGCGGGTTGGCGGCGCTCCTGCCGGCGCCGGCGATGGACCGGCGGCCGCCTCCCCTGAGCGCTTTTCCCCGCCCCCGCGGGCCTCTGCCACGAAGCCGGCGACGACGGAGAACCTCGACGACGACGTTCCCTTCTGAACGTGCTCCTTCCCCGCGCATCGGTGCGGACCCGTTACTGGGTCCGTCGGCGGTGATCCCCGCCACGAAACCAAGTCCAGTCCCAAACTCATCCCACCACGCCTATGGCCTCCAAAGAAGTGCTCCTCGTCAAACCCGTCGATGGTCTCGGCGGCGAAGGCGACCAAGTCAAAGTCCGCGCCGGTTACGCCCGCAACTACCTGTTGCCCCGCAAGATCGCGGTGTCGCTGACCACCGCCAACCGCAAGCAGGTCGACGCCCTCAAGAAGCGCCGTGCCGAGCGCGAGCAGGCGGAACTCTCCGGTGCGCAGGAACTCTCGCGCAGGCTCGAGAAGATTTCGCTGGCCTTTGTGGTCAAGACGGGTGAGGGCGGGCGGATGTTCGGCGCTGTCACGGCGCAGGATGTCCAGGAGAAGCTGGCCGCCGCCGGCTTCACCCTTGATCGCAAGAAAGTGCTCCTCTTCACCCCGGTGAAGTCCTTGGGCCAGCACACCGTGAAGATTCGTCTGCACGCGGACGTCTCGGTGGACCTATCCTTCGACGTCGTCTCCGAAAACCCCATCGATCCGGCCACCCCGGCCGCCGAGCCTGCGGGCGAGAAGACGGAGAAGCGGTCCGACCGCCAGCGCAAGGAGGCTTCAGCATAATCGCCGTCCGCTCCGGCACCCAAGGCTGCGCTCCCCTACCGGAGGACGCGGCCTTCGCTTTGCCGTAAACGGATTGTAAGCAAGGAGGGATCGCCGCGGCGCCCCGGGCCCGCTTCTTCCCGCACTGATCGTTCGATGCCGAACAGCGATAACATTCCGCCCAACCGCCCGGCCCCCGCCGGACGCGTGCTGCCGCACAGCTTGGAGGCCGAGGAGCATCTGCTCTCGTGCTGCCTCCTCGATGGCGCGGACATCGTTGCGCGTTGCCTTGAGGCCAAGATTGAAGCCCGCTCCTTCTATGACCCCAAGCATGGGGTTATCTTTGGTTGCCTGCTCGAGCTGTACAGCCGGCAGGCTCCGATCGATGTCGCGATTGTCGCGGAGGAGCTCAAGACGGCCAAGCAGCTCGATCAGATCGGCGGCTACGCGTTCCTGACCCAGGTCAGCAGCCGGATTCCCACCACCGCCCAGGCCGAGTATTTTATTGAGAAGGTCCGCGAGCAGGCCCTGCTGCGCGACCTCATCCGTTCCGCCACGGGCGCCATCGAGGACTGCTACGGCTTCACCGGGGGCATCGAGGAGTTCGTCGATCAGGTCGAACAGAAGCTCTTCAGCGTTACCCAGAGCCGGGTTAGCGAAAGCGCCAAGCAGATGCGGGAGCCCACTCGGGAGGCGATGAACGTCATCACCCGGATGTTGATGAAAAAGGGGGAGCTCACGGGCCTCTCCTCCGGCTTCAAGGACCTCGACGCACTCTTGTGGGGGTTCCAGCGCAACGATATGATCGTCCTCGCGGCCCGGCCGTCGATGGGCAAAACTTCCTTAGCCCTCAATTTCGCCGAAGCCGCCGCGATGCCGCGCAAGGCCGGCCAGACTCCTGCGCCCGTCCTCGTCTTTTCCCTTGAAATGGGCGCCTCGCAGCTCGCCCTGCGCATGCTTTGTTCGCGCGCCCGAGTGAACATGAAGCTGCTACGGGACGGCCTCCTATCTAAGAACGGCGACGAGCAGAATCGCCTGGTTGCCGCGGCGGACGAGTTTTCCAAGGCCCCCATCTTCATCGACGACTCCAGCGCGTTGTCCATCATGCAGTTGCGAGCCAAGGCAAGGCGTCTCCACGCGCGGGCCGGCTTGGGGTTTATCGTGGTGGATTACCTCCAGTTGCTCAGCCCCACCGACCCGCGGGTGCCCCGCGAGCAGCAGGTGGCCGAAGCGTCTCGAGGATTAAAGGCTCTGGCGAAGGAACTTGAGGTGCCGGTGCTGGTACTATCCCAGCTGAACCGCGCCTCCGAGAAGGACAACCGCACCCCCAAACTCTCCGATCTCCGTGAATCAGGCTCGATTGAACAGGACGCCGACGTCGTGCTTATGCTCGCCCGGCCCAGGGACGCGGACGATAAATTCCAAGTGGCGGCGGATTCGGCCGAGTTAATCGTTGCAAAGCAGCGAAATGGGCCGGTAGGTGAACTGAAGCTTACGTTCCTGAGGGACATCACACGTTTTGAAAACTTTCACCAGTAACCCCTTCAGCGGGTTTCTTCTCGGTTTTATCCCTTTGCTGCTCTGGGTCTTGGGCGGTCCGACACCAGCCGTGGGCCAGTTGGCCGTCCCCCCGACCCAGCGGCAGTTGCCGGCCCCCGCGTTCAAGGTCGGCACGCTTGCGATTAAGTTCGTCGGCACCGCCAACGTGAACGAGCAGGTGGTGCGAGCCAATATGCAGATCCGAGAGGGCGGTGAGTTCGACGAGGTCATCCTCGACCGCGACATCCGCTCCCTCTACCGCACCGGCCTGTTCGAGTTCATCGAGGTCAAGCAGGAGCAGGTGGATGCTCAGACCTTCAACCTCGTGGTCGAGGTCACCCCCAAGTTCCGCGTCCTCGCGGTTCGCTTCGAGGGGAACGTGAAGGTGAAGTCCACCCGGCTTGAGAAGGAGATTAAGGTCAAGCCGAACCAGGCCCTCGACGAACGTCAGATCAAGGAAGACGCCGAAAAGCTCCGGGAATATTACCAAAAGGCCGGCTACAATCAGGTCTTGATCAACTACACCGTGGATCGCGACCGGGTGGGTGGCTTCGGCACCGTGGTCTTCAAGGTCAAGGAGGGCGAGAAGGTCAAAATTGCGGACATCAAGTTCGTGGGCAACAAGTCCGTGACCACGCGTAAGTTGCGCGGCACGATGGAGACTAAGAAATGGTGGCTGTTCTCGTGGCTAACCGGTTCGGGTCGATTCAAGGACGACCAGTTCGAGGATGACCTCGACAAGCTGCGTGACCTGTACCGGGAGCTGGGCTTTCTCGACGTCGAAATCCCTCAAGATCAGGTCAAATTCAACTACCCCGGCGGGGAGCGGCTGGAACTAGTGGTGCAGATCAACGAGGGCCGCCAATACCGGGTCGGCGAGGTCACCTTCACCGGGAACAAGCTTTTCAATTCCGCCCTGCTCAAGCGGGTGGTGCGCCAGAAGACCGGGGTGGTGTTCGTGCCGTCCAAACTGGACAAGGATGTGGAGCGGCTGGACGACTTCTACGGCAAGGACGGCTACCTCGACACCCGGGTGCGCTTGAACCGCAAGCCGAATGTCACGACGGGCGCGATCGACGTCGATTACGTCGTGAACGAGGGCGAGAAGTTCAGCGTCGAATCGATCGTGATCGAGGGGAACACCAAGACAAAGAGCACGGTGATCCTCCGCGAGCTAGTGCTAGGCCCGGGTGACGTCTTCAGCACCGTGCTGATGAAGATCAGCCAGCTCCGTTTGGAGAACACTCGTTTCTTCGAGAACGTCACGGTCAATCACCAAGAGACCAACATTCCCGGCCGCCGGAACATGCGCATCGCCCTTCAGGAGGGGCGGACGGGCAACCTGACCTTCGGTGCGGGCTTCTCCTCGCTAGAACGAGCGACACTATTCGCCGAGGTTTCCCAAGCCAACTTCGACCTCTTCAACCGTCGATCTTTCTTTCAGGGCGACGGCCAGAAGTTCCGCCTCCGGATGCAGCTCGGCTCCCTCTCCAGCGAGGTGGTGCTCTCCTTTGAGGAACCTTGGCTCTTCCAGCGCCAACTCGGCCTGGGCTTCAGCGTCTTCCGCACCAGCTCGGAGTACAACAGCACTTTCTACAGCCAGATCCAGACCGGCTTCGAGGTCTACCTGCGCAAGCACCTCTTCGAGCTCTGGAATGGCCGCTTGGCCTACACCTACGAGATCTTCGACATCCAGGATATCTCACCGAGCGCATCCGCCATCATCCGGGCGCTTGAGGGTGCGAATGCCTCCTCGAGCATCGGTCTCCAGCTGGAGCGCGATACCCGCGACAAGATCATCAACACCACGGCCGGCAATCGCGTCGAGGTGAACGCGCGCTTCGCCGGCGGCCCTCTCGGCGGCAGCAAGATCAACAATAACTACAGCCTCGAGTTCAGGGGCTCCCAGTTCTTCCCAGTTTTCGAGACCCAGACCCAAGTCCTGAGCCTGATTGCGCGCGGCGGAGTCATCCAAAACTTCGGCGACTCCAACGACGTCCCCTACTACAATAAATGGTATCTCGGCGGCCCGACGACCCTGCGCGGCTTCGAGTTTCGGGAGGTGGCCCCCAGGGACCAGTTCAACGAGCCGATCGGCGGCAAAACCTACGGTTTCTTCAGCGCGGAGTACTCCCTAGACATCGTGAGTCCGATCCGCTTTGCGCTGTTCTACGATGCCGGGTTCGTAAACCGGGGAGCGTATGACTTCAACGTGGCCCGCTACCACGACAACTTCGGCTTCGGGCTCCGCCTCTTCGTGGCCGGCGCTCCCCTCAGCCTCGACTTCGGCATCCCCATCACTGGCGACGAGCTCAGCAAGAAGGGGAACCAGTTCAATTTTTCCTTTGGCACCCGGTTCTGATTGTGTTTGGATCTCCCTTTAAGCCCCCACCTTAACCCATGAAGCAATCCCTGAAGTCCCTCACCGCGCTGGCGGTCCTCGGTCTGGCCGCCCTCCCGGCCTCCGCCCAGCCGGCCGTCAAGATCGCCGTCGTCGATATGGCAAAGCTCTACGACACTCATTACAAGACGGTCGAGCAGAACGCCAAGATCCAAGCGGACGACCAGAAGGCTCAGGAGGAAGTCGAGCGGATGAACAAAGAGGGCAATGTCCTTGTGGAAGAGTACAAGAACCTCTCCGAACAGGCCAACAGCCCCGCGCTCTCCCCGGAGGCCAAGTCAAAGGCCCAAAACGAGGCCCAGAAGAAGCTGGAGCAGATCCAAAACAAGCAGCGCGAGGTCCAGAGCTTCATCCAGAATACCCGTAACTCCCTCAGCCAGCGCTTAAACACGTTCCGTGGGCTGATGCTCGAGGAAATCGCCAAGGTGGCCACCGAGCTCGCCAAGAAGCGGGGCGCTAACCTGCTGCTGGACAAGGCGGGGCCGACTGCCATCGGGATCTCGAACATCCTTTACTCTGACGCCGCCTATGACCTCACCGATGA
>VHCI01000015.1 GCA_016871775.1 Verrucomicrobiota bacterium | reverse complement strand
CGTCACGGGCGCCGCGGTCACACGCAACCGCCTCGCCCGCCTCAACGCGGACGGCACCCCCGACGTGGGCTTCGCCCCCAGCCTTGCCGGCCCCCTCCAGCCCCAGGTCCACACCGTGCTCGTGCAGCCGGATGGCCGGATCGTCGCCGGCGGCACCTTCACCACCGTCCAGGCGCCCGGCGCGGCCGCCGCGGTGACCCGCAATTACCTCGCCCGCTTCAACGCGGACGGCTCCCTCGACGCCGCCTTCAACCCCTCGCCCAACGGTATCGTGCTCGGGCTGGCCCTGCACGTGGACAACCGCCTGGTCGTTGCCGGCGGCTTCACCACCTTTGCGCCCGGGGGTGCCGGCGCCGCGGTCACCCGCAACCGGCTCGCCCGCCTCAACGCGGACGGCTCCCTCGACGGCGGCTTCAATCCTAATGCCAATAACGTGGTCAACGGCGTGGCCGTGCAGCGCGACGGCAAGGTGCTCCTGGTGGGCGGCTTTACCGCCTTGCAGCCCTCGGGGGCCGAATCCCCGCTGCCGCTCCAGCGCTTCGCTCGGCTTAAGGTCGATGGCTCCGTGGACGGTGACTTCTACCCGCGGGTGAACGGCCCGGCCGGCTTCGTCACCGTGCAGGGCGACGGGATGATCGTGGTCGCCGGCGCCTTTACCTCGGTTTGGGGCAAGGGTGCGGCCTCCGTGGTCCGGGCCTTCGTCGCGCGCTTCCTCCCCGATGGCTCCGTCGACACCGCCTTCGCCCCCAGCCTCAACGGGACGGTTAACGCGGTCGCGGTGCAGGCGGACGGCAAGGCAGTCCTCGGCGGCGTCTTCACCCGCGCCACGCCCGAGGGGGCGACCACCGCGCTGGTGCGCAACCGGGTCGCGCGCGTCAACGGCAACGGCTCGCTCGACGCGACCTTCGCGCTGGACGCGGGCGGCCGGACGCTCGCCTCGGTGACGCAGCCTGACGGAAAGGTCGTGATCGGAGGTTCCTTCACCAGCGTGGCGGGTTCGGCCCGCACCTACCTCGCGCGGCTGAACGCAGACGGCGCGCTAGATCCCGATTTCAAGCCCGAGCTCAACGACCGCGTGTTCGCCCTGGCCCTGCAGGCGGACGGCAAGATCCTAGCCGCCGGCGCCTTCACCACCGCGGCCGGCGCCCGCCGCGAGCGCCTGGTGCGGATCAACCCCAACGGCGCGGTCGACCCCGACTTCTTCCCCGTGTTCGACGGCCCCGTCGGCACGCTGCTGGTTCTCTCCGACGGTCGCATTCTGGTCGGCGGCACCTTTAACTCGGTCACCCCCCACGGCGCCACCGAGTCCGGCTTCCGCTCGAACTTGGTGCGCCTCAATGCCAACGGCACCCTCGACACGACCTTCGACCCGAACCCGAACTCCACCGTCTCCGCGGTCGCGCTCCAGCCCGATGGCAAGCTGCTGATCGCCGGCCTGTTCAGCGCGGTGCGGCCGGGCGCCAGCAGCAACACCAACGCCTCGTTCGTGAGCCGTGGCTATCTCGCCCGCCTCGAGTCCTCCGGCGCGCTCGACACCACCTTCCAGCCCACCCTCAACGGGCAGGTCAGCACCCTTGCCCTTCAAGCGGACGGCAAGGTCGTGATCGGCGGCGCGTTCACCACCGTGATCGGCTCCGACGGCAAGCTCGACAAGGTGAAGCGCGACGGCGACTCGACGGTCGACGCCGCGCCGGTCCGCAACCGGATCGCCCGCCTCGAGGCGAACGGCAACCTCGACGCCACTTACAACCCGAATGCGAACGGCAACGTGCTGGTCTCCGCGCGCCAAGCGGACGGCAAGGTCGTGATCGGCGGCGCCTTCACCACGCTGCAGCCCAACGGGGCCGCCACCTTCACGCTCCGCAAGTACGCCGCCCGCCTGAACGCCGACGGCACGGTGGACGCCTCCTTCGACCTCGACCTGAGCGAGTCCCCGGGCAACCGGGTCGACTCCCTGCGCCTGCAGGCCGACGGCCGGCTCTTCATCGGCGGCGCCTTCACCTCGCTGCGGCCGGCGGGCACGGCCGCCCCCGTGGCCCGCCGCAACTTCGCCCGCCTCCTCGCCACCGGCGCCGTGGACCTCGCCTTCGACGCGGCCGCCGGCGGCGTGCCGACCGCCGTGGTCAACGCCCTCGCGCTGCAGCCCGACGGCCGCGTGCTCGCGGTGGGGCAGTTCTCCGATCTCGGCGGCTCGCGCGGCACGAACCTCGCCCGCTTCCGCGCCGAGGGCACGCCCGACCCCGACTTCTCGCCCGCCCTCGCCACCGACGGCCCCGTCCACGCGGTCGCCGTGCGCACCACCGGCGCCCCGGTCCCGACCCAGCTCGGCGGCTTCGCCTGGCTCGCCGCCAATGGCACGCTGCGCTCCGCCTTCGCCGCCGCCGCCACCGCCACTCGTCTCTCCGGCGAGATCACCGCCGTCGCCGTCGACGCCCGCGGCCGCCTGCTCCTCGGCGGCACGTTCGCCAACCTCTCCGGAACCACCGGCGGCAACCTCGTCCGCTTCCTGCCCAACGGCACGATCGATGCCTCCTTCAACCCGCGCCCCAACGGCGCCGTCGCCGCCATCGTCGTCCAGCCCGACACCCGTATCCTCGTGGTCGGCAGCTTCACCACGGTGTCCGACACCGCGCGCAACCGCATCGCCCGCATCGACGACAACGGCTCCCTCGACGTCACCTACGACCCGAGCGCCAACGCCGCGATCTCGTCCCTCGTGCTCCAGCCGGACGGCAAGGCCGTGGTCGGCGGCGCGTTCACCAGCTTCACGCCCAACCTCACCTCGACCGCGGTGCCCCGCAGCTACCTGGCCCGCGTGAACGAGAACGGGACGATCGACACGAACTACAACCCGTCGCCCAACTCTAACGTCAACGCCCTCGTCCTCCAGGCCGACGGCAAGGTCGTGGCCGGCGGCCTCTTCACGAGCGTCATCCCCAACGCGACCGGCACGCCGGTCACCCGCAACCACCTCGCCCGGTTCAACGCGGACGGCTCGCTCGACACCGGCTACAACCCGAACCCGAACGCGCAGGTCGACGCCCTCGGCGCCGCCGGCAGCCAGTTGGTGGTCGGCGGGGCCTTCTCGTCCCTCCAGCCCGGCGCGGCCGGTGCGACGGTCGAGCGCTCCGGCCTGGCGCGGCTGAACGCCGACGGCACGGTCGACGGCGCCTTCAACCCCTCGCCCAATGGAGGCGTGCGTGCGGTCGCGGTGCAGGCAGACGGGGCGGTCGTCCTCGGCGGGAGCTTCAGCGCCCTGCGCCCGGGCGGCGGCGCCTCGGTCACCCGCAACCGGCTCGCCCGCGTCGCCCGCGACGGCTCGCTGGACCTCGATTTCAATCCCGACATCCGCGGCTCGATCAACGTGGTCTCGGCCCTCGTCGACGGCACGCTCCTGGTCGGCGGCAACTTCAGCGACCTGCAGCTCAGCGGATCCGTGATCGTCGGGGGCGACTTCTCGGTGATCGGCGGCGTCGGCGCACGCCACCTCGCGATGCTCAACGACAACGGCTCGGTCGCCACCTCGTTCCAGCCCCGGCCCAATGCGCCGGTGCGCGCGCTCCTCGCGCTCCCGGACGGCCGCGTCCTCGCGGGCGGCGCCTTCACTAGTATTGGCGGCGCCGCGCGCGCCAACCTGGTGCGCCTCAACGCGGACGGCGGCCTCGACGCCGCCTTCGACCCCGCGGTTCCGCAGGCCGTCTTCGCCCTCGCGCTCCAGCCCGACGGCCGGATCCTCGCCGGCCACGCCTCCGGGCTCCTGCGCCTCAACGCCAACGGCTCCGCCGACGCCTCGTTCTCCGCCGCGGTGACCGGCCCGGTGACGGGCCTCGCGGTGCAGCCGGACGGCCGCATCCTCGCGCTGCAGGGTCGCACGCTGGTCCGCCTGACCGCGGCTGGGGCCTCCGCCGGCGCCACGCTCGCGACTGGCGACCTCCGCGCCTTCACGCTCCTCGCTGACGGCGGCATCGTGGTGGCCGGCGCCGGCGCGATCACCCCCGCCACCGGCGCCGCCCGCTCCCACCTGCTCCTCCTCGCCCCTGGCGGGGAGCTCGTGACCGCGTTCAACCCGGCGCCCGACGCCGCCGTCACCGCCCTCGCGGCACAGGCCGATGGCCGCCTGATGGCCGCGGGCCGCTTCCGGGTGATCGGCGGCGTGGGCCGTCCGGCGCTCGCCCGGCTCTCCAGCATCGGCGTCGGCGGCCAGACCCTCGGGGTCGCCGCGAACCGCGGCTCTGTCACGCTCAGCCGCACCGGCCCGGTCGGCGAGGCCTCGGCGGTGGTGTTCGAGCAGTCCGTGGACCTGGTCACCTGGTCGGTGCTAGGCAGCGGCGTGCGCGCCGCGGGTGCGGCCGCTTGGCAACTTGCCGGGCTGAACCTGCCCGCGAACGGCAGCTTCTACGTGCGGGCCCGCGCGATCGTGGCCGGTTCGGCCGGCATCTCGGGTGGCATCCAGGAAAGTGTCCGCGAATTCAACTATGCCAGCCCGGTCCCGGGCCTCGCCATCCCCGGCAGCATCACCACCGCGCCTTCCTCCGCGGCGGCGCAGGCCGTGATCGACGGCGCCACGGGCATCCTCCCCCGTTCCGTGGTCAGCCTGGTGCCCGGAGAGGGCACCGTGGAGATCCGCGTCCAGGGTGACACCGCCGCCGCCGGCGCAGGTCCGGCCCGGCTGGCGAACCTTTCGACCCGCGGACGCGTGGAACCCGGGTTCCCGCTGGTGCTCGGCTTCGCCATCGCCGGCGACGAGCCCCGCCGCGTACTGGTGCGCGGGGCCGGTCCCGCGCTGGAGGCTTTCGGCGTCAACGGCGCCCTGCAGGCGCCTCGCCTCGAACTGCAACGCACCGACGGCCAGCGGGTGACGGGCAACGAGGGCTGGGGCTCCGCGGCGGACATCGCCCGCGTGGCCGGTGAGACCGGCGCCTTCCCGTTCCGGGCGGGTAGCGCGGACAGCGCCGCGGTCGTCTTGCTCGCGCCGGGCACCTACACGATCCAGATCTCCGACGCGCGCGGCGCGGGCGGGGTCGCGCTCGCGGAAATCTACGACGCGGGTGCGGGCGAGCGCTCCCGATTGGTCAACGTCTCCAGCCTTGGGCGGGCCGGCACCGGTTTCGATGCTCTGATCAGCGGCTTCGTGCTCGAGGGTGGCGCGGCGGCGCGCCTGCTCCTGCGCGGTGTCGGCCCGGGCTTGACGCGCCTCGGTGGCCTCGTGGCCGCGGAGGATCCCGCGCTCGCGCTCTACGACGGCGCCGGCGTGGCGCTGGGCGCGAATGACAATTGGGTGGCGAGCGTGCCGGAGGTCGCCGAAGCGGCCGTGCGGTCAGGCGCCTTCGCGCTGGTCCCGGGCAGCCGCGACGCCGCCGTCCTAGCGACGCTCCCCGCCGGGGTGTACACGGTGCAGGTCAGCGCGGCCGGCGGCGGCCCCGCGCTGCTCGAGGTCTACGAGGTCCGCTACTAAGCGGACGGCTGTCTCCCCGGTCCCCGGCAGCGGGGGCGGGGCGCGGCGGGTATCAGTACACCTGCTCGGCGAGCAGCTGGAACAGCTCCGCCTCGGTGATGCGCCGCTGCTGCATCGAGTCGCGCTCGCGCAGCGTGAAGGTGCCGTCCTTCTCGATCGTCTCGAAGTCGATGGTCACGCACCAGGGCGTGCCGATTTCGTCCTGCCGGCGGTAGCGGCGGCCGATGGCGCCGCCCTCGTCGTAGAACACCGCGTAGTTGCGCTTGAGCTTGGCGTGCAGCTCACGGGCGCGGGCGACGAGGGCCTCCTTGTTCTTGAGCAGCGGGAGCACGGCGACCTTCACTGGCGCGATGCGGGGCGAGAGCCGGAGGACGGTGCGCTTCTCGACGTTGCCCTTGTCGTCGGTGACGTCCTCCTCGGCGTAACCGGCGCAGAGCACGGCGAGCAAAATGCGGTCGACGCCCACGGCGGGCTCGATGACGTGCGGGACGACCTTCTGCTTGGTGGCCTCGTCGAAGTAGACCTGCGGGACGCCGCTGTGCTGCTGGTGCTGCTTGAGGTCGTAGTCGCTGCGGGCGGCGATGCCCCAGAGTTCCTGCACCCCGAACGGGTAGCGGAACATGATGTCGACGGTGCGGCGGGAGTAGAACGCGAGCTTCTCCTTGGGGTGCTCGTGGAGCGAGAGGTGGGAGGCGGGGAGCCCGATGCTCTGGAGCCAGTCCTGGCACCAGCGGAGCCATCCCTCGTGGCAGGCGAGCCAATCGGCGTCGGGGTGGATGAAGTATTCCATCTCCATCTGCTCGAACTCGCGGGAGCGGAAGATGAAGTTGCGCGGGGTGATCTCGTTGCGGAACGACCTGCCGATCTGGGCGATGCCGAAGGGGAGCTTCACGCGGCCGGTGTCGACCACGTTGCGGAAGTCGACGAACATCCCCTGCGCCGTCTCGGGCCGCAGGTAGGCCACGGCGGAGGCGTCGCGCAGCGCCCCGACGTAGGTCTCGAACATCATATTGAACGCGCGCGGGGGCGTCAGGCTGCCGGGTTCGCCGGTCGCGGGGGAGGGGACGAGCGGGACCTCCTCGGGCTTGGCCTCGGTGAAGTCGCGGGGCGCCACCGGCTCCAGCTTGCCCTGCACGGCCTTCTTGCGCTTGAGGGTCTCGGCCGCCGCCTGCAGGTCCTCGGTGGTGCGCTCGCTCTCCAGCGCGCTCACGTACCCGATCACCGCGCCCTCGACGATCACGGGGGAGAAGAACAGCTGGTCGGCGCGGTAGCGCTGCTTGCTCACCTTGCAGTCGACCAGCGGGTCGGTGAAGCCGGCGACGTGGCCGGAGGCCTCCCAGACCTTGGGGTGCATGATGATGGACGTCTCGACGCCCACGACGTCGTCGCGGCGGCGGACCATATCGGCCCACCAGCAGTCGCGGATGTTTTTCTTCAGTTCAACGCCGAGGGGGCCGTAGTCGAAGAAGCCGTTGAGGCCGCCGTAGATCTCGGACGACTGGAAGATGAAGCCGCGCCGTTTGGCGAGGGCGGCGATGGCGTCCATCGAGACGGCGGGGGAGGCGGGAGCGGCGGACATAAAGGGGGCAGTAAGCCGCCGGCCACGAGGCGGGTCAAGGGTCGGGGCGGGCGGGGAGGCAGGCGCGGGCTTGCCGGGTTTTCTGGTCCAAGGCCCGCAAGGCGTTGCGATAGCGGCGGTCCAAGGCGGCGAAAGTCGCCATCGACGGGGTGAATTCCCGGTTCGCGCGGGTCAGGCGGACGCCGTCCGGAGCCACGGTCAGGGTGAGGAAGTCTCCCTCCGTCGCGACGAGGCGGGCTAGCGCTGCTTGGGGCAGGACTACCCCCAGGGAGCGACCGATCCTTCGGAGTTTCAGTTGGCGGACCACGGCGGGAAGATGGGCGACAAGTTTGTTGGCGTAAACCGCGGGATTCAGCGGGCGGGGGCCTCCTCGTCCGCGAGCAGCCGTCGGGCGAGGAAGCCCCTCGCGGCCTAGAACCGGCCGTTGAGGCCGGCGGTTACGGACGTGCCGGCGAAGAGCTTGAACTGCATCCGGTCCGGGAGGCCGCGGTACGCCGATTGGGGGGCGTTGGTCAGGTTGTTGACGTCCAGGGAGAGACTGAGCGACGGGCGCACCTGGTAGCCGACGCCGGCGCTGAGCACGGTGCGCGCGGCGAGGTAGCGGCTGCGGCCGGGCTGGCCCTCGGTGAAGTCGGTGATCGCCTCGCCGGTGTGGTTCACGATCAGGCGGGAGGTGAAGCCGCGGTGGCGCCAGAACAGGCTGGCGTTGCCGGTGCGGGGGACGAAGCCCTCGACGTCCCGGCCCTCGCGGCGCCCGCGGCCGCCGTAGTCGCCGTGGGCGGCGAGCGCGGTGAGGTTGAGCGAGGCGCCGAGCCCGCGCAGGAGGCCGGGCAGAAAGGTGAACTGCTGCTGGTAGCTCAGCTCCCAGCCCTGCACGTAGGCGGTGCCGGCGTTGGCGCTGCTGAGCCGCGTGAAGCCCCCGAATTCCCCCGCGTACCCGTTGTCGGTGCCCGTGCCGATCGTGCCGGAGGCGATGCCGCTGACGATGAAGTCGCGGATCGTCTTGTGGAACCAGCCGATCGTCAGGTTGCCCACCGGCTCGAAGTAGTACTCGAGGGTGGCGTCCCAGTTGCGCGCGGTCTGGGGCAGCAGCGAGGGGTTGTTCACCGTGAGGGTCTGGGCGGCCTCGTTGATGGTCTCGTTGGGCAGGAGGCTGCTGAGCGGCGGCCGGCCGAAGCTGGTCGACCAGCTCAGGCGCGCCTTCCAGCTCGGGGCGAGGTCGCGGGTGAGGTGGATGCTCGGGAACGCCTGCGTGTACCCGCCGCGGAGCTCGCGCCGCGTCCCGGCGTAGTCCCGCAGCGCGGAGCCCACCGGATCGGCCGCCTGCTGCGCCGCGGTGCTCGGGACGCGGGCGCGCACCCAGCCCCAGCTGTTGGTCGCCGTCTCCTCGACGCGCACGCCGGCGAGGAACCCGGTGTTACCCACGCGACCCTGGGCCATCCCGTAGCCGGCGGTGACGGTCTCGGTGACGCGCCGCGTGCCGGTGAAGCGCTGCATCTGGCCCCAGTAGAGGTCCTCGCGCCAGAGGGCGGGCTCGATCGGCTGGCGGTCGCGGAAGAACTGGGACGTGTACCAGAAGGGGACGGCGAAGCCGGTCTCGCGGCGGTTGACGGTGCGGATCGAGGGGTCGGCGGGCAGGGTGGTGCCGAGGTAGCTCCAGCGCCGGTGGCGGTTGAAGTCGTGGACGAACTGCTCGCGCCAGTGGACGCCGGCCTTGAGGAAGGTGCGGAGCGTCGGCAGCTCGTAGCGGGCGTGGGCGCGGGCCTCGCGGACCTCGTGGTCGTTGTCGACGTTGTTGTTCTGGAAGAAGCCGTTGAGGCGGTAGTTCTCCGGCCGGGTGAGGTCGGGCCCGGCGTTCTGGAGGAACTGCGGGTAGAGGTCGGAGCGGGTGCGGTCGAGGATCCAGCCGGCGCCGTTGACGCGCATCGTGAACTGGCCGCCGTCGTTGCCGAAGCCGTTGTTGATGTGGGTGGCGCTGAACATCACCCCGGCCTCGAGCTGCAGGGGGCCGGCGCGGTGCTCCCAGCCGAGGTCGCCGGTGCGCGTGCGCAGGAAGAAATTGTTGGGGCCCTGCGTGAGGACGTCGAAGTTGGAGGCGGTGGAGGGGCGGACCTGGGTGATGCGGTCGGTGTAGCCCGGGAGGATGCCGGCGGTGCCGGTGGTGCCGACGACCTGGTTGGTGAAGGCGCGGGTGGTGAAGCGGAGTTTCCCCATCTCGATCGCGTCGTTGTAGATCGCGTTGAACGTGAGCTTGGTGCGGGGCGACGGCCGGTACTCGGTCTTGAGGTTCACGCTGGCCTGCTTGCGGTTGTTGTACTGGTCGAAGGTGTTGTAGTCCCAGAGGAAGGCGGGCCCCGTGAGGGTATTCTGGAAATCGCGGGTGGTGCTGTGGGAGGCGCCGACGTTCTCGCTGTAGAACGTGTTCAGCGTGAGGCCGAGGTTGCGCGTGCCGCCGCCGACATCGAGGACCTCCCACCAGCCGACGTTGAGCAGGGGGTGCGAGCGGTGGCCCTCGCGGAGCGGGATCTGGTCGGTGAAGGGCGGGGCCCAGCGGACGGCGAAGTTGTACGTCACGCGCCGCCGTTCCTGCATCGCGAGCGGGGAGCGGCTGCGGAGGTTGATCGTGCCGCCGAGGGAGTCGGCGCCGCGGTCCGGGGTGTGGCCCTTGATCAGCTCGAGGCCCTCGAACATCGCGCCGGTGAGGTTGTTGATGCGGCCCTGGCGCGCCATCGCGCCCTGGGTCGAGAGCATCCCGCCGTCGAGGGTGATGTTGTTCAGGTTCGCGCCCATCCCGCGCACGGTGAAGCCGTCGATGCCGTTCTCGAGGTTGAGGGCGCCGGTGACGCCGGGGAGGAGGATCGCCAGCTCGCTCGCGCTCACATTCGGCAGGTTTCCGTAGGAATCCATCGCGACCACGTTCTTGACGTTGGCGGCATTCCGCTGGGCGGTGATGGCCGCCGCGCCGCCCTCGCGCTCGCCCGCCACGGTGAAGGCGTCGAGCCGGTAGGCGCCCGAGGTGAGCGCGAAGTCGAGGGTGGCGCGGCCGCCGGCCGGCACGGTGAGCGTGCGCCGCTGGGCGTCGAGGCCGGTGTAGGCCGCGGCGACCTCGAGGCTGCCCGCGGGCAGGCCGGTGAACTCGTAGCGCCCCGCCTGGTCGGTGAGGGTCGCGCGGCCGAGGGCGGGGAGGGTCACGCGCACGCCCTCCAGCCGGTCGCCGGTGGCGGCGTTGCTCACGTTGCCGGCCAGGCTGCCGGCGGGATCCGCGGCGGCGGCCAAGGCCGATACGAGGGTAAGCAGGGCAAGGAGGGTGGCCGCACGGGCGCCGAGGAATCGGGGCATTCGGGGTGGGGGCCTGGGGGTTTCTCCCCGCGGGGCCCGTCGCCGGCAAGCCCATCCCTCGCGGTTGGGTTTGACGCTGGCGCGTTCTTCGGGAGCATCTTCCCCCTCCCTGTATGAACATTACCCTGCTCCGTGCGGCCGCGCTCACCCTCTTGGCCGCTCCCGTGCTCTGGTCCCAGACCGCCAACCGGACCTTCACCGCCCAGTACTCGTTCGGTGATAGCCTCAGCGACACCGGCAACCTCTTCGCCGCGACCAGCGCCCTCGGCGCGCCGAATCCGCCCGCGCCTTACTTTCAGGGCCGTTTCGCCAACGGGCCGGTGTGGACGGAACTCCTCGGCGCGGCGCCCGCGCTCGCGGCCACCGCGCCGCCTTCCGCGCGCACGAGCCTGAACTTCGCGGTCGGGGGCGCCACCGCCGCCGGCTCCTCCCAGTTGCCGCCCTCGCTCGGCGTGCAGGTTGCCCAGTTCGTCCAGCGCGGCATCACGCCCGCCCCGACGGACCTTTTCACCGTCCTCGCCGGGGCGAATGACCTGATCCCGGCCCTTGGCTCCCCGGCCACCGCGACCAACCCGGCTTCGCTCGACACCGCTGGGATCGCGACCGCCCGAGCGGTCGCCGGGCAGGTCCAGGCGCTCGTCGCCCAGGGCGCCCGCAACCTCGTGGTCGGCGGCCTGCCCAACCTCGGCCGCACTCCGCGCGCCCTTGCCGCCGGCGGGGTGGCCGGCGCCGGGTTCACCTTCGGCAACCGCGCCACCACCGCCTTCAATCAGGAACTCCGCGCCCGCCTCTCCCTCGTCGCCGCGTCCGCCCCCGACCTGAATTTGGTCTTCGTCGACCTGCAGGGGATCGTCGACCGCATTGCCGAGTCCGGCGCCGCCTTCGGCTTCACCAACACGACCTCGTTCTTCCTCGCGCCGGCCGCCCAGGGAGGCGGGCAGGGCAATCCGAACGGCTACGTCTTCTGGGATGACATCCACCCCACCGCCCGCACCCACGCCATCCTTGCCGGGATGGTCAACGAGCAGCTGAACCCCGAGCGGGCGCTCGGGTTCACCGCCACCGAGGGCAGCGCGGCCCTCGCGCTCGCCGGCCTTGGCAGCGCCGCCTTCGAGGCCCGCACCGCCCACCTCGCCCGCCCGCAAAGTAACGGCGGAGCCTACGCCGCGGTCCAGTACGCCGCTGGCGAGCGCGCGCGCGACGCCTGGCGCCCCGGCTTCGGCTACCGCGGTCAGGTCGTGCTCGCGGGCGCCGACAAGCGCCTCAACCCCGGCCTGACCCTCGGCGGCGCTCTCTCTGCCGGTCGCCTCTCCGCCCGCGTGGATGACGCCGGTGGCAACTACCGGGTCGAGGACACTAGCGCCCGCGCCTACGGCGCCTGGCTGCTCGCCGGCGTCACGCTCACGGCGGACGTCGATTACGGGGTGCTCGCGGTGGAGGACATCCGCCGCACCACCGCCTTCGGCGGCCTCGCCACTCGCGCCCGCACCGCCGGGGACCGCTGGGGCGCTGGGCTCCGCGGTTCCTTGGCCCTCGCGGCCAGCGGCACCGAACTCCGCCCCTGGCTCGGGCTGCGCGCGCAGCGCGTGACGCTTGAGGCCCACCAGGAGAAGGACCTTCCCGCCCTCCCGATGGCCTACGAGGCCCAGGAGGCGAACAGCACCGCCGGCTCCGTCGGCCTCGACGCCAGCTGGTCCACCAAGCTTGAAGGCCGCGGCTTCCGCTTCGACCTCCGCGGGGCCTGGCACGAGGAGATCAGCCCCGGCAAGCGCTCAGTCACAGGCCGCCTGGCAGACAACTTCGCCCGTCCGGCAACGGTCTACACCACCGCCGGCGACGGAGGCGGGCTGGAGTTCGGCGCCGCGGCTACCCTCGCCCTGAGCCAGCGCTGGAGCGCCTCACTCAGCTTTAACGGCGACATTCGCCCCGGCGAGCGCCTCGCCAGCCGGGCCGCCTTCGCGATCCAAGCCGGCTTCTAAGCCGTATCCGCCGGTCTCGGCCGCGGCCGGGGTCCACCCTTTCGCCGGCGGCGGGCCTTGGCCCCCGCCGGCGTCGCTTTTGCGTGCGGTCGCTTGCGGCGGCGGCGAGACTCTCCCAACGTTAGCAGCGTTTTATTCCCGCCCGAAACCTCTCCCGCATGCCCTCCGCCCTCTGCTCCCGCCTCGTGCTCGCCCCGCTGCTCGCCTTCGCCCTCGGCCTCGCCGGCACCTCGGGCCTCACCCTCTGGGCCGCCGAGGGCAAGTCGGGCCGCAAGGCCGAGAAGTCCGCCCCCAAGGCGAAGGCCCAGCCGGTGGCACCCGCGCCCGCCTCCGGCAAGCTGAGCCTCAAGGTGGACGCGAAGCCCATCAACCGCGACGCGACGGAGCGGGTCAGCTACTCCGCGGTGGTTCGCCGCACCGCCGGCAGCGTGGTCTACGTCTATTCCAGCAAGGTCACCCGCACCCCTGAGTTACCCCCCTATCTGAACGATCCGCGCCTGCGCCGCTTCTTCGAGGAGATGCAGCCCCGCGGCGGCGATGAGGACGATGCGCCCGGCAACCGCGCCCCCCGCAACAATAATCGATCGCCCCGCAACCGCGGCTCCGACCAGACCCAGCAGGGCCTCGGGTCCGGGGTCGTCATCACCGCGGATGGCTACATCGTCACCAACCATCATGTGGTCGACGGGGCGGACGGTGTCAGTGTCTCCCTCGGCGAGTCCAATCGCCGCTACGCCGCGAAGGTCGTCGGGCGCGACCCGGGCACCGATCTCGCGGTGCTGAAGATCGAGGCGGAGAACCTCTCCCCTGCGACCTTCGCCGAGAGCGACTTGGTCGAGGTGGGCGATATGGTGCTCGCCATCGGTAATCCCTTCGGGGTCGGCCAGTCAGTCAGCCGTGGCATCGTCAGCGCCCTGAGCCGCGGGATGGGGATGGGGGTCTTCGAGGACTTCATCCAGACCGATGCTGCAATCAACCCTGGCAACTCCGGCGGTGCCCTGATCGACACCGACGGCCGCGTGGTGGGCATCAACAGCGCGATCCTGACCCGTAGCGGCAGCTCGGCGGGTATCGGCTTCGCCATCCCCGCCAACCTCACCCGCTTCGTGGTGGAGCAGTTGGTCAACAACAACGGCAAGGTTGAGCGCGGCTTCCTCGGCGTTCGCCCGCAAGAGCTCACCGACGAGCTCACTGCCTCCTTCGGCACCGAGAAGGGCGCTCTGATCAGCGAGGTCACCGAGGGCAGCCCGGCGGAAAAGGCCGGGATCAAGTCCGGGGACGTCATCCTCCGCATCGAGCGCACGGAGATCCGTGACGCCCGTCACTTGCTGCTGACGATCAGCAAGATCGCGCCCGGTACCGAGGTGGAGGTACAGATTCTCCGCGGCAACGCGCGCGAGACGCTCCGCGCGAAGCTCACCCGCCGGGAGGACGATGCCCCGGAGCGCGAGGGCGGGAGCCCCGGCAAGAAGGACGAGGGGGTGCTCAATGGCGTCGGGGTGGGAGACATAACCCCTGAGACCCGCAGCCGCCTGCAGATCCCCGCCCGCATCAAGGGCGCCCTGATCACCAGCATCGACCCCGAGAGCCCCGGCGCCCGGCAGGGCCTGCGCGAGGGCGACCTCATTCTGGAGCTTGACCGTCGCCCCTGCTCCAACGCCGACGAGGCCGTGAAGCTCAGCGAGGAGATCAAGGGCCCCAAGGTGCTTGTGCTGGTCTACCGCAACGGCCGGACGCGTTACCTCGCGATCGACGAGTCGAAGTGAGCCCGATTTAGGCTCGCCGGCGGCCGCCGCCCCGCCCGACATCGTCGTGGTTATGGCCGAACTCCCCGAAGCCGTCTCCCACTCGCTCGAGCTGCAGCACGAGCACCGGCTGTGCTTCACCCGCAGGGTCTTCGCGCCGGGCAATCCGCTGCTTGCCTCTGCCCTCGCCCCCCGCGATCCCGGCCTCACGCCTCGCGCGCTGGTCTGCTGGGACGCCGGGCTGGAGAACGCGTTCCCCGGTTTCGCGGGACGGATCGAGGCGTGGTTCGCCGCGCACGCGGACCGGGTACGCCTCGCCACCCCGCCGGTCCGGCTGCCCGGGGGCGAGGCCGCGAAGAACGACCGGCGCCACCTCGAGACGGTCTGGGCGGCGATCAATCAGGCCGGGCTGTGCCGGCATTCTTACGTGGTTGCGGTCGGCGGCGGGGCGGTGTTAGACCTCGTCGGGTTCGCCGCTTCCACCGCGCACCGCGGGATCCCGCTGGTCCGCCTGCCCACCACCAGCCTGAGCCAGGGCGACGGCGGCGTCGGGGTCAAAAACGGGATCAACTTCTTCGGGAAGAAGAACTGGCTGGGCGCGTTCAGCGTGCCGCACGCGATCGTCAATGACCTCGATTTCCTTGCGGGGCTGCCGCCGCGCGAGCGTCGCTGCGGGCTGATCGAGGCGGTGAAGGTCGCCCTCATCCGGGATGCCGGATTCTTCCGCGTCATCGCCGGGCAGGTCGCGGCGCTCCGCGCGCTCGAGCCGGCACCGTTCGAGGCCGTGATCTGTGAGAGCGCGCGCCAGCACCTCCGGCACATCGCCACCGCTGGCGACCCGTTTGAGGCGGGCTCCGCCCGCCCGCTCGATTTCGGACACTGGGCCGCGCACAAGCTTGAGCAGCTGTCCGAGTTCCGCGTCAGCCACGGCGAGGCGGTCGCCGTCGGGATGGCGATGGACCTGATCTACGCGCGCCGCTCCGGGCTGCTCCCGGAGGCGACGGCCGAGCAGATCCTCGCCGTGATCCAGGGCCTCGGGTTCGAGCTTTTCGCGCCCGTGCGGGAGATCCGCGGCGATCACGGCCGGCAGGACTTCCTCGCGGGCCTCGAGGAATTCCGGGAACACCTCGGCGGCCGGCTCACGATTCCGATGATCCGCGCCCCGGGCGAGCGCCTTGAGATCCACGCGATGGACGGCGCCGTGGTGAAGGCGGCCTTCGACGAACTGCGGGCGCGTTATGGCTGACCGCCTCGCGATTCTCAACGTCGTCGGCCTCACCCCACGGCTCCTCGGGGACGCCACCCCCCGCCTCGCGCGCGCCGCCGTGGAGGGTGGGTTGCGCCGCGTGCGCCCGGTCCTGCCCGCGGTCACTTGCACCGTGCAGTCCACCTACCTCACCGGGCTGCCCCCCGCGGGCCACGGCGCGGTGGCCAACGGCTGGTTCGACCGCACCCTCGCCGAGCACCACTTCTGGAGGCAGTCCAACCACCTCGTGGGCGGGGAGAAGCTCTGGGAGACCGCGCGGCGCGCCCGCCCTGGGTTTACCTGCGCGAAGCTCTTCTGGTGGTACAATATGTACTCGTCGGCGGACCGGTCGATCACGCCGCGCCCGATGTACTTGGCGGACGGGGGGAAGGTCTTCGACGTCACCAGCCACCCCCTTTCGATCCGCGACGCCATCCGCGGCGACCTCGGGCCCTTCCCGTTCCCCGCCTTCTGGGGGCCCGCCGCTGGCATCGCCTCCTCGGTGTGGATCGCGCGCAGCGCCGAGTGGATCGAGGAGCGCCACCGGCCCGACCTGTCGCTGGTCTACCTGCCGCACCTCGACTACGACCTCCAGCGCTTCGGCCCGGATGACTCGCGCGCGGCGGCCGCTGCCGGGCAGATCGACGCCGTGGTCGGGAGGCTGCTCGACTTCTTTGCCGCCCGCGGCGTCCGGGTGCTGTTGCTCTCGGAGTACGGCATCACCCGCGTGCGGCGCGCCATCCCGTTGAACCGGGTGCTGCGCGGCGAGGGGTGGCTGACGCTCAAGGACGAGCTGGGCCGGGAACTGCTCGATTGTGGGGCGAGCCGCGCCTTCGCGCTCACCGACCACCAGGTGGCCCACGTGTACGTCCGCGAGCCCGCCCTGCGCCCTGCGGTGCGCGCGCGGCTGGAGGCGACGTCCGGCGTGGCGCGGGTGCTCGGCGGCGAGGAATTGCGGGCGGCGGGCCTCGACCATCCCCGCTCCGGCGACCTCGTGGCGTTCTCGGACGAGGAGGCGTGGTTCTCTTATTACTACTGGGAGGATGACCGCCGCGCTCCGGATTTTGCGCGCTGCGTCGATATCCACCGCAAGTACGGTTATGACCCCGTCGAGCTGTTCCTCGATCCTGCGCTGCGCGCGCCGCGCCTAACCGTGGCGGCCAAGCTCCTGCGGCGGAAGCTTGGTTTCCGCGGCCTGTTGGACGTGATCTCGTTGGACGCGTCGCTGGTGGGCGGCTCGCACGGGGCTTGCCCGGCGGATTCCGCCGACTGGCCGGTGCTTATCGGCACCGGGGGCGGCGCGGGCGATCCGCCGCTGGCGGCGACGGAGGTCCATCCGCGCCTGCTGGCCGCCTGCGGGGCGTGAAAAAGGCGCCGCGGGGGGCGGCGCCTTCGGGGGGACCGGGAGGTCCGGCGGGGCTCAGCCCTCGCGGGCAGGGAGCAGCTTCTCGACGCGGACCTTCTCGAGGCGGGCGAAGACCGGCACGCCGCTGTCGTGCGGCACCACGGTCTCGCCTTGGATGAGGGGCTGGGCGTACCGTAGGAACTGGAAGTTCATCGAGACGCCGTCGTCGTTGATCCACTCACGGGGGAGCTTCTTGACCGAGTTCGCGACCTCGGAGAGCGGGGCCAGCCCGGTCTCGGTGGTGTACTGCTCGCCGTCGCCGCGGAGGAGCGTGACCATCTTGTCGGTCTCGCCACGGACGGCGGCTTCGACCGCGGCCTCGCCGGCGAGAAAGGCCTCGTCGGCGTCAGTCTTGGAGCCGGCGTGGGCGGCGCAGCGCTGGAGGATGCCGGGTTTGGCCACGCGGACCTTCACGCCGGGGAGGTTCTGGCCAAGGATCTCGGCGAGGGCGTCACCGGCGCCGCCGAGCTGGGCGTGGCCGAAGGCGTCCGTCTGGGCGTTGGCGGCGAGGTAGTTGCCATCTTGGTCGATGAGGCCCTCGGCGACGACGATCAGGCAGTACCGCTCGCGCTTAAGCACGCGGCGGACGTCCTCGAGGACCTTCTCTTGGTTGAAGGCGATCTCGGGGAGGAGGATGAGGTGGGGTGGGTCGTGCGGGTGGTCCTTGCGCTTGGCGAGAGCGGCCCCGGCGGCGAGCCAGCCGGCGCTGCGGCCCATTACCTCGATGATCGAGACCAGATCGCCCTGGCCCATCGCCTCGTTGTCACAGGCGACCTCGCGGACACTGGTGGCGATGTACTTCGCGGCGCTGGCGTAGCCCGGGGTGTGGTCGGTGATCGGCAGGTCGTTGTCGATCGTCTTGGGCACGCCAATCACGCGGAGCTCGTAGCCCTGCTGCTGAGCGAGCTTGGAGATTTTGTCCGCGGTGTCTTGGGAGTCGTTGCCGCCGATGTAGAAGAAGTAGCGGATGTTGTGGACCTTAAAAACCTCGAGCACGCGGTCGAAGTCGGCCTGAGACTTGAGCTTGTAGCGGCAGGTGCCGAGCGCGGCGCCGGGCGTGTGGCGGAGGGCCCGGATTTGCTGCTGGGACTCGGAGGCAAGGTCGATCAGATCCTCCTGCAGGATGCCGAGAACGCCGTTGAGGGCGCCGTAAATCTCCTCGATGCACTCGTGGTTGAGGGCCTCGTTGACGATGCCGGCGACGCTGGCGTTGATGACGGAGGTGGGGCCGCCGGACTGGCCTACCAAGACATTTCCTACGAGTTCAGCCATGACGAAGGTGGAGGGAGGAGGTTGCGAAGCCGATCAAAGGAACAGCAAGCCCGTGCCGTCCGACGCTGGCAAACTCAAATTTCCCCGGCGGAGCGGCGAAGCGGAGGGGAAGACCACTTTTGCTAGGGGCGGAAGCGCACGGTCTTCTCGGTTTGGCGAGCGAGGAAAACCAGGGTCACGCGCCGCTCGCCGTCGCGCACGCGCACGGAGTTGATCTGGGTCGGGAACTGCTCGCCTAGGGCCCGGTGGTGCAGGCGGCAGCCCTCGATCCCGCCGGGGAGCGAGACCTCGAAGTGGAACCAGAGCTCGTTCTCGGCGTCGCGCACCTCCCGCCCGACCCAGACGAGGGGGGCGAGCTGGCCGTCGGGGGTGCGCACGGTGAAGGTCGCCGCGAGGTAGGCGCGGGCGGCCGCGTCGAACTCGGCCGGCGGGGTGGTGGCGAGGGCGAGGCGGCGGCGCGCGGGGACGCTGAGGGCGGCCTCAAAATCGTCGATGAAGACGCGCAGGGAGACCTCGAGGCGGCGGGTGGCGGCATTGAAGTCGGCCTCTGCCACGGAGGTGTGGATCGCGTGGGCGGCGAGCCGCGGGGCCACCGCCAGGAACCCCGCGAGCAACGTCGCGCGCAGCCAGAGGATCACGGCACGGTGGTCGGGGCGGGAGGCGCCCGGAGCTCGCGCATCGGGTTCCGCTCCGCGTCCTCCTTGAAGAGCTGGAAGGGCGTCCGCACCAGCCGGCGCGGCCAGAAGTTGTTCTCCAGGTCGCCGTCCGCCAGCTCGTCCCGCGGGTCGAGGGTTACCGCGCGCAGCTCCTTGGTCGTGAGGATCAGCTTGCTGCAGCGGGTGGTGTCGTGGCGCCAGATCTCCGCGCCGAGCAGGCGCTCCTCGACCGTGCTGTCGGTGTATTCGAGACGCAGCGGCAGCGGCATTACGATCCCGCCGCGGTTGGTGAACTCCAGCAGGTAGAAGTTGCGCGGGGTGCGGAGCAGCGCCGGGTCGATCCTCTCCGCCGCGAGCTCCTTCACCAGCGCCTCGTGCCTCGCGCGCTCGCTCGGCAGCACGGTGGCGTCGTCGTGGCCGTCGTAGAAGTCCCGCAGCTCCGGGTGGCGGTCGACCCGCTTCGGCAGGCTCGCGTTGAGCTCGCGCGTGGTGGTGACGGGACGCGCGCGGCGCTCCGCCTCCGCCCGCGGCTTCTCGACCGCCGGGTCGCGGCTGTCGAGCTGCAGCCAGCGCACCTGCTCGATCGCGAGGTCCACGTGGTCGGTGCTGTAGAACCAGCCACGCCAGAACCAGTCGAGGTCCGTGCCGCTCGCGTCCTCCATCGTGCGGAAGAAGTCGGCCGGGGTGGGGCGCTTGAACTGCCAGCGCCGGCTGAAGGTGCGGAACGCGTGGTCGAAGCGCTCGCGACCGAGCACGACGTCGCGGAGGACGTTCAGGGCCACGGCGGGCTGGTGGTAGGCGTTGTTGCTGAGGTCCGCGATGGAGTCGGACTGGGTCATCACCGGCACGCGGCCCGGGCGGCGCAGGTAGTCGCGCAGCAGCCGGGCGTCGCGCCGCTGGGGGTAGTCCGGCGCCCATTCCTCCTGCGCGACCAGCTGGAGGAACGAGTTCAGACCCTCGTCCATCCAGGTCCACTGGCGCTCGTCGGAATTGACGATCATCGGGAACCAGTTGTGGCCCACCTCGTGGATCACGACGCCAATCAGGGCGTACTTGGTGCGTTTGGGGTAGGTGCCGTCGGCCTCCGGGCGGGGGCGGTTGAAGCAAATCATCGGGTACTCCATCCCGCCGCCGACGGGGGCGTTCACGGAGATGGCGACCGGGTAGGGGTAGGGGAAGGCGAGGCGCCCGTAGACGTCGAGGGTGTGGACGATCGCGGCGGTCGAGTAGCGATCCCAGAGGGGCATCGCCTCCCGCGGGTAGAGAGACATCGCGAGCACGGGGCGGCCCTCGTGGCGGTGGCCGGGTGCGCCCTGGGCGTCCCAGACGAAGCGGCGGGAGCTGGCGAAGGCGAAGTCGCGCACGTTGCGCGCGGTGTAGTGCCAGGTGCGGGTGCCGACGGCGCGGCCGGCGGCGGCGGCCTCCGCCTCCTCCGGGGTGACGATGAACACGGGCCGCGAGGCGGTCTCGGCGGCGCGCAGCCGCTCGCGTTGCGCAGGCGAGAGGACGGCCGCGGGGTTCCGCAGCTCGCCGGTGGCGGTGACGACGTGATCGGCGGGCACGGTGAGGCGCACGTCGTAGTCGCCGAACTCGAGGGTGAATTCCCCGCCGCCGAGGTACTGCTGGTGCTGCCAGCCGGCGTAGTCGGTGTAGGCCGCGAGCCGGGGGAACCACTGGGCGACGGCGTAGAGCGCGTTGCCGTCGGGGAATACCTCGTAGCAGGTGCGGGAGGCGGAGCCGGTCGCGGGGTTGAGCTGGTAGTCCCAGCCGATGGTGAGGGTGAATCGGCCGCCCGGCGGGAGCGGGGCCGGGAGGTCGACGCGCAGCATCGTGCCGTGGATGACATGCGCGAGGGGTCGCCCCTCGCCGCCGCGCAAGTCGCGCAGGCGCAGGTCGCTGTGGTACGTCTCGGCGACCAGCAGCTCTTGGAGGGTGCGGTAGGACATCCGGCCGCTTTCCAAAGGAGTGCGGGGCAACTCGCGGGCGGCGGCGCCGCGGGCGAAAAAGTTCGGGTCGAGCTGGAGCCAGAGGTAGTCAAGCGCGTCGGGGGAGGCGTTGTGGTAGGTGATGCGGGCCTGGCCGGTGAGGCGGTGGGTGGCCTCGTCGAGGGTGGCCTCGATCACGTGGTCGGCCCGGTTCTGCCAGTAGGCGGGCCCGGGGGCGCCGGCGGCGTTCCGCTGGGCGTTGGGGGTAGGGAGCAGCTGCTCTAGCTGCTGGAAGCGGGCGGCCGGGTTGGCGGCGGCGGCCAGCGGGGAGAGCGCGAGCAGCAAGGCGAGAGCGCGGGACGACGGCATAGGGGGGGTGTACCGGGCCGGGCCCGCCGTCGCCAGCGCGGAGTTCGGGTGCAGGGCGGGCGTGATTCTGCCGTTGCCGGCGCGGGCGGCGGGCATAGCGTGCGCAAATGGTCAAAGGTCAGAGGGTCATCTGCGTAAACGACGTGTTCTCCCCCACAGTGCGCTCCCTCTACAAGCAGCTCCCCGTGAAAGACACGATCTACACCGTGCGCGAGGTGTTTCTCGGGCGGGAGAAGATCGTCAAGGGCGGCGACAGCGCGACGGTCGGCCTGCTCCTCGAGGAGCTGGTGAATCCCAAGGATCCTTTCCACCAGGGCGAGCAGGAGCTCGGCTTCAGCTCGGAGCGCTTCGCGCCGCTCAACGAGCTGCCGGACGAGAAGGCCGAGGTAGAAAAAGTCGTCGCCGTCGGCGGCTGGGCCCCGGTCCCCGCCTGAGCGGGGCCGCGGGCCCAGCCGGGTTCAGACGAGCGACCAGGGGGAGCGCATCGCGCGACCGCGCAGGCGGTTGGCCATCGCGTCGCCGACGAACTCCTCCTTCGCCGGGTCCCACTTCAGGGAGCGGCCGAGCACCATCGCGATCTGGCCGAGGTTGCAAACGGTGGTCGTGCGGTGGCCGATCTCGACGTCCGCGATCGGCTTCTTCCGCGAGCGCACGCAGGCAAGGAAGTTCTCGTGGTGGTCGTTGCTCAGCTCCAGCTGGATCTTCTTCCCGGAGGCCTGCATCTCGCGGAGCAGGTCCGGGTTCGAGGCGGTCATCCGGTTGCGCGAGATGTCCAGCCAGCCGCGCTCGCCGATGAACCGCGAGGTGCCGCCGCCCTCGTGGCGGGTGCGGCAGGTCATCGGCACGCCGTTGGCGTAGCGCACGGTGAAGTTCACCTTGGTCGCATTCGAGAACAGGCCGCTGCTCGGGAACTCCCCGTGCCCCTCCACCGCGACCGGGCCGCCGGCGTCCGCGTCCATCGCCCACTGGCCAATGTCGAGGTAGTGCGCGCCCCAGTTGGTGACCTGGCCGTAGGCGCTGTCGGAGATGAAGCGGAAGTTGTAGTGGCAGCCCAGCGACGAGTACGGGCGCCACGGGCTGGGCCCGAGCCACATCTCCCAGTCGAGGCCCGCGGGCACCGGCTCGGCTTTCCAAGTGGCGCCGACGTGACGGTTGTTGGGCGGGATGAAGCACTCGATGCGCTCGAGTTTCCCGAGGCCTTGGTTGCGCACGTACTCAGCGACGTCGTGGAACCGCTTCATCGAGCGGTGTTGGGTGCCGTGCTGGGCGACGCGGTGATGCTTGCGCGCAGCGGCGACCACGGCCCGGCCCTCCTCGATGGTGAGGGTCATCGGCTTCTCGATGTACACGTCCTTGCCGTTGCGCATCGCGTCGATCGCGACCAGCGCGTGCCAGTGGTCGGGCGTGCAGATGAAGACCGCGTCGATGTCCGACCTGCGATTCAGCTCCCGGAAGTCGGCGTACGCCTTGCAGTCAGCGGTGCCGTACGAGCGGTTCACGCGCGCGGCGCCCTCGTCCCGGCGCTCGCGGTCCACGTCGCACACGGCCAGAATGCGCACGCTCTCCTGCTCCCCCAGAAGTTTGCCGTAGTGGCTGTGGGCGATGTTGCCGGAGCCGACGATGCCGACGGTGATCTTGCGGCTCGGGGCGTTGGCCCCGCGGAGGCCGGAGGGGAGGATGAGGGTCGCGGCGGCGGTCGCGGCGGCGAGTCCGGACTGCTTGAGGAACGCGCGGCGGGCTAGGGGAAGCGGGGGCGTCATACGGGTCAGGCTTTGAGGTGGTCGAGGGCGCGGGCCGCGGCGTCGCGGACCACGGGGGCCTCGGAGGGGTTGGCGCGGATGCCGGCGAGGACGGCGCGCACGGTGGTGTCCCCACGCAGCGCGATCGTCCCGATCAGGCCGGCCTTGGCCGGGCCGGAGAGGGAGCCGAGCGCGTCGCGCAGGGCGGCGTCCGCCTCGGGGCCGGGGACCGGCTGGAGCGCGTAGCGCGCGTCGTCGGCGGACTTGGGGTCCTTGAGGAGGGCGGCGAGTACGGGGACGCTGCGCGGGCCGGCGACGAGGGCGAGCATCTGGCAGACGAAGGCGCGGCCGGCCTCGGAGAGGCCGGCACGGCGGAGGGCGTCGAGCAGGCGGCCCTCGATGCGTTCGCGGTCCTCGGGGAGGGCGTCGATCACCTGCTCGCGCACGCTCCAGGCGAAGCTGCGGTCGCCGCCGTGCTCGAGTCGGGTGCAGGCCTCCCAGGGGTCGGGCGTGCTGCCGAAATTGGATTTGCGGTCGGCGCTCAAGGCGGCCTGACCCGCGTCGGTGGCGGTTTGCTTCCGTTCGCTCATAGGGTGGGCGTTTGATCCGGACGGAAGACCCGAACCACGGCGCCCGCAAGGGCATTCCCAGCGTGGCGTCCCGCTTGCCCCCGCGCCCGCGGGCGGGCAACGCTCGGGGATGCCCCGCCTCTCCCGGCTCGCCTGCCTCCTGTTCGCCCCCGGCCTCCACGCCGCCGCGCCCGCCATCCCCATCAATTACGACGAGGCCAAGGTCCCGCCCTACACTCTGCCCGACCCGCTCTTGGCCGCCGACGGCACGGCCGTCCGCGACGGCGCCGACTGGCGCGCGCGCCGGCGGCCAGAGCTGCTCGAGCTCTTCGCTCGCGAGGTCTACGGTCGTACCCCCGGGGGCCGGCCGGCTGGGATGCACTGGGAGGTAACCTGCGTCGGCCGCGCGGCGCTCAGCGGCAAGGCGGTGCGCAAGGAGATCACACTCTGGTTCACAGACCGGCGCGACGGCCCGCGGATGCACCTGCTGATGTACCTCCCCGCTGGCGCGCGCGGTCCAGTGCCGGCCTTCCTCGGCTACAATTACTACGGCAACGCCTGCGTGCACCCGGACCCGGGCATCTCCCTTTCCACCGCGTGGATGCGCGCGAACGCGGACTTCGGCATCGTGGCCGGCCGGGCGACCGAGCGCACCCGCGGCGTCCACGCGGCGCGCTGGGACGTCGAGACCGTCGTCGCCCGCGGCTACGGAACCGTTACGGCCTACTACGGGGACGTGTGCGAGGACCGGCCGGAGGGCCTGACCGGCGGGGCGGGGGCGGTGTTCGGCACCTCCGCGATGGAGGCGCGCCGGCCCGACGAGTGGGGGGCGATCGGGATGTGGGCGTGGGGCCTGAGCCGCGCGCTCGACTACCTCGAGGCCGACGCGGACGTCGACGCGCGCCGCGTGGCGGTGCACGGCCACTCGCGGCTGGGCAAGGCGGCGCTGTGGGCGGGCGCGCAGGATGAGCGGTTTGCGCTCGTGATCGCCAACAACTCGGGCGCGGGCGGGGCGGCGCTGAGCAAGCGCGACTTCGGCGAGAACGTGGCGCGGATCAACACGTCCTTCCCCTTCTGGTTCGCGCGCAACTTCCGGGCGTACAACGGCCGCGAGGCGGCGCTCCCGGTGGACCAGCACCAGCTGGTGGCGTTGGTGGCCCCGCGGCCGGTGCACGTCGCCAGCGCCACCGAGGACGCGTGGGCGGACCCCAAGGGCGAGTATCTCTCCGTCGTACACGCGACCCCCGGGTATGCCCTGTTCGGCCGCGCCGGTCTGCGGGGCGCGGCGATGCCCGGACCCGACGAGGCGGTGCTCGGCGATGGGCTGACGTACCACCTGCGCACGGGCAAGCACGACATCACGCCGCGCGACTGGGCGCGGTACCTCGAGCACGCCGACCGCGTCCTGCGCCGCTGACCGCGCGCCGCCGCGGGCCCGCTCAGCTGAGGATCCGCGGGACGAGGTGGCCGTGGACGTCCGTCAGCCGGTAGTCGCGCCCTTGGAACCGGTAGGTGAGGCGTGCGTGGTCGTAGCCGAAGAGGTGAAGCAGGGTGGCGTGAAGGTCGTGGACGTGCACCGGGTCGCGGGCGACGTTCCACGCGATGTCGTCCGTTTCACCAATCACCTGCCCGCCTCTCACCCCGCCGCCGGCGAGCCAGAGGCTGAAGGCGTTGGGGTGGTGGTCGCGGCCGGTAATGGAGCGGGAGCCGGGGCGGTTCTCGCCGAGGGCGGTGCGGCCGAACTCGGAGCCGCACACCACCAGCGTGTCCTTGAGGAGCCCGCGGCGCTTGAGGTCTGTGACCAGCGCGGCGATCGGCTGGTCGGCCATCAGGCAGTTGTGCGGGAGGTCGCGGTCGAGGTTGCTGTGGTGGTCCCACGAGGCATGGATCACCTGCACTACGCGGACGCCCCGCTCCACGAGGCGGCGGGCCATCAGGCAGTTGCGGGCGAAGGTGCCGAAGAGCCCGGTCCCGCCGAGCGGGTTGCCGCCGGGGGCTTTGGGCTCGGATCGGTTCACCCCGTAGAGGTCGAGTGTCTCCTGGCTCTCGCCGGACAGGTCCATCAGCTCGGGCGAGGCGGTCTGCATCCGGAAGGCGAGCTCGTAGGCGGCGATGCGGCTCTCGATCTCCGGGTCGGCCGCCTCGGCCTGGCGGAGGGCGTTGAGCTCGTTGACGCCGCTGATTGTGCGGCGCTGCATCCCGGGGGTCACGCCGGCGGGGAGGTCGAGGTTGAGCACGGGGGTGCCCTCGTTGCGGAACATCACCCCCGAGTGGTGCGAAGGGAGGAAGCCGCTGGACCAGCTGGCGGAGCCGCCGGGCACGCCGCGGCCGACGCACACGAGCACGACGAACTCGGGCAGGTTGCGGTTGACGCTGCCGAGGCCGTACGAGAGCCACGAGCCGAGGCTGGGCCGCCCGGAGATGGCCGAGCCCGTGTTCATCAGCAGCTGGCCGGGAACGTGGTTGAACTGGTCGGTGTGCATCGACCGGATCAGGCAGATGTCGTCCGCGATCGAGCCGATGTGGGGCAGCAGGTCCGAGAGTTCCATCCCGCACTGGCCGTGCGGCCGGAACTTCCGCGGCGAGCCCATCAGGCGCGCAGACTCCTTTGCGAGGAAGGCGAAGCGCATATTGGCCAGCATCGACTCCGGCAGCGGCTGGCCGTCCAGCGCGTTAAGCTTCGGCTTCGGGTCGTACAGGTCCATCTGGCTGGGCCCGCCCTCGAGGTAGATGTAGATGCAGTTCTTCGCCCGCGGTGCGTGGTGGGTGGGCACGCGGCCGGGGCCCGTTGCGGTGTTCGCGAGCAGGCCGTCGGCACCGAGGAGGTGGGAGAGGGCGAGGGCGCCGAGGCCGCCGCCGGCCCGGGTGAGGAACTGTCTCCGGTCGAGCGCGGGCGGGATCATTCGCGGGTGATGAACTCGTCGAGGTTGAGGAGCAGGCGGGCGGTGGCGAGGAGGGCGGAGCGCGCGTCGCCGAGGGCGAGCTGGTCGTCGTGGTGGCGCCGCAGCGCGGCGAGCTCCACCGCGGCGGGTGGGCGGCCGAGGCAGAGCGCGAACCCGTGGCGCAGCCGTGCGTCGAGGTCACCGGATGCCCCCGCCAATCGGCCCGCAAGGGCCTCCGCCGCGGCCACGAACACGGGGTCGTTCAGGAGGGTGAGCGCCTGCAGGGGCGAATTGGAGCGCTCCCGCTGCAGGCAGGCCACGCTCGCGTCGGGCGCGTTGAAGGCCGTGAGCATCGGGTAGGGGACGTTGCGCCGGAGGTGGATGTACATCCCGCGCCGATTCGCCTCCAGCCCCTTCGTCTCGGGCCACGCGCGGTTGCGGCCGAACGCCAGCACGAACTCCGGCAGCGGCGGGTGGATGCTCGGACCGCCGATCCGCGGGTTCAGCAGGCCGCTGCTCGCCAGCGCCACATCGCGCACGATTTCCGCCTCGAGCCGGTGCCGGCTCTGGCGCGCCAGCAGCACGTTCAACGGGTCCCGCTCCTCCAAGTCCGCGCGGCGCCGCGAAGCCTGCCGGTAGGTCTCCGAGGTCACGAGCAGGCGGATCAGCGCCTTCCGACTCCAGCCCAAGCGCACGAACTCGGTCGCCAGCCAGTCCAGCAGCTCCGGATGCGACGGCCGCTCGCCGAGTGCGCCAAAGTTGTCTGGCGTCGCGACGAGCCCGCGGCCGAAGAGTTGGAGCCAGACCTGGTTGACCGCCACGCGCGCGGTCAGCGGGTGGGCGGGGTCGGTGACCCAACGCGCGAGGTCGAGTCGGTCCGCGACGGCGCCGCGGCTCCGTAACGGCGGGAGGACGACCGGCGTGCCCGGCAGGACCTCCTCGCCCGGTCGCTGGTAATCGCCGCGCAGGTGCACGCGCGTCTTCCGCTCGTGCGCCACCAGCACCGCCGCTGCGGTCCGCGGGAACTCGGGCCGCTTGGCGAAGTGCGCCGCGAGGGGCCGGTGCAGTTCCCGGCCGCGCTCGTCGTCGAAGCGGGCCAGGTGGCGCGCCAGAGCAAGCCGGTCGTCCAGCGTGCGCCGGTCCTCCGGGGTGTCGAGCACGGCCAGGATCTCGTCGGGGAGCGGGCTGGGCTCGAGGGGTCCGGGGGCGGTGGTGGCGGCGAGGCGGAACCGCGTCAGGACGCCCGTGATGCGGTGCTCGAGCTCGATGAAGAGCTCCGTGCCGGGCGCGAAGTCCCGCGGCTCCTTCAACTCGAAGATAATGGCGTGCGCGCGGTCGGTCTGGCCGGCCACGCCCCAGCCCGTGGTGTTGTCACCGTCGAGGGCGTGGGCCGCCGGGGTGGCCGTGGCGGCGAAGTCCGCGCGGGCGGCGGCGAACGCCAGCCGTTCCTGGGCGCCCCCGGGCACGCGGGCGGTGACCGAGACTTCCGCGAGGTGGAAGTCGCCACCGCGACTGCGGCCCGGCTTCTCGCCGAGGCCCGCGAGCGCCTCGAGGCGGAAGCCGGTGACGCCCCGCCGCGCGAACGGCGCGCGCACCACGTAGCGTGTGCGGACGGGGTCGCGCTCCCCGGTGGTGACCGAGTGGTCGGGGTTGGACGCGAGGAGGCGTTCCTCGTCCTCGGTGATGAAGTGGATCTCCTCCGGGCGGAGCACGGTCCAGCGGGCGGCGGGCAGGGTGAGGGCGCGCTCCCAGGCTGGCACCCGGGTGGCAGCGAGCGTGGCCACGTGCGCCGCGACGGGCGCCTCGAGGCGCGCCCGCCCGGCCTCCCACTCGGTCAGCTTCCGTTCGTAGGCCGCGAGCTCATCCGGGCGCGGCGCGGGGAGGTCGCGTTCGGCGGTGCGGTTGAAGAACGCGTAAAGCTGGTAGAACTCGCGAATCGAGACCGGATCGTACTTGTGCGTGTGGCACTCGGCGCAGCCGACGGTGAGCCCGAGCCACACCGCGCCGGTGGTCGCCGCGCGGTCGACGGCGTTCTTCACCCGGTCGAGCTCGAGGTCCGCCCCGGCCTCGTCGTTTTTGAGCGAATTGCGGTGGAAGCCGGTCGCGATCCGCTGCTCGAGGGTCGGCTCCGGCAGGAGGTCGCCGGCCAGTTGCTCCACCGTGAACCGGTCGAATGGCAGGTCGCGGTTGACCGCGTCGATCACCCAGTCACGGAACAGGTAGGCGTTCGGCCGCAGGGTGTCGTTGAGGTAACCCGCGCTGTCGGCGAAGCGCGCTTGGTCCAGCCAGTGGCGGCCCCAGCGTTCCCCAAAGTGCGGCGAGGCGAGGAGCCGGTCGACGAGCCGCTCGAGGGCGCCGGGGGCGCGGTCCGCGGCGAACGCCTCCACGTCCGCGGGCGCGGGCGGCAGACCGAGCAGATCGAGGTGGAGGCGGCGGACGAGCGTGCGCGCGTCGGCCGCGGGCGCCGGCGCGAGGCCTTCGCGCGCGAGGCGGGCGCGGACCAGGCGGTCCACGGGGTGGGTGGCGCCCGCGACCTCCGGCAGGGCGGGGCGGACGGGCGCCTGGAAGGACCAGTGCGTGGGTTGCGGCGCGCCCTCGGCGATCCAGCGGCGGAGCAGGTCCGCTTGGGCGGGAGCGAGCGGCTTCTTGGCCTCCGGCGGCGGCATCACCTCGTCGGCGTGCGGGGACACGATGCGCTGCAGCAGCTCGCTGCGGGCGGGATCACCGGGGACGACCGCGAGGGCGCCGCTCTTGGTGGGGCCGCGGGCCCCCTCCGCGAGGTCGAGGCGGAGACCACCCTTGCGCGAGGCGTCATCGGGCCCGTGGCAATGGAAGCAGTGGCTGGAGAGGATCGGCCGGATGTCGCGGTCGTAGTCCACCGGCGCACCGGAAGCGGCGGGGGCGGCGGCCAGCAGCGCGGCGAGGGCGGCGGCGGGCAGAGCGGGACTGGAGGGGCGAGGGGACATCCGAGGCGGGCTGCGAGTAAGGCTGGCGGAGTCGCGGGGGCGAGTCGAGCGCGCGCGTGGGTTTGGGCTGGCGGCCCGCGGCGGGCGCGGCCAGGGGTGCGGGGATGCGCGCGATCCGCATCCACGAGCACGGTGGCCCGGAGAAACTGGTCCTCGACGAGCTTCCGCTCCCGGTCCCGGGCGCCGGCGAGCTGCGCCTCCGCGTCGGGGCGGCCGGACTCAACTTCATCGACACCTACAAGCGCTCCGGCCTCTACGCGGTCCCTCTGCCGCACACGCTGGGCCAGGAGGCCGCGGGCGTGGTGACCGCGGTCGGGCCCGGGGTGACCGGTTTCCAGCCGGGTGACCGGGTGGCGAGCGCGGCCGTGGCGGGGGCTTGCGCGGACGAGGCCCTCGTGCCGGTGGCGCAGGTCGTGCCCGTGCCCGCGGACGTGACCGCCGCGCAGGCGGCCGCCGTGATGCTGCAGGGGTTGACGGCGCATTACCTCACGACGGACACCTGGCCGTTGCGGGCCGGCGAGACGGCGCTGGTGCACGCGGCGGCGGGCGGGGTGGGGCTGCTGCTGGTGCAACTGGCGAAGCGGCGCGGCGCGCGGGTGCTCGCGACCGTGGGGGACGACGCGAAGGCGATGCTGGCGCGGGAGGCGGGCGCGGACGCTGTGTGCGTGTACGCGCGGGAGGATTTTGCGGCGGCGGCGCGGGCGTTCACGGAGGGGCGTGGCGTCGACGTGGTGTACGATGGGGTCGGGCGGGCGACTTGGGAGGGCTCGCTCGCGAGCCTGCGCCCGCGCGGCCTGCTGGCCTCCTTTGGCAATGCGAGCGGTCCCGTGCCGCCCGTCGCGCCGCTCGTGCTGTCGCAGCGCGGTTCCCTCTTCCTGACCCGGCCGACTCTCGCGCACTACGTCGCGACCCCGGCCGAGTTGCGCGCGCGGGCGACCGACCTTTTCGCGTGGCTGGCCGACGGCTCGCTGCGGGTGCGGATCGGCGCGACCTTCCCGCTCGCCTGCACGGCCGACGCCCACCGCGCGCTCGAGGCCCGGGCGACCACCGGCAAGGTCCTGCTCCTGGGCTGAGCGCGGTGGCGTTCAGTGCTTCTCCGCCGGCGGGCGCACGTGCCAGTTCGCGGAGGGGACGTGGGCCTGCGTGAAGAAGGCCCGCAGTTCGCGCACCACCTCAGGATGGGCGGCGGCGACGTTGCGCGCCTCCAACTGGTCCTGCTCTAGGTCGTAGAGCTCGAATTGGTCTCGGCCCGCTTGGAGGTGGCCCTTCCAGCGGCCCCAGCGCGCGGACTGCTGGAAGCCGCCGCCGCTGTACTGTTCCCAGTAAAGCTTCCGGGTCCGCAGCTCAGGCTGCTCGCGGCCGAGGAGGGTCGGCACCACGCTCACCCCGTCCACGCCCCCAGGCACCTGGGCGCCACCCAGTTCCGCCAGCGTGGGCAGCACGTCAGCGTAGTACCACGGCGCGGAGCTCACGGCGCCCCCCCGCACGCGGCCGGGCCAGCGCACGATCATCGGCACTCGTAGTCCGCCCTCGTATTGTACGCCCTTCTTGCCGCGGAACGGGCCGACGCTGTCGAGGACGTTCTCACGCCGGTCCACGCCGCCGTTGTCGGAGCAGAAGAATACAATGGTGCGGTCGTCGAGGCCCAGCTCGCGCAGCAGCGCCATCAGGCGGCCGAGGTCGCGGTCGAGGCGGGTCACCATCGCGGCGTGCACCTTGTAGTCCTGCGGCCAGTCCCGGTCGCCGTAGGTCTCGAGGCTGGGGACGACGTACTTGCCGTGCGGGAGGGTCCAAGCGAGGTAGAGGAAGAAGCGGCGGTCCCGGTGGCGGCGCACGTAGTCGAGGGTGAACTCCGCGAACAGGTCGTGGGAGTACTCCTTCGTCTGACCGTTGAGGTTGCCCTGCAGGGTGACGCGCTCCTCGTTCCGCCACAGGTGGTCCGTGTAGTAGGTGTGGGCGTGGGCCTGGTTCAGGTAACCGTACCACTCGTCGAAGCCCTTGCGGTTGGGGATGCCCGTGGTGCCCGGCTCGCCGAGGCCCCACTTGCCGGTGATGCCGGTGGCGTAGCCGGCCTGGCGCAGGAGCATCGCAACGGTGACGTCGCCCGGCTCCAGCGGCACGCGTCGCTGCTCGCCTACGCCGCCGGTCATCCCGCTGTTGCCGCGCACGCGCGTATGGCCAAGGTGCTGGCCGGTCATCAGCACGCTGCGCGACGGGGCGCAAACGGATCCGCCCGCGTAGACGTCGGTGAAGCGCAGGCCTTCGCGCGCGAGCTGGTCCGCGTGCGGCGTGCGGATGTGCCGCTGGCCGTAGGCGCCAACGTCGCCCCAGCCGAGGTCATCGGCCATCAGGAAGATGATATTGGGTCGCATGGGGTCCGCCGGACCAGCGGCGGGCGCCGGCGCGGCGGGCAGGAGCGGGAGGAGCGCGGCAAAGGCCGCCGCGAAGGGCAGGCGGGCGGGGGCGGGGCGGCGAAGCGGTTTCATCGGGGTTCCCCGAGCAAAGCCGCGTGGCTCAGCGTGCCAAGTACTGAAGGGCCGGCCCTCAGGGATCCAGGTCGGGCGGCGCGGATTCGGGGGCGGCAGGGGGCTGCAGGAAGGCATGCAGCTCGGCGGCGAGGCGCGGGCCGAAGCCGTCCACCTCCGCGATCGCCTCCACCGGGGCGGCGCGGAGGCGCTGGATGTCGCCGAAGGCGGCAAGCAGGGCGGCGCGCCGGACGGGGCCAAGGCCGGGGAACTCGTCCAGCACGCTCTCGCGCAGGCGTTGCGAGCGGAGGTCCGCGTTGTAGGTGTTCGCGAACCGGTGGGCCTCGTCGCGCAGGCGCTGCAGCAGGTTCAGGCCGGGGTGGTTGAGGGACAGGTTGAGCGGCGCGCGGCCGTCAGCGAAGAGGATCGTCTCGTGGCGCTTGGCGAGGCCGATGACGGCCGGCGGCTCGAGGTCCAGCGCAACGAAGGCGCGCAGTGCGGCGCCGATCTGGCCCCGGCCGCCATCGATCACCACGAGGTCCGGCAGCGGCTTCCCCTCGGCGGCGAGGCGCCGGTAGCGGCGGCCCACCACCTCCTCCATCGCGCGGTAGTCGTCGTTGCCCACGAAGCTGCGGATTTGGAAACGGCGGTACTGGTCCTTGTCGGGCTTGCCGTCGGTGAAGCGCACCATCGCGGCGACGACGAACGTGCCCGAGATGTGCGAGATGTCGAAGCACTCCATCGCCGCGGGCGGTGCGGGTAGGGCGAGGACCTCCCGCAGGGCCTCCAGCGCGGCCGCGCCCCCGGCGGGCCGCACTGGATCGGCTCGCTCGAAGCGGCGGGTCCGGCGCAGCGTCTGCTCGAGCGCGAAGACGATGTCCCGCAATTCCGCCGCTCGCTCGAAGTCGCGTCGCTCCGCGGCCGCCGCCATCTCCGTCCGCAGCGAGTCGACCCACTCGCGGGATTTCCCCTCGAGGAAGGCGCACGCGGCCTCGATGCGCTCGCGGTAGGCGGCCGTGGTCACCACGTGGTCGCCCCCGTAGAGCTCGGCCCGGACGTCGTCATACAGGCGCCAGCTGCCGTCCTCCAGCCGCGTGGGGGTGCCGTCGGCGAGCAGCACGCCGAATTGGCGCCGCATCTGGGCGAGCGTGCGCCGGAGCAGGCCGCTGTGGGCGAAGGGCCCGAAGTAACGCGCGCGGTCCTCCTTCCGCAGGCGGGTGAGCCGGAAGCGCGGCAGCGCCTCGCCAAGGTCCACCCGCACGAGCAGGAAGCGCTTGTCGTCGGTGAAGTCGGTGTTGTACCGTGGTCGCCACTGCTTGATCAGGCGACCCTCCAGCAGCAGCGCCTCGGGCTCGGAGCGCACCTCGATCACCTCGAAGTCGGCGATCAGCTCGAGCAGCGCGCGGATCTTGGGCTGCGAGGTGCGGAATGCGCGGCTGCGCTGGAAATACGAGGAGACGCGGTGCCGGAGGCTGCGGGCCTTCCCCACATAGAGGATCCTCCCCAGACGGTCCTTCATCAGGTACACGCCGGGGCGCTCCGGTAGGCGGCGCACCTTCTCCTTCAAAGTCGTCGGCTTGTGTTCACGCATCGTTCCCTGCGCGGCCCGGACGGAACGGCCGCTGGCATTTCGGGAGAATTCGCCTAGGATCCGGACGCGCAAAATGCAACCTTCCCCGTCCGCCGTCCCCCCCGCCCCCCGCGCCGTCGCCGCGGTGCGCTACGAATTGCTCACGCTGGGCGACGAGCTCCTCCTCGGGCTCACGGCGAACGGGCACCTCACCTTCATCGGCTCCCAGCTCGGCCGGCGCGGCGCGCTCCTCCAGCGCAACGTCACCCTCACCGACGAGGCCGACGCCATCGCGGCGCAGTTCCGGGAAAGCTGGGCGCGGGCGGATGTCGTGATCACCACAGGCGGCCTCGGGCCGACCTGCGATGACCGTACCCGCGACGCCGTCGCGGCCGTCCTCGGCCGCCGGCTGGTGCACGATCCCGCGGTGGAGGCCGCCATCGAGGAGCGCTTTTCCCGGATTGGCCGGAAGATGACGCCCAATAACCTTAAGCAGGCCCAGGTCTTTGAGGGGGGCGAGGTCCTCGCCAACGCCAACGGCACCGCCCCGGGCCTCTGGGTGGAGCAGGGCGGCCGCGTGCTGGTGATGCTCCCCGGCCCGCCCAACGAACTGCAGCCGATGTTCCTCGGCCAGGTCGTGCCCCGCCTCGCCGCGCGCGGACTCCTCCGCGACCGCGAGGCCTACGTCCAGCTGCGCACCGCCGGCATCGGCGAGTCCGCCCTCGAGACCCGCCTCCAGCCCATTTTTGACCGCGCCGGCCCCGGCCTTAGTGTCGCCTTCTGCGCCCACCAGGGCGCCGTCGACCTTCGCCTCAGCTCGCCGGTCGGCTCCCTCGACGAGGCGGCGGTCGAGGCCGTGGCGGCGGAGTGCGCCGGCCTGCTCGGCGACGACGTGGTCTCCCGCGGCCATGACACGCTCGCCAAGGTCTGCGCCGACCTGCTCCGCGCCCAGGAGAAGCGCCTCGCCGTGGCGGAGACCGCCACCGGCGGTCTCCTTGCCCAGGCGTTCACCGAGTCCTGCGGCGCCTGCAAGTTCTTCGCCGGCGGCGTCGTCGCCTGCACGAACGACACGCAATCCCAGCTGCTCGACATCCCCGAGTGCCTGCTCCTCCAGCACGGCGCGGCCAGCGAGGAGGCCGCGGTCGCGATGGCTACCGGCGCCTCCGACACGCTGGGTGCGGACTACGCCCTTGCCATCACGGGCTTTGCCGGCGCGGCGGAGACCGGCCGCGGCGGCAGCCCGGTGGGCACGATCTACGTCGGCCTCCTCACCCCCGGCGGCGTCTGGGCGAAAAAACTCAGCTACCCGGGGCCGCGCGGCACGATCAAGGCGCGCGCCGTGAATGCCGCCCTCGACTGGCTCCGGCGCGAACTGCTGCGGGTGGCCCGCGGCGAGGTCACGCCGGTGCGCCGCGCGGCAACTATGTAGGTTCGGGCTCCTGCCGGGGTTGGACTTGGGTTCGGAACCTCGGCAGGCCCGGATCTGCGCTCAGGTAACTTTAAGGTAAGGGGTCCAGGAGGCCGGCAAGGACGGCCACGGCCTCTTGGCGCACGGTGAGCACGGCGCGCAATTCGGCCCGCGCCCGCGCCAGCCGCGCCTCTCGTTCCCGATGCAACTCGTGCGCGCGTGCCAAGCGCAGGCGCAACTCCGCTTCCGGCAGCCCCCCCCGCACCGCGGACCGCAGGGCCTCCTGCGCCCTCCGCTCCGCCTCCGCCGGCCTAGTCCTATCCTTGTCTTTGGCCCCCGCCACGCCGCCGGCCGCCTGCACCGCTACGATCCGCTCGGCGATCACCGCCCATTCAGCGTCGTCTGCGACCCGCATTGTCTCCCGGAGGCGCGTCAACCCCCGGGCGGACTCCGCCCCCGCATCGCGGCCGGGCTTGTCGCCCCCCGTCCCTTTCATTTCGCGGAGCTCCGCCTTGTCCTCGCGCTCGGGTTTGCCAGGCTTGGGAGTCTTCTCCTGGGCGGACACTCCCGCGACCAACAAGGCCAGGACGGGGGCGAAGGCCCGGCGGGCGAGGGGAGGAGGCGGCGAGTGGCGCATAACGGGTGGCGGGAAGACGCGGGCCGCCCGGCGGGAGTTACCGCCCGCCTTGGTCAGCGGTAGAAGTAGAGCGCGAGGACCGCCGCGAGGGCGATCCGGTACCAGGCGAACACGGCGAGCCCGTGGCGAGTCAGCCAGTTGACGAGGAAGCGCACGCAGATCGCCGCGGTGACCGCCGCGACCACGCCGCCGAGGATCACCTTGGGCCAGCCGAAGACCTCGATCATCACCGCGCCGCCGCGGAGGCTCTTGTAGATCGAGGCGGCGGTGAGCGTGACGAAGCCGAGGATGAAGCTGAACTCGGCCGCGCGCCGCGGATCGAGGCCCGCGAAGTAGCCGCCCACGATGGTCATCATCGACCGGCTCGTGCCCGGCCACATCGCGAGGCACTGCAGCAGGCCCACGGTGGCGGCGCCCCGCGGGGTCAACTCGTCCCGTCCGACCCACGTGCCCGACGCGACGCGGCGGCGGTGCCAGGCCTCGGCCGCGAACATCAGCAGGGCGCCGGCGACTAGGGCGATGATCACTGCGCCGATCGAGAACAGGTTCTCCTCGATCCATTTGCTGGCGAGGAAGCCGATCCCGGCGGCCGGGACAAAGGCGATGAGCACGTTGATCAGCAGCCGGCGGCCGGCTGGATTCTGGCCGACCAGGCCCCGCGCCATCGACATCAGGGGACCCCAGTACAGCAACGCCACCGCCGCGATCGCCCCGAACTGGATCACCACGATGAACGTGTCCGCCGCGTTCTTCACCGTGAGCGGCTCGCCCGGCTTGCCCTCCTTCGGCTTCCGGTGCCAGCGCGGCTGGCCGTCCGGTCCGGTCAGGGGCTTGGTGTCATCGAGCCCCAGGAGGCGCGTCCCGATGATCAGATGGCCGGTCGACGAAATGGGCAGGAACTCGGTCACCCCCTCGATCACCCCCAGAATGATCGCGTCGCGGGCGCTCAACTCCGCCGCGGGTGCCCCGGGGGCGGCGGGCGCCGGTGCCGCGGCGCGACCGAGCGCGGCCGCAGTAAGGAGGAGGGCGAGGAGGCGCAGTTTCACTGCGGTTCGATGACTGCAAGTCGCCCTTCAGATAATCCCAGTTCGTGGGTGGGAAAAGATTTAAGTAAAAAACGTCTCTTACTGCTTAGTTCCCGCCTCATGAGGGCGGGATCGCGATCGTTCATTCGACGCGGAAGGCCACCTCGGGCACGGCGAGCCGGAGCGCGGCCCGCCTGCAGCAGGCTCAGGCCGAAGCGGGAGTCGCCCGCCGGCGTGTCGCCGTTCCACCCGAGGTTGAGGAAGGTGAGGTTCCGGTCGGCCGCCCGCGTCGTGAGCATCAGCTCGATCCACCCGTGGTGTTGCTCGCCCTCGATCAGGCCGTCGTTGAGGAAGGCGACGCGGTCGCCCTCGCGCAGCGCGAAGGGCTCGGGGCTGGCCTCGGCGGCGGCGAGCGGGAGCAGGAACAGGGACAGCAGCGGGAGGCGGAGGCGCATCGGGGAAAAAGGGGGCGGCGCGAGATGACGCGCGAGGCGGAGCGGCGGCGCAAGCCCCGAGGGCGACCTCGGCTGGAAGGTTCCCCGCCCGGCTCCGGCCACGCGCGCGGGCGGCACCCACACCGGGCCACGCCCGGAGCTGGGAGGTGCAGCTCAGCGGCCGTCGTTCCAGAGGATGTGGGTACCGCTCTTGCCGGCAACGACGATGTCCTTCCAGGCGTTGCCGTCGAGGTCCGCCACGCGGATCTGGAGGCCGGTGCCGGGTCCGCCGTCGGCCAGCATATGCTTGGCGAAGCGGCGCTCAGCGGCGTTCCACTTGTAGAGGGCCACGCAGCCCGGCTCGTTGTCGCCCGGATCGTTGCCGCTGTGGGCGCGCACGCGGCGCCCGGTGATGAGGTCCGGCTTGCCGTCGCGGTCGAGGTCCTCCCAGACGAGGCAGTGGGTCTGCGAAATTTTGTCGTCGATGACGAAGTGGCGCCAGTTGGTGCTGCCGTCCCGGTTGGGGTCGCGCTGCTCCTCCCAGTAGAGGCCGTAGTTATGGCCGTGGCCGCGAATGATGTCCGCGCGCCCATCGCCAGTGAGGTCGACCACGATCATCGGGGTGCTGGCGTGCGGCCAGGTCCAGTCGGCGTGGCGGCGCCACGGGCCGGCGGTGATGCTCCCGGCGGGGCGCTCGTACCAGCCGTTGCCGTAGAGGATGTCCTCGCGGCCGTCGCCATTGAGGTCCCCGAAGCCGATCCCGTGGCCGTTGACGAACGGCGCGCCGGGCTGGATCACCCAGGGGGCGAGGATGGGCTCGCCCGCTGGGCCCTTGGCGAAGCGGTACGCCATCAGCGCGTTGGCGTGGCCGTAGGAGTTGACCACGTACTCGGGCACGCCATCGCCGTCGAGGTCGCTCAGGGCGGTCCACTCGTTCTGCATCAGCTTGGTCTCAACCAGCACGTGCTGGCGCCACGGCGCGGTGCCGGTGAGCCCGGCCGGACCGGGGTTCTCGTACCAGTACACCTTCGAGTCCATAAAGGCGCCCGTGACGATGTCCGGGTAGCCGTCGCCGTTCACGTCGTGCGCGTGCTCGCCGCAGTTGGTGACGTAGTCCTTCCCGAAGGGTTCGAGCTGGCGGAGTTTGCGTTTGGCGGTGAAGGCGGGGCCCTCGTACCAGTACTCGCCGGCGCTGATGTCCGGGCGGCCGTCGCGGTTGAAGTCCGCGATGGCGCAGCCCTCGTTGTTGTCCACGTGGAGCTGCTGCACCCGGATCTTCAGCAGCGGGCCACCGGGGCCGCCCTTCATGGGCGCGGCGGCGGGCAGCGGTAGCGCGAGGGCGAGGAGGGTGAGCAGGGCGGGGAGGCGCATCGGGGGTAAGGGTCAGACCTTGAGATCGAGTTCCCAGCCGGACCGGTAGGTGCGGCGGAGGAGGCGGTTGGCGGCGGCGGAGTTGAGGACCCGGAGGCGGCCGGAGTCCCACTGGAGGACGTCGCCGGGCTGGCGGATCGCGACGGTGCCGAGGATGACGGCCTCGGCCATCGGGCCGGAGCGGGCGAAGTCGGAGTCGGCCGGCGTGCGGTTGAGGCACGCGTCGATGAAGCCGTGGTAATGGCTGGGGCCGGTGAGGTTCGGGCGGGTGAGGTCCGCGAACTTCGGGGCGGGGTGGAGGCGCGGGCCCGAGGTGTGCGGGAGGAGTAGCGCGCCCTCGGTGCCGATCACAAGGGAGGCCTCCTCGGGGTACTTGACGAAGCCGAGATCGCGGGCGATCGCCTGTGCCTCCGCCGGCGGGAAGAACTCGCCGTCGAACCACTCCGCGGTGAAGTCCGGTCCCTCGGTGGCGGCGTTGCCAGGGAATTTCCACGTGAGGTGATTGCCCTGCGGCCAGGTGTCGCCGCGGCGGGCCGGGGTGGTGCGCCAGGAGGCCTGCACCTCGGCGGTGACGGTGCGCGGGGCGGTGAGGCCAAGGCCCTTCCAGACCGCGTCGAAGATGTGGCAGCCGATGTCCCCTGACCAGCCGGTGCCGAAGTCCTGCCACGAGCGCCAGGTGGTGCTGTGGTAGAGGCCGGGCGCGTAGGGCCGGGCGGGCGCGTTGCCGAGCCAGAGGTCCCAAGCGAGCGACTCCGGGGGCGGGACGCCCCCCGCCGGGCGTGGCCCCGCGAGGCGGTAGCGGGCGGCGGTCGAGCGATTGGAGCACAGGTAGGCGCGACGCGCCTTGCCGATCACCCCGCTGCGAAGGAGGTGGACGGCGAGCCGGTCGCCCGGCCCTGCCGCGTGCTGCGTGCCCAGCTGGGTGGTGACGCCCGTGGCGGCCGCGGCGAGGGTGAGCGCGCGGCACTCGGTGACGTCGTGCGCCATCGGCTTCTGGCAGTAGACGGAGATCCCGCGGCGGATCGCGGCCAGCGCGACCACGGCGTGCATATGGTCCGGGATTGAGACATTGCAGGTCTCGAGGGCTTCGCCCTCCCTCGCGAAGAGCTCGCGCCAGTCGGTGTAGGCGCGCGCGTCCGGAAACTTGCGCTGGGCGGCGGCCAGCAGGGTCGCGTCGGTGTCGCACAGCGCGGTGACGCGCAGGCGCGGGTGGGTGCGGAGCTGGTCGAGGTCGGTACTGCCTATCCCGCCGGCGCCGATTGCGGCGTGGCGGAGGACGCCGTCGCGCGGCACCGGGCGGCGTCCAGTGGTGGCGCAGCCGGCGGCAAAACCGAGGGCGCCGAGGGCGGCGAGACCGAGGAATTCCTTGCGGGGGAGGGAAGGCGACGTTGGAGGCATCAGGGGTGCGCAGACATTTTGCCCGGCGCGAGGGCGGGGCGAGCGGAAAACCGTCACGCGAGCCCCTCGGGCGGTGGCTGGGAATGGAAATCCGGCGTGGTGGGGAATTCGCGCATCGGCGTGTGGAAGACGCGCGTCGCGCTCGCCGAGATCGGGGGCACGATCCAGTCCCAACGCGCCGACACCGCCCGCCCGGCCGCCTCCTCGCGGCTGCAGAAGCGCAGGAATTCCTCGGATGCGCTGTGGTGGTCGACGAGCGTGACCCCGGCCGCGGCATAGGAGTGCAGCACGGCGGCGTTCAGCTCTAGCAGGGCGCGGTCCTGCCAGAGGGTGCGGGGATGGCGGCGGTCGAGGCCGAGGAGGTCGGCCACGGCCGGCAGTAGGTTGTAACGGCCGGTATCGGCCAGATTCCGCGCGCCGATTTCGGTGCCCATGTACCAGCCGTTGAATGGGGCGGCGGGGAAGTCCGTCCCGGCGGCGTGGAAGCGCATCCCGCTGACCACCGGCACGGCGTACCAGCGGAGGCCGAGGCGGGCGAAGCCCGGGAATTCGGGGTGGGCGAGCGGGACCTCGCGGATCAGGCCGGCGGGGAGCGGGTAGAGCCGCGGTTTCCCGTCGCGCCCGGAGAGGATCCACGGCAGCAGGTCGAACGCGGTGGGCTCGCCGGGCGGCGCCCAGCCGAGACGCCCGGCGAGGCGGGTGAAGGCGGCGTTCGCGGGATCGCCGAGGATGCCGCCGCCGGGACGCGGGTGGCCCGCGTAACCGCACAGCTGGGCGTTCCAAATCCGCGGCGCGGGCCCGCCCGGACCATCCGGGGGCGCGAACACGGTCAGGTAGGACCGCACCGTGCCGGCCCCCTGTGCCAACTCAAGGTGCTCGCGCAGGCTGGTGGCGAGGTCGTCGGGGTGCTCGAGCCCGCGGCGGTCGCGCACCTCCAGCTGCCGCCAATAGAGGCGACCGATGCAGCGCGCGTGGTTGCGCCAAGCAATGCGGCCGGCCCAAGTCAGCTCCGCAGCCGTGAGGGGCGCGGGCTCGCCCGCGGCGAGCGCGGCGGCGAGGCGGGCGCGCCACTCCGGTTTCACGCCGGCCGGATGGGCCTCCGCGAGGAAGGCGAGCTCGGCGTCCGGATCCGCCGGGGCAGCCGCGGGGGCGGGGGCCGGCGCGGCGGCGTGGAACGGGCAGGACGACATCGAAGGCAAGGAACCCGCTTCCCGGCCCGGCGCAAGGCCGGGGGCGGGGCGGGTTGCCAAGCGGCCGCCCCCGCGTTTCCTCCCCGCCAATGGATCCCGTCTCTCACGCCGTGCTTGGTGCCAGCATCGCCCATGTCGCCGGCGGGCGGCGCCTCGGCGGCACGGCCGCGATTGCCGGCCTCGTCGCGGGGGTGCTGCCGGATGCCGACGTGTTCATCCGCAGCGCGGTGGATCCGCTCGTCGCCGTGGCGGCGCACCGCGGCTTCACCCACGCGTTCGCCTTCATCCCGGTGGGCGCGCTGGTTGCCGTCCTGCCCTGGCTGCTCCGGCCCGCCGCCCGCTCCGGCGGCCGCGGCTGGACCTTGTGGCTCGTTGCCGCCCTCGCCTACCTCAGCCACCTTCTGCTCGACGCCGCCACCAGCTACGGCACGCAACTGCTCTGGCCGTTCTCCGACCACCGCGCTGGATGGGACTGGATCGCGGTGGTGGATCCCGCCTTCACCCTGCCGCTCGCCGCGGGTCTTGCTTGGGCGCTCGGGCGGCGGTCCGCCGCGCCGGCGATCGCGGGGCTGGCCCTAGCGTTCGCCTACCTCGGGCTTGGCGCCGTCCAGCACGGCCGCGCCGAGGCGGCGTTGCGCGACCTTGCCGCACGCCGCGGGCACGCCCCGGTGCGCCTCGAGGTGATGCCCACTCTCGCCAACCAGCTGGTCTGGCGGACCCTCTACGAGCACGGCGGCCGGATCCACAGTGACCGGGTGCGCGTGGGCTGGGGCGGCGCGGTCACACTCCGCGAGGGCTGGTCGCTGCCGCTCGCGGGGCCGGGCGACCTGACGGCCGCCGAGCGCGCGCGCGACACACGGGGCTCGTTCGCGCGGTTCGCCTGGTTTTCAGAGCAATGGGTGGCGCGCAGCCCCGCGGACCCGACTGTACTGGCGGATATGCGCTACTCCCTCTCCGCGGAGGCGTTCGATCCGATCTGGGGCATCCGTTACACGCCGCCCGGGGCGCCCGCCGAGGTCGAGTGGATCAACCGCTCCCGCGAGCGGCGGATCGACCTCGGCGGCATGTGGCGTGAGATCGCGGGTCAGTGACTTCGCCCTTGCGGAGGTCCCGCGCGCCGCGATTCGCTGTGCGCGTGAAAATCCCCGCCCCTTCCGACCTCCTCCGCCTGCTGCCCTTTTTCCTCGTGGCCACGGCGCACGGTGCGGTCGGCGTCGGCGCCAAGCCCCTCCCGGACGCCGAGGTCATCCTCGACGGCAGCCGCGAGATGCTGGACGCGAAGTGGACCTACTGGGAGGGGCCCCGCTTCGCCTCCGCGCTGCCGATCAAGTGGAAGGTCGTGCCCGATCCGGTGGACCGCGGCTCCGTGGTGCAGACGGACGACCCGAACGTTCCGCGCGGCCGTTTCGGCGCGGCGGACATCGTGACGAGGAAGGCCTACCGCGACTTCCGCCTCCACGTGGAGTTCTGCGTGATGAACGAAGGCGGCAACAGCGGTGTTTACCTCCAGAACCGCTACGAGATCCAGATCCAGGACGGTGACGCGACCAAGCACGGGATGGGCTCGGTGATCAATGAGACCGAGTCCCCCTATTTCCTCTACCGCGGCCTGCGCCAGTGGAACGCGTACGACATCCAGTTCCGCGCGGCCCGTTTCCGTGACGGCAAGCTGGTTGAGAAGGCGCGGGTCACGGTCTACTTCAACGGGGTGAAGGTTCACGCTAACCAGGAGATCAATCAGGTCTGGGGCGGCGCGAATTCGGGAATTGATGGCGGCAACGACGGCGGCAGGGGGATCACCGACACGCCCGGCGGCCTGAAGCTGCAATGCGAGGGCCACGACGTCCGCTACCGGAACATTTGGATCAAGGAACTGGATCTGCCACGGCCCAATACCCAGTTCAGTCGCGACAACTGAGCCGCCCGGACGGAAACCCTTCGCCGATGTCGCCGCGCCGCCTGAGCGCCCCCCGCCTCATCCCCGCTGCCGGGATCGTTCTTGCGTGCGCCGGCGCCGCCCTCGGCCGCGCGCAGGTGGCTCCCGCGCGCCCGGCGACCGCGGCGGGCAAGGCGGTCGTCGCGGCCGCGGAACCGCCCGTGATCCTGGCCCCGGTGGGCGTCCAGGAGCGCCTGCCGGAGCGCGGGGTGGAACCCGCCGCCCTCGGCTCGCCCGAGTCCCAGTTACGCGATCCGCTGTTCGCGAGCGACCTGCTCTCGCCGGAGACGCTCGAGGATGACCCCGCCGGCGCGGAGTTGCTCGCCGAAATGGGCCTGATCGCCAACCCCTCGCCGGTGGAGCTCGCGACTGGGGACCGCCGCGTGGGCCTGCGCGGATTTCCGACCCCGCTGCTCAGCAACGGCTTCGTGCGCCAGGGCGGCATCGACCTCCTCAACACCAGTCGCACGTTCGTCATCCAGGGCGCGCTCGTCCCCGTCCTTGGCCGTGGCGCGCCGGGTGGCATCCAGGACTACTGGACCAACCGCCCGCGGACCACACCGAGCCGCACGTTCTCCGTCGCCCTTGGCTCGCTCGACCGGCAGTCGGCTTCCTTGGAATGGCACGGGTTGACCGCCCCGCAGAAGGCGTGGCACCGCGTCGCGGCCGACTGGAGCCGCAAGGGCGGACCCGAGCAGCACGCGTCGTCCGAGACGCGGGCGGTCAGCGGGGCCGTTTCGTGGCGGCACGGGCCGGACGCGAGCACGCTGGTGGCGGTGGATTTCTCGCAGCTCCATGCGACGCCCGGCGCGGGCATCCCCGAGTACCGCCTGGCGCCGGGCGCGCGGATCGTCGGACCCTACCGGCCGCTGGCCGGCTTCAACGCGCAGGGTCCCTACGCGGGCGTGCGCCGCCGGAGCGTGGTGGCAGGGGCGATTCTCGAGGCGCGGGTCCACCCACAGGTGATCCTGCGCGCCGGCGCCGAGGCTTGGTGGCGGCGGATCGAGCAGGACCGTTTCACCACCGGTCTGCTCAACCTCGCGACCGGTCGCTTCGAGGGGATCCGGGAACCGATCCACAGCGAGCAGCCCCAGCGGGCCCGCGTCGCCCGCGCGGACGCCACGGTGCGCTTCTCCTTCGCGGGCACGGAGCATAAGCTGCTCCTCGCGCTCAGCCACACCGCGGCCGACAACCATCGGGCCGAGCGCGCGCTGCCGGTCGCCGCCCGCAACGCCCTGCCCGCCAGCTTCCGCGCCTTCAACCCCTTCGCCCCGGATTACCCGTCCGTACCCTACGACCGTGTCGGCTTCGGCCGCGTGCTCGCCGACCGCGGGGAGCGCACCCGCTTCACCGCCCTCGAGCTCAGCGACCGGATGAGCCTCGCCCGCGGCCGCACCGTCCTCACCGGCGGCCTCCGTCAGGATCTCGTCGGCCTCCGCGTCACGGACCGCCGCCCCGGGGTCGCCGCCAACCTCGCGCGGGTGCGGGACGGCGTCGACGAGCTCACCTGGCACCTCGGCGTCAACCACCAGGCGGTGCCCAGCCGCCTCCTGTTGTTCGCCACCGTGAGCACCGCGTTCAACCCGTCGACCCGCGTCGACGCCCGCACTGGGCACATCCAAGGGAACGAGACCACCTTCGGCTACGAGGCGGGCGGCAAGGCGCGGCTGGCCGAGGGCCGGCTCGACGCGACCGCGGCGGTCTTCACCTTCATCAACCGCGACATCTCGCGCCGCAACCCGCTCTACGGCGATCCCCTCCAGGACGCGAACCACACCCAGCCGCAGCTCGTCGCGGCGGGGGAGGAGCGTTTCGCCGGCGGCAAGCTCGAGGGCCGTTGGCGGGTCACCCCGGCGGTGTCGCTGTCCCTCGTCGGCTCCCACGTGCGCGCGGTGACCACCGCCTCGCCCGACTTGCCGGAGGAGGTCGGCCGCCGGCTGTCGCGCTTCCCGCCGTACAACGCTGCCCTCTCCGCCTCGTACGCGTTTCCCGAAGGTCGCTGGCGCGGGCTCAGCCTCAGCGGCAGCTGGGCCTACCTCTCGGACTTCACCGCGTATTACGCCGACCGGCAGCGGTTTGCGCTCGAATATCCCGGCTACGGGCTCGTCCACCTCGGCGCCGGCTACAGCCTCCGCGCTGCCAACCGCACCCACTCCTTCATCCTCACCGTCCGCAACGCCCTCGACCGCGACCTGCTCGCGTCGCACGACCGGCTCGGCGCTCAGCGCGAGTTCGGCGCCTCGTACCGGTTGACTTTTTGACGCCGCGGTGGCGGCGCGGTAGCACCGGCGCGCCGGGATCGGCTCGCCCGGCGCGATGCTTGTTCCGTTCTTCCGTCCTTCCAACCGCTGCCGTCTCCCGTCCTTGGGTTCGACCTGCCGATTTCGTCACGACGAAATCTTGCGCGCGGCCGGGCCGTGGCGTAAGCTCCAATTCTCTGCCGGAGCGCCCGGCTCCCGAGCCGGTTCGCTCCCTCCCTCCGTGTCCCGCTCCTTCGTCGTTCGTCCCTGCCTCCGCCTGACCGCGCCGCTGCTCGCGCTGGGGCTGGCGGCGTGCAGTCGGCCGCCGCCCCCGCCTGCTCCCGCGGCTCCCAAGGCGTCTGCTGCATCCACCGCCCCCGCCCGCGCGGCCGCTCCGGCAGCGAACTCGGCCTCAACCGCGCCCGGGGCGAAGGACGTCCCGCGCCCGCCCGGTTCCGGTTCCGGCTCGTCCGGCCGGCGTGCCAGCGAGGCGGAGCGTGAGCGGCAGCGCCAGACCGCC